>NZ_JACJFD010000004.1:0-185323 GCF_014164415.1 Pseudoalteromonas sp. SG43-1 | reverse complement strand
GAAAACGCAGCAAAAGCAGCAGCTGACAAACGCAAAGCTGAAGAAGAAGCGCTTAAAAAAGCAGAAGCTGAGCGCAAAAAGCGTGAAGAGGAAGCAAAAGAGCGTGCTGCTGAGGCCGAACGTAAACGCCAGCAAGCAATGCAAGAGCAAATGTTACAAGAGCAACTTGCCAAAGAGCAGGCTGCCCGTAGTAAAATACGTCAGCAACAAGTGGTGAGCGAAGTTGATAAGTACCGTGCATTAATTATGGCGCGTATTCAGCAAAACTTACTGATTGATGAAAAAATGAAAAACCAACAGTGCCGAGTTAATATTCGTTTGGGCTTTAATGGTTTAGTAACGCAAGTTAAATCATTAGGTGGCGACAAGTTAGTATGTGAAGCTGCATTAAGAGCAGTGCGCATGGCTGACACATTACCGGTATCTAAAGATAAAGACGTATTCGAAAAACTTAAGAATATTAATTTAACAATCAAGCCAGAATTTTAAAGGAATGATATGTTCAACAAAATAAAAATAGCCTGTTTAGTTTTACTGTTTGGGTTTACGGGTGTTGCTAATGCAGCGCTTGAAATTGTAATAACAGAAGGTGTAGACGGTGCAAGGCCTATTGCCATTGTACCTTTTAAATACCAAGGTGTTGGTCCAATTCCTGAAAAGCTAAGTGGTGTTATTGCTGCCGATTTAATGCGCAGTGGTAAGTTTAAACCTGTTGATGTGGCGCAAATGCCGCAACAGCCAAGTAAAGATGGCGAAATTGATTATGCGTCTTGGGTTAATAAAGGTGTTGAAGCTGTTCTTGTTGGTGAGGTTGAACAACAAACTGATGGGCGTTATTTAGTTCGTTATGAGTTAGTTGATGTGATTCGCGGCCAAATTACCGGTGGCAATACGCAAATGATGAGTAACGGTAAGTTAGTTAAAAGCCAAGATCATATTTTAGAAGCGCGTGAAAGTGTTATTGGCGAGAGTGGTTTTCGCCGTTACTCTCATCGAATCAGTGATGTTATTTATGAAAAGCTAACGGGTGAAAAGGGCGCGTTTTTAACTAAAATTGCATATGTAATAGTACGTGATAACGAGCCTAAACCTTATCAGCTAGTCGTTGCTGATTACGATGGTTTTAACGAACAGGTGTTACTTCGTTCAAAAGAACCATTAATGTCGCCAGCATGGTCACCGAATGGTACTAAACTAGCGTATGTAACGTTTGAAAACCGTCAAAGCCAAATTTACATTCAAGATATATACACAGGTAAGCGTGAAATAATAGCAAGCTACCGTGGTATTAATGGTGCACCGCAGTTTTCGCCAGATGGTAAAAAGCTATTATTAGTGCTTTCTAAGGATAAGACGGGTGCGACAGAAGTTTACATGCTTGACCTTGCTACACGTAAAGAAACACGCTTAACAAATCATCGTAGCATAGATACTGAGCCATCTTGGTACCCTAATGGCCAAGATATTGTGTTTACATCTGAAAGGGGTGGTAATGCTCAGATTTATAAGTTAAATTTAAAAACAGGTAGGTCACAACGACTCACCTTTGATGGTGATATGAACCTTGCTGGTTCTATAACACCAGATGGAAAAGAATTAGTGATGGTTAACCGTACCAACGGGCAGTACCATCTTGCTAAGAAAGAGCTGGCTACAGGTGCGTTTCAAGTATTAACGAGAACACGCCTAGATGAATCACCGAGCATAGCGCCAAATGGTTCGATGATTATATACAGCACGCTCCATAATAATAAACAGGTACTTGCGCTAGTATCGATGGACGGCCGCTTTAAAGCACGGTTACCTGTGCTAGACGGACAAGTAAAGGCACCAGCTTGGTCGCCATACTTACAGTAATATTACTGGTTTACTCAAAATAGGAATCTACTCAATGCAACTTAACAAAATACTTAAAGGCCTGCTAATTGCTGTGCCAGTAATGACATTAGCCGCTTGTAGCTCATCTTCTGATATTGATGAAGGTGCTGCAAACCAATCAAATCAAGGCGTTGTTGAGCAATCAACTAACACTGATACAGTTGAAGTAGCTACAATCTCTCCTGAGCAACAAGCAGAAGAGCAACTTCGTCAAAAGTACGAAGCACTTCGTCAAGAGCAAGTAATTTACTTTGACTTTGATAAAGCGACTGTTGAAGGTAAGTACGCTGATTTACTTCGTGCACATGCTGAGTTTTTAGTTCAAAACCCATCAGTTAAAGTACTAATTGAAGGCCACGCAGATGAGCGCGGTACTCCAGAGTACAACATTGCACTAGGTGAGCACCGTGGCCAAGCAGTTGAAAAATACCTATTAAGCTTAGGTGTTTCAGCTAGCCAAATGTCAGTGGTAAGCTACGGTGAAGAGAAGCCAATGGTTAAATCTCGCACTGAATCAGCTTTCGCTAAAAACCGCCGTGCGGTACTAGTTTACTAAGATAAGAGATATTATGAAGCCGAAAATTATTTTGGCAGCCATGATATTGAGCGGGAGCACCCAGTTAATGGCTGCTCCCGCTCCTGTTTCAGAAGCTGCAAGTTCACAATCAAGTATTGAGAAGCGATTAGCGTCGCTTGAGAATATGATGCAGTCGCGTAACTTTTTACAAGTAGAGTTACAGCAACAACTTAACTTGTTACAAGACGAAGTAAGTCAAATTCGCGGTGTAACTGAAGAGCAAAGCTACAAACTTGAAAAAGTACTGCAGCGTCAGCGTGAGTTGTATCAAGAGATTGAAAACCGCGTGAGCCAGGCTTATACACAGCCAACAGCAGCTCCAGTAGTCGATCAGGCGCAGCCAAACGATGCACAGAGCTACAGCAGTGACTTATCTGAAAATGAAGCGTACGAGCGTGCTGTTGCGTTAATAATGAAAGATAAACGTTATGATCAAGCGATTCCTGAATTTCAAACGTTTTTGACTACCTATCCAAACTCTGTATATGCGTCTAACGCGCATTATTGGTTAGGGCAGTTGCTTACTATTAAAAATGATGGCGTAAAAGCGGTGGAGCATTTTAAAGTGGTTGTTAACGAATTTCCAAATTCTAATAAACGCCCTGATGCAATGCTAAAGTTAGGCACACTTTTACAAGATCAAGGTTCAGCGGCGCAAGCACAAAAAATATTGAGCGATCTTATCAATCAATACCCAAGTACTACCGCTGCAAAACTAGCAACTGATCGTTTGGGAAACTAAAGTTCACCAGCGATTAAATTTCTAGTTAAGGCGAGCAAACTACATGGAAACTCTCGAAGAATCTTGGATTTGCATGTAGTTTGAGCACAAACGGTTTAATTTTGTGCATCTAGACATAAAAACTTAAAAAAAGAGACAATTTCGGTTGCACTCATTTTATAAATAAGTATTATAAGCGCCCGCAGCAAACGAATGGTTACCCCACTCGAAATGCGACAAAAAGAGCGGGTTATTAGCTCAGTTGGTAGAGCAGTTGACTTTTAATCAATTGGTCGATGGTTCAAATCCATCATAACCCACCATTCTTTGAATGGTCTTTTATCGGCGGATTTACGTACAATACTAAGTTGTTATAAAACGCAACGTCAGAGCGGGTCATTAGCTCAGTTGGTAGAGCAGTTGACTTTTAATCAATTGGTCGATGGTTCAAATCCATCATGACCCACCATTCTTTATTCCTTGTGAATACGGTTTGGCATCAATCGGCGGATTTACGTAAGCTTTAACTTAGTAATAAGTTAGCAACTGGAATGGGTTATTAGCTCAGTTGGTAGAGCAGTTGACTTTTAATCAATTGGTCGATGGTTCAAATCCATCATAACCCACCATTCTTTATTCCTTGTGAATAATAATTGGTTCCAATCGGCGGATTTACGCAAAGTAGTAAGTTGCATTTAAACGCAACAATAGAGCGGGTCATTAGCTCAGTTGGTAGAGCAGTTGACTTTTAATCAATTGGTCGATGGTTCAAATCCATCATGACCCACCATTCTTTATTCCTTGTGAATACGGTTTGGAATCAATCGGCAGATTTACGTAAGCTTCATTCATAATTGAATAAGTGCATAGAGCGGGTTATTAGCTCAGTTGGTAGAGCAGTTGACTTTTAATCAATTGGTCGATGGTTCAAATCCATCATAACCCACCATTCTATGAAAAGTTATATAAGAGCGGGTCATTAGCTCAGTTGGTAGAGCAGTTGACTTTTAATCAATTGGTCGATGGTTCAAATCCATCATGACCCACCATTCTTTATTCCTTGTGAATAGGGTTTGGCATTAGTCGGCGGATATACGTAAGCTTCATTCTTAATTGAATAAGTGCATAGAGCGGGTTATTAGCTCAGTTGGTAGAGCAGTTGACTTTTAATCAATTGGTCGATGGTTCAAATCCATCATAACCCACCATTCTATGACAGTTTAATCGGCGGATTTACGCAAGCTTTTTACAAAGCAGATTTATATTAGAGCGGGTCATTAGCTCAGTTGGTAGAGCAGTTGACTTTTAATCAATTGGTCGATGGTTCAAATCCATCATGACCCACCACTCTCTAATACTTTCCTTTATATTCTTTTTTAATTTCCCACTTTATTTTTTATAAACAGCCTTACTAGTTCGCTGTTATTTGCTTTCATATTCTCGTATAATTCGCCCTAATTAATGCACTGTAGATAAGTGGTCGAGAACATGAGTCTAGCTCAAACTATTATGCCTGAAGGTTATATTTTTCCCCCTAAGCCAGCACCGTTAACACAAGACGAGCAAGGCGAATATAAAGCGCGTATAAAACAATTACTAAAAGATAAAAATGCAGTACTTGTTGCCCATTATTATACCGATCCTGAAATTCAAGCACTTGCTGAAGAAACCGGCGGCTGCGTTGCCGACTCGCTAGAAATGGCGCGTTTTGGCGCACGTCACGATGCAGATATGATTATTGTTGCGGGCGTAAAATTTATGGGCGAAACAGCCAAAATTTTAACGCCAAATAAAACGGTTGTTATGCCAACGCTTGAAGCAACATGTTCGTTAGATATTGGCTGCCCGATAGACGAGTTCTCTGCGTTTTGCGATCAGCACCCTGATCGTAAAGTAGTCGTATATGCAAACACCTCTACGGCTGTTAAAGCACGTGCAGATTGGATTGTAACTTCATCCTGTGCACTTGAAATAGTAGAGCACCTCGATGAGCAAGGCGAAAAAATCATTTGGGGCCCAGATAAGCACCTTGGTAGTTATATTCAAAAAAATACCGGTGCTGATATGCTTATGTGGAATGGCGCATGTATTGTACATGACGAGTTTAAAACAAAAGCACTCAAAGACATGAAAGCGCTACACCCAGATGCAGGCGTTTTAGTTCATCCTGAGTCACCAGCAGAAATAGTTGCTCTTGCCGATTCGGTTGGATCTACGAGCCAATTGATCAAAGCAGCGCAAACAATGGACAACAAAAAGTTTATTGTAGCAACTGATCGCGGCATCTTTTATAAGATGCAGCAACTATGTCCAGATAAAGAGTTTTTTGCGGCTCCTACGGCAGGTGAGGGCGCTTCATGTAAAAGTTGCGCACATTGCCCTTGGATGGCAATGAATGGCTTAAAAGCGATTGAAGAAGCCCTCATAAGTCCTAAAGGCAAAGAAGTATTCGTTGATATGAATTTACGCGAAGGCGCTCTTAAATCCTTAAATCGCATGCTTGAGTTTACTGCGAGCATGGCTAAGTAACTTTTAGAGTATAAATTAAAAACGGTTAAGTCTTAGATTTAGCCGTTTTTTTGTGCCTATAGGTAAGTGTTGCTTGATTAGTAAGCATTTAAAGGCCCAAATTAAAAAATGCCTTGCACCTTAAGGGTCTATTTCATACTATAGCGCGCTGTTGCATTACACAATTGCAGCACCGTGGAGGGATGGCTGAGTGGCTGAAGGCGCACGCCTGGAAAGTGTGTTTAGGTTTATCCCTAACGAGGGTTCGAATCCCTCTCCCTCCACCATTATTCTTAGAGCCCAGTTATTAATATCGAAAGGTAACAATAACTGGGTTTTTTAATGCCCTCAGAATGACTAATTATTTACTAAGCAAAGTGTCGATAACATGCCGACAAGTTCATGTTTTTCGATTGGTTTTGAAACGTAACCATCAAATAGCTGCCTGTATATTTCTTTTTGTTCTGTAAAAACATTAGCAGTTAATGCAATAACAATTTGTTCGCTATTAAGCGCCTTAATTTTTTTACATGCCTGAAGACCATCCATTTTTGGCATTTGAATGTCCATAAAAATAATGTCTGGTTTGTGTAACTCGTATAATGAAATCGCTTCTAAACCATTGTTGGCAATAATAATGGTGGCTTTAGTTGGTTCAAGCATCGCAGCTGCAACAAGCTGATTTATTTTATTATCTTCAGCTAATAAAATAATTTTTCCAGATAGGTCAGGAAGCTCAATATTTTTGGTTGTTAATGTGCTGTCATCCACCTGCGCTTGTTTTAATGGTAAGTAGACATAAAACTGACTCCCTGAACCTAACTGGCTTGTTACTTTAATTTCGCCATTCATAAGGCCTATTAATGATTTAGTGATGGGTAAGCCAAGGCCCGTACCACCATATTCACGCGTGGTTGATTGCTCAGCTTGTTCAAAGCGCTCAAACAATCGATCAATTGCTTGCTCAGAGATTCCAATTCCGGTGTCTGATATACAACAACATATTTTTTTTTCGTCGGTTAGCCTAAACGTTACTGTAACGCCACCTTGAGATGTAAACTTAATCGCGTTAGATATTAAGTTTAAAAATACCTGTCTGAGTCTAACTGGGTCGCCCACCCAATGCTTGTGCTCAATATCAATCACAAATTTAAGGTAAATGTTTTTATCTGTCGCTTGCACACCTAGGTCTGAATCTAAGTGATGAATAAGTTCAAAAAAATCAAAAGGCTTATTCTCTAATGAAAGCTTGCCGGCCTCTATTTTAGAAAAATCAAGAATATCGTTAATAATGGTGGTGAGTGCTCGAGTTGAATACAGTGATTTTTTTAAATACTCTTTTGATTTTTCATTAAGCGGTTGTTCTTGTAATAGTTGTAATGTGCCAAGTATACCGTTCATCGGGGTTCGTATTTCGTGGCTCATATTTGCTAAAAACTCAGACTTTGCTTGCGATGCTTGCTCAGCAAGTTCTTTTGAGTGACCAAGGGCTTGCTCGTGGTCAATTTGTTCTGTTAAATCGTAAGCAATACCTAAGTAGCCAACGGTGTCTCCTTCGTTATTTAACAGCGAAGTGACGCTTAAATTAACTTGTATTTGCTCGCCTGTAGAAGAAATATATGTCCATTGATTAATATCAGGCTCAGTTGCTGTTGCTTTTAGGATAAATACTTCAAAACCAGGGGGTACAGGTTTATTTAATTCAGCACTAAGTAGTTTAGCCTTTTTTATAATTTCTTCTTTTAAATGAAATATGCCAGGGTTTTTAATGCCAATAACATCTTGCGCTTTGTAGCCTAATAACTTTTCTGAGGCGGGATTAAATAGAGTGATTAAGCCGTTTGTGTCGGTCGCAATAATTGAATAACTAGCACTGTTTAAAATACTTTGTTGGAGCATGCTCATATCGGCTATTTCTTGCGTACGTTGTTTAACTTCGCTTTCTAGTTTTAAATTTGCTTGCTGCAATGCGAGTTTATTTTTTTTAGCCTGAAGTGTTTTTCTCTTAATTCTTTGGTTTCTTCTAAAAATAAACAATTGCATTAAAAAAACTACAAACATACAGCCAATAGTGGCGAAAGAGCCATTAACAATGGCTTGATACCGACTAGGGAGATGAAGGTTATAAATAAAGGCGTCTGAGGCATCAATGGTAATTTTCCACGTTCTACCCATTAATTTTATAATTTTAGTTAATTGATAATCGTTAGTTTTGCTTTTTATGCCATAACTAAAAAAATCAGTCTCAGTATTGTTATTGATATCACTTATCGTTAGTTGATTTTCATCAAGGTGTGAAAGTGAGTCTAAAATTTTATCAATTAACAACGGCGAATATGCCCAACCTAAAAGCTCATTAAGGCGCTGTTTTTTATTATCAGAAATAGTAATGGTTTTATATATTGGCACTAATATTAAAAAGCCTTGTTGTGAGAGTTTATTCGCTTGTACTAAAGTCAGTGGCGCCGTTAATTGGGTTGTATTATTTATGGCAGCATTTAGTGCTGCCTGTTTGCGCATGCTCTCAGATCCAATATCTAATCCAATTGCTTGTAAGTTTTTTTGCTCAGGAAAAATATATTGAATTATAAAATGCTCATCACTAGTCGCTACGAGTGTATTCAAATTAAATGTCTGATCGGGTCTATCGTTTTTTGCATCATTCAAAAATTTATTTAATTGCTCAACGCCAACTTTTTTTATATAGCCAATACCATTAGCTCCAGGGAATTCTTTAGCGTAGTTACGGCTCCCAGAGTAGTTAGTTATGGCTTGATAGTTTAAGTTATTTGCACCTATCCCATGTACAAAGCCCTTTAAACCAAATAGCCCATATTGATACAAATCGAGCCTACTGTTAATACCTGTAGAAAGCGATGATAGGCGGTTATCAAGCGCATTGTTTATTTTATTTTTTATGGCTTCTTGGTGTTTAATATGAGCAAAGTAGGTAAGTATAATGCCCGCAACTAATAAAATGACGTGAGGAAGCAGTGAGATTAATAACCCTTTATTAACCGGTCGTGCTTGAATCATTAATTAATCCTTTTTCATGAGTCGCAGTAAGTGTGTTTCTATTTTAATAACGTGATAAATATAGCACCTATTATTCAAGACACAACTTTGTTATTGATTGGAATGTATATATTTTATAGAGGTTTAGAGTAGGGGGAGTCTAAAAAGTTGATTTTAAGCCTCAAGATAAAACTAAAGTGCATATAAATATAATAATTTATAAATTCTGCATCACTTTATAGATACCAACAAAAGTAGTAGCAAAAGGTGCTGGTTTTTGTGCTTATTGATTTTTAGAAGAAATCAGCAGCTCATAACTTTACTTAGGTAAGTTTAAATCAAGTAAAATTAAATTAATATTATGATTTTTTTAAATAAAATTAGCGACTTAGATACGAGTGAGTAAGAGGTAATCTTTACCAGTTTTTACAATTCATCCGTAATAAAACAAACTCTTACTATTTTATAATATAAAAATTAAAACATTATAAATTTATATTGTTCTATATTTATTAGCATGAAAGAAAGGTAATTACTTGAAATCTAATTACCTTATGACATGTTTGCCGTGTAGGTCAAAAAGCATACACATCCCTATGTGCTGCACAGTAAAAACTTTAAAAACAAGGTAACGGAGATAACTATGGCTCACCGAGTATCTAAATTACTTGCGGCAACAGGCGCAGTATTAACATGCATTTCTATTCCTTCGTATGCTGCTGTTAATGGGCTGACAGAACAAGATGAATTTAATATAAAACTTAGATCAATTTATTTCGACCGTGACTACGATAACGACGCAAGTGACGATTCAACTTTTGCTCAAGGTATAGAGCTCAATTACACATCAGGTTATATAAATGATTTATTGAGTGTGGGTGTATCGACTTACACCGTAATGAATATTAACTCTACAGGTTCAGCCGCAGGTAATATTTTACCAGCAGGTAATGAGAGTGGCGGAGTAGACGATAGCTTTTCTAAATTTGGTCAATATTTTTTAGATTTTAAATTGGGCAAAAACGGTCACGTTAAAGTAGGTGGGCAAAAAACCAAAAGTATGCTTTTAAAAAGCTCAGGCAGCCGTGCTATTCCTAATACTTTTAGAGGCGTTTTTGGCGACTATAAAATCGGCAACACTAAATTATATGGTTACGTATACGACAAATGGAGCCGTCGACATGATGAAAGATGGGAAGACTTTTCT
The DNA here is from genome assembly GCF_014164415.1 of Pseudoalteromonas sp. SG43-1. Classification (NCBI taxonomy): domain Bacteria; kingdom Pseudomonadati; phylum Pseudomonadota; class Gammaproteobacteria; order Alteromonadales; family Pseudoalteromonadaceae; genus Pseudoalteromonas; species Pseudoalteromonas sp. SG43-1. The sequence goes on along the minus strand of NZ_JACJFD010000004.1, from coordinate 175,417 downwards.
ACCGACCAATCGGCACCTGGCGCCATTAGCGTAATTTGGGGCGTAGGTGCTACGCATAAAAAAGACGACATAACATTAGAGGCTGAATATTTAAATTCCCACAATTATCTAAATAAAATGGGATTAAAAATCAGTTACGACATTAAACTTGAGCAAAGTAAGTTAACCCTTTCAACTGGCATATTTACCTCACAAGATGATGGCGATTTATTTGTGACAGGCGCAGAGGGCGGTGATTTAGATGATGAGGATGCACCTGATGCTTTAACAGGTTTAACTAAAAGTGAAAACGATGGATTTGCCTATTACTTGGATGCTGATTGGAAAAAAGATATTTGGAGTGTAGGTGCGGCATTTACTAAGGTAAGTGATGCTTGGATTGAAGATAACTTTAGTGGCGATCATGGTACAAACCCATTTCCAACTCGCTCATTGATTGGTGCCGATTTAACAAATCAAAACGAGGCAACGTGGCAGGCACGTTTTGGCATTGATTTAAAAGCAGTATCGCCAGGTTTAACAACAAAGTTTTACTACACAAGCGGTAGCGATGCTGAAAACTCTGCGCTGGGTAAGTTAGCTGGCACAGCTGACGAAAAATATTGGGCTGTAGATACGCGCTATAAAGTTGAGAAAATAAAAGGCTTAAGTTTGCGCTGGTTATTTGTAGATTATACAACCGAAAAATCAGGCAGCGTTGATGGTGTTAAAGGCGACAGAGCCGACCACCGAGTTTATGTAGATTACACTATTAAATTTTAAAATAACGTTTAATAAGCCAATGCAAATTTATACATTGGTTTTATTTCCTTTATTAATTATCACTATGATAAAACTAACAAATAGATAATAAAAATAAAGCTAATATATGTTTTCTCTTCAACAGTGGCAATCGCAGGGCCAATTCACTCATATTTCTGGCCATCAAATATTTACAAAAATAGCTGGTGATATAACTAAGCCTGCGCTGCTTTTAATACATGGCTTTCCAAGTGCTAGCTGGGATTGGGGAGGTATGTGGCAAACCCTTAGTGAACATTATTTTGTAATTACGCTCGATATGCTAGGTTTTGGTTTGTCAGATAAACCAATAAACGCTACTTATAAAATTACCGAACAAGCCGACTTATATACCCAATTTTTAAAAACGTTAAATATTAATGACGTACATATTTTAGCTCATGACTATGGCGATACAGTGGCTCAAGAGTTATTAGCAAGGCAAGTGGTTAGCCAAAGTGACTTTAAAATAAACAGCGTGTGTTTTTTAAATGGTGGGTTATTTCCTGAGGTGCATAAACCATTATTTATACAAAAGCTTTTACTTTCAAAGCTAGGTTGGATAGTGCCAAAATTAATGAATAAACAAAAATTTGCCAATAATTTAGTTACTATTTTTAGTAAAAGTACACCGCCCTCAAAACAAGTGGTAGACACACTTTGGGAGTTGCTAATTTATAAAGATGGTTTAGCCGTTATGCCTAAACTCATTAGCTATATAAAGCAGAGGCAGCAAAACCGAGAACGCTGGGTTGGTGCCATCATAAATAGCAATATACCACTTACGTTTATAGCAGGCGCAGAAGATCCTATCTCTGGTAAGCACATGATTGAACATTATAAAAAGCTTATTCCGAATGCGCGCGTACAAGAGTTTGTAGAGCTTGGGCATTATCCGCAAGTAGAAAATCCAGATGCTATTACGCAGGCTTATTTGGATTTTAGAAATTGCCAATAAAAACGCGGCACTAAATTAAGTGCCGCGTTTATAAATTAATAACTCTGAGTATTTAGGCTTTGAACCTTAATATTTTTTCTTCGGTGCTTTTAATTGTTTTTCAAACTCGTCTGAAAACAATATCGTGCCGTCGTCTTCCTCTGTAGGGAAGGCTGCAATAAGTAGGTCATCTTCTTCAAGGCCTGGTGTCCAGCGACTAAACCAGTCAGCAAGTGGAATTGCTTTAGCGCTGCAGCCAGCCCATTCGCCAGTTGCCCATGCTTCTGCAAATTCGCGAGTTGGCCAAACTGGCACACAGTCGTCATCTTCGTTGGCAAGCATAACGCAGCCATCATTGTCGTTTAAAATCCATACTTGTTTAAATTGTTGTACGGTTTCGAACATATAGGCTAGGCGTTTTTTTGCCCCAAGCCCTAAAATTACTGCTTGTTCTTCGCTTAAATTTGGCGTTGTCATAATTAGCTCACTCTTAATTACTATATCTCAATTATATGCACACAAGTATATCGAGTTATATGACAGAGTGTTGAAAAGTTGCTATTTAATTTCAGCAATGCAGATCTAATTTGTATATTGAGCAGTATAAGTCACAACTAATTTGAGCGATCATTCAAAATAAGCTTGAATGTTTGTAAAAAGGCCATATTGTAGTAAGCATATACTTAATGAAGGATTGAAAAATGACTACTGATTTACTTGCTCCGTTTAAACTAAATAATACGATTGAGCTTAAAAACCGCGTACTTATGGCGCCATTAACGCGTTGTATGGCTGACGATAACTTAGTGCCAACACAAGATATGGTTGAATATTATGCTCGCCGTGCCGAAACCGGTTTAATTATTAGCGAAGCAACTATTATTCGTCCAGATGCGCAAGGTTACCCAAATACACCGGGTTTATTTACCAGTGAGCAAATTCAAGGTTGGAAAAAAGTAACAGACGCAGTGCACGCTAATGGCGGCAAAATGTTTGCACAGCTTTGGCATGTTGGCCGTGTTGCACATCCTCACTTTTTTGATGGCGATGTACTGGCACCATCGGCAATTGGCGTTGAAGGCTCTGTACCTCGTATGCGTGAGCTTACTTACATTACGCCAAAAGCAGCCACAACCGATGATATTAAAGGTCTAGTAGCTGATTACGCAAAAGCGGCAGAAAATGCGATTGAAGCGGGTTTTGACGGGGTAGAAATTCACGGTGCTAACGGGTATTTGATTGACCAGTTTTTACATTACGCTGCAAATACACGCAGCGACGAATACGGTCAAATGCCTGAAAATATGTCGCGTTTTGCACTAGAAGTAACCGATGCAGTTATCGCCGCTGTAGGTAATGAGCGTACTGCTTTACGTGTTACACCGGGTGCTTATTTTAATATGAGCGAAGATAACCGTGATAAAGCGGTATTTGATTACTTATTACCAGAGCTTGAGAAGAGAGATTTAGCATACTTACACGGCGGTATTTTTGACGACAGTACAGCGTTTGAGTCGCTTGAAGGTAAAACGACGTCTGAATTTTTACGTGCAGGCTACAAAGGTACATTAGTAGGCGTAGGCAGCTATACTTTTGAGTCAGCAAAAGAAGCAATTAACGATGCTAAGTTTGATTTAATCGCTATTGGTCGCCCACTTATCGCAAACCCAGATTACATTAGCAAAATTGCAAACGGTGAAGAGTTAGTACCTTACAGCGATGAAATGCTAGCTGAATTAAAATAAATTACTATTTGTAATGAGTTCTAGAAAATAATTAAGGCACCCAAAGCTAAACCTTTGGGTGTCTTTTTTTGTACATATTCTCGCCATAAATCTTCCATATTTGTTTAACCTTTATGTAAATAAAGTTCATCCTCGTTGTCATGTTTAAAATCCATACTGTGCTCGTTTTCATATTACATAATTAAAACTAAACGGGACAACAATGTACGCTTTAAAAAACAAATCGCTATTGAGCATGGCTATTGCCATGGCGGTATCAACATCTACTTATGCTAACGACAACACCATAGAAGAAGTAACCGTTGTAGCTAAACCAACGAGCTACGCTAACAATGTTATTGAGCCTGCAATGCTTGAGCAGCAAAGTTCGGTATCGAGCATATTATCGGTTATTGATAACTTACCAGGTATTAGCATAAACGAAGGTGATGCATTTGGTGGCGACGATTGGTCTACTACAATCACTATGCGTGGTTTTAGTATTGATGGAAACCAACAACAATTAGGTATGACCGTTGATGGCATTCCCAATGGTGGCTCTAATTACGGCGGTGGTGCTAAAGCTAACCGTTACTTGGAGAGTGAAAATTTAGCAACGGTAGAAGTAGGTCAAGGTACCTCTGATATTAAGTCGGCTTCACTTGAAGCACTAGGCGGGACATTTAACTTTGTAAGTAAAGACCCAAGCCTTGAAAAAGGCACTACCTTTGCTTATACATCAGGCAGCCACGATGCCACGCGTTATTATATTAAACACGAAACAGGCACTGTTTTTAATAACACACAAGCGTACGTAAGTTACTCGCAAACAGATACAAGCCGCTGGATTGGTTCAGGCAGTAATGGGGGCAAAGACAACCAACACGCTGAGCTTAAGTTTGTATCTAATTTTGACGATTTAACACTTACTGGTCGTTTATCTTACGATGATGTAAGCGAGACAAACTATAACAGCGTAAGCCTTGAGCAGTTTGAACAAACTCCAGACTGGGATCAGCTAACATGGAATTGGACGGGAGTTCCGCACTTTGACCAAATGTTTGCAGAAGGTTGGGGAACGCTTCGTGAAAATACCTTAGGCTATTTAAAATTTGAATACGCTATTTCACCAACTTCATTATTAACTGTGAGCCCTTATTATCATAAAAATTCAGGTCGCGGCGATTGGATCCCACCTTATTTAACAACACCTGTTGATGAAAATGGTGACCCAACAACCGAGGGTGGCACTAATGCAGGCTCTTATGGTTTTGCTGATAGTGAAGGCAACCCGCTTGCACCCAATGCCGATTGTACGCAAAGTTTGAGCTGGCCATGGGAGTCGGGTCCTGGTTTAAATCCTGCGTGTTACGATGCAACAGCAACGCCGGTTATGTCTTACCGCCATACGCATTACAACAAAGATCGTTTAGGTGTAACGGCAAATTACCAAGCTACATTTGGTGATCACGATATCGAAGCGGGCTTTTGGTATGAGCAAAGCGAGCGTGACGAGTCGCGTGATTGGCACAAAGTAATTGACGCGCGTATTTATCATCACTTTGATAGCACGCCTTACTGGACACAATACAAAAACACTTTTGATACCGATACATTCAAATGGTACTTACAAGACTCGATTAATTTTGGTGACTTAACATTAAATATTGGTGCAAAACAGTATTTAGTTGAATTACAAAAGTATGACCACTTTGCTAACGAAAGATCAGATAAAGTAGATAGCGACTCAGACGTGTTATTTAGCGGTGGCGTATTGTATCAACTAAATAACAGCACAGAATTATTTGCTAGTTACAGCGAGAATTTTTCAGCAATAAAAGACGGTGTGCTTGAGCGAGATAGCTCAACACTTACAAACATAGAGCCAGAAACTGCCGACAACATCGACTTTGGTGTACGTTACCAAGCCGACAGATTAACCCTTACAGCAACGGCTTACAGTGTTAAGTTTGATAACCGCATTACCTTTATTGCCCCTGGTAGTGGCACAGACGGCATTGATTACACCATTGGTACAAATGGCTCGTACGTAAATGTAGGGGGTATTGACTCAAATGGGCTTGAGCTTGCAGCAAGCTATATGTTAACACCAAGCTGGAGCGTGTACTCGTCGTATACTAATAGCAGTTCTGAGTATTCATCCGATGATCCAAATGCATACGATTCACAGGGTGTAATATTAAGAGATGAAAGTGGTAATGAGGTAGCACCGAGCTTTAGAAAAGGCGACAGCATAATAGATTCATCAGAAGATTTATTTGTGGTATCTACCGATTACTTTAGCGATGGCTTTCGTGTTGGTTTATCGGCTAAATACACTGGTGAGCGCTTAGGTGCATGGCAAGACGAAGACACTCGCACGCGTAATAAAGTAGACGGCTACACCGTACTTGATTTTAATGCAGGTTATTCAACTGACGTAGATGCAGGTCCGTTTAAAGCCATTGACGTATCGTTTGTTGTTTATAACGTTACTGACAAAAGCTACTTAGCAGGTGGTACTGGTAACGGCGCTACTTATTACATTGGCGCGCCACGCACCGCAGCAGTTACATTTACCGCTGACTTTTAATTAAGTTTTAGTAATTGAATTAAAATAAAGCCCATCACTGATGGGCTTTTTGACTGTTTAATGACTAACGTATTGATTTATTAGAACCAAATTCAGTGAATAGCTACCCCTAATATTGAAAATATCTTACACTGGTTTTATCTCAAGCAAGGCCAGTGTTATATGCTAAATATTATTCAATCAAACCGGATGGAAGCCCTGCAAGCGCAGTTCCACCAGCTGTTAAAAATAAACCCATTGCAAAGCCCGTTCGACAAAGAAGTGGTGCTAGTGCAATCGCCGGGTATGTCGCAGTGGTTAAAAATAGGTTTGAGCGAAAACTTAGGGGTCGCAGCGCAGGTAGATTTTCCGCTGCCGTCGAGCTTTATTTGGCAGTTGTATCAGCAATTACTGCCAAATGTCCCTAAAGAGTCGGCATTTAATAAGCCCAACCTTGCTTGGAAACTGTTTGCAATTTTACCAACCTGCATTGATGAACCGCTTTATTTGCCGCTAAAAACCTATTTAGAGGGCGATATTGACGGGCAAAAAACCTTTGCGCTATGCGAAAAAATAGCCGATGTGTACGACCAATATTTAATGTACCGACCGCACTGGATAGCCACATGGGATAGCGGCAAAGATGAGCTTGATGACGTAGATGTAGCCATTGCCCCATGGCAACCTGATTTATGGCGACGCATTGTAAAGCTAAGCCAAGAACTTGGGCAAAGCCAATTTCATCGCGCTAACATGCAAGGGCAATTACTTGCAGCACTTGAGACCATGGACAATAGCTTACTGCCACAACGCATTAGTTTATTTGGTATATCGGCGATTGCCAGCTCCCAGCTTGAGGTGTTTGAAGCACTGAGTAAAAAAACAGAGGTTATATTATTCTTTTTTAACCCAAGTGAGCACTACTGGGGCGATATCATAGATGAAAAAACAGCAGCTAAAATAAGCGCTAAATACGCCAAAATGCCGCTGGTGGAAGCGCAACAAAAAAAACAAACCAATCCAGATGAAGAATACTACTTTATTGGTAATCCGTTGTTATCGTCGTGGGGTAAATTAGGCCGCGACTATTTTGAACAACTTGTACAGTTAGATGCCCGTTGGATTGATGGTTTTATTGATGTGTTTGACGACACCTTACTAGGGCAAGTACAAAGCGAGATTTATCAGCTTGCGTTTAAAGGCGAATCGCTGACCGATAACAAAGAGTGGTTTATAAACGACGAAGGTAAGTTACCAATCAGCGCAACCGACACCAGTATTACGCTCAGCGATTGCCATACACCGCTCAGAGAAGTTGAGCGCTTGCACGACTACTTACTTAACTTATTTAATCAAAACCCAACGCTTACTCCCAAAGACATAATTGTCATGATGCCCGATGTAGGCACTTACAGCCCTTATATTGAAGCTGTATTTGGCGGGGCGCAAGGCAGCCGTTTTATTCCGTACGCATTAGCCGATTTAGCCATAGAGGAAGAAAAGCCCGTGCTTAGTTCATTTGCGAGTTTAGCTAACTTACCGTTTTCGCGCTTTGGTGTGTCGGATATTCTCGATTTATTACAAGTGACGCAAATAGCCGAAAAGTTTGGGCTTGAAGCGCACGAATACGAGCAAATTCAATATTGGCTTGAACGTGTAGGGGTAAAATGGGGTATAAACGCAGCGCATAAAAGCAGCTTTGATTTACCCGCTATCGATTTAAATACCTGGCAACATGGGCTCAACCGTTTACTGCTTGGTATAGCCATGCGCGACGAACAATGCCCGTTTAACGGTATTTACAGCGCTGATGAAGTAGAAGGCATGGCGCTTGATACGCTCAACAAGCTCGTGCATTTTATTGATGTACTGCAAAGCTTTAAAGAGCAGCTAACGCCCGATGATACGCTCACTAATAAAGCGCATATTTTAAGCGAGCTATTAAACGCCATATACGAAAGTGAAAGCGACGACAGCTGGGATTTATTAGTACTTCAAAACGTGCTCGAAGAGTTACAAAAACACCACGACAACGGCGATTACAGTAAAGCAGTTTCGCAGCGTATTGTTAGTTATTTAATTAAACAAGGCATTCAAGAAAAAGGCGTAGGGCAGCGATTTTTGGTCGGGCAAGTAAACTTTTGTACGCTTATGCCCATGCGCGCCGTACCATTTAAAGTGGTATGCATGCTGGGCTTAAACGATGCCGACTACCCGCGTAACGTACAACCCATTGGTTTTGACTTAGTGCCTTATTCTAAAAAGCAAAAAGGTGACCGATCACGTAAATTAGATGACCGCTACTTATTTTTAGAAGCGCTACTGAGTGCCCGCGACAACCTATACATGAGTTACATTGGTCGCTCGTGTTTTGATAACCAACCGCGCATGCCATCAACCCTTGTAAGCGAGCTGTTAGAATATATTGGGCGCAGCTTTGTATTAAACGATAAAAGCGAAAAAACGCTGCCCGCATGTTTAATCAATCAGCAGCATTTACAGCCCTTTAATAGCCATTATTATTTAGCCGATGAGCAAGCCAATACTGTGCTGAGTAACCACAGTTACAACCCAATTTGGCTGCCAAGTGAGTCAATTAAACCAGAGCCAGTTATTGCACTTGATGTGACTGTGCCAGATCAGCTAGATCTCGATGTGTTTATTAGAAGTGTGTGCAGCGCACAAGAGAGCTTTTATCAACAAACATTAGGTTTACGCCTGCCACAATTTAACGAAGTGGCAAAAGACGAAGAGCCATTTAGTTTAGATGCGCTGCGCCGTTATTTTTACCTTGATGAAATACTTAAAGCCAACATAAACGAGCAACCACTGAGTACCGAGCAAATACTGCAGCGAGGTGAGTTACCTCAAGCCAATGTAGGCAGCCTCATATTTGAGAGTATGGAGCACCGAGTTGACGCGCTTGCAGGGCAAGTAAAAGAGCAGATTAAAGGCGGAAAAAGTGAGCCGATAGAAGTTTTGCTTACCATTGAAGGCACCAAAATAGAGGGCTGGCTCAATCATGTGTATTTGCAAAAACAAGTGTTTTACCGCAGTGCGAGTATTAAAGCGAAAGATTTAATTAAAGGCTTTATTTATCACCTCGCAGCGCAAAGTATGGATCAACAAGTAGAAACATTGTTACTTGGGCTCGATAAGCAAATTACCTTTGCGCCAATTAATAAAGCTGATGCCGATGCATTGTTACTTGATTGGTTTGAGTTATACAAAGCGCTGCGCGCGGAGCCTGTGCCGTTCTTTCCGGTAAGTGGTTATGAATACGTTAAAAGCGGCGGCGATATAACAAAAGCAATGAGCAAATTTAGCCCGCAATACATAGGGCGAGGCGAGGGCGAAAATCCGTATATTCGCTTAACGGTGCAATCGCTAAACGACTGCCAAGAAGAATTTATAAAATGGAGTGATAAATTGCTCACGCCTTTATTTGAACACGCAAAGGAGAGTGACCATGCAAGCGCTTAATCCTCTTACTATGCCGCTCATTGGTCAAAGCTTAATAGAAGCCAGTGCGGGTACTGGTAAAACTTATACAATTACGGGGCTGTATTTACGTTACTTACTAGGTATGCAAATAGAGGGTGAGTTAAATACGCCGCTCAGTGTTGAGCAAATTTTGGTAGTAACCTTTACCGACGCCGCCACACAAGAAATTAAAGACCGCGTGCGCAGCCGAATTATTGCTGCGCGCGATGCACTACTTGGGCAAGACCCAAACGACGAACTCATTGAAGGCGTAATTGCCAAAATTGATGATAAACACCGCGCCTTTGATTTACTCGATGCAGCTGCTAAATCAATGGACGAAGCCGCTATTTTTACTATTCATGGCTTTTGTCAGCGGATGCTAAAACAACATGCGTTTGAGTCGGGAGTGGCGTTTAATCTCGAATTTATTTTAGATGAGCGCGACATACTGCTCGAAACCATTAAAGATTTTTGGCGTGCGTTTGTATACCCACTTAATAAAGAAGGCACCGATGCTATTTTAGATGTATTTGCCGCACCCGAGGCTTTATTCGCTCAAGTGGCGAGCATTTTAAACAAAGCTAATGCGCACATTACGCCACAAATAAATTTAGACGATGTGTGGAAAGCCCGTGACGAGTACATAACCCGTGTGCCTGCATTTAAAAAAGCGGTGTTAGAGCAAGAGTTTATCGGTGCTATTAAAAGCTCGGGTTTAAGCGGGTCTAAAACGCCAGCACGAAAAGGTAGCCTTGGTGCGCTTGAAGCATTTTGTTTAGGCGGCGATTTGTTTTTTGAATTTGGCACTAGCAAGTATTCGTTTGAAGTGTGGAGTACAGAAAACTTAAGCGATGTGAGCAATTATAAAAAAAATCAGCCATTATTTGTGCATCCATTACTGAGTCAGTTTGACGAGCTTGCCGCCCTTAACAACACCATAAACCAAGGGCTCAAAATAGCGGTTGTACAACATGCAGCACGCTGGGTAAAAGCCGCAATAGTTAAGCGTAAACAAGAGCAAAGCGTTATCACCCCAGATGACTTACTTACCAATTTACATAGTGCGCTTAATAACGAGCAAGGCGACGTACTAGCGCAAAAAATTGCGCAGTTGTTCCCGGTTGCCATGATTGATGAATTCCAAGATACCGATCCGATTCAGTACGGTATTTTTAGTAAAATTTATGGGCAACAAAATACCACGCTTGCCATGATAGGCGACCCCAAGCAGGCTATTTATGGCTTTAGGGGCGCAGATATTTTTACGTACATTGGCGCAAAAGAAGCTGTACAGACTGATCAGCAATTTACGCTGGGTACTAACTTTCGCTCAAGCACTGATATAGTAAATAGCGTTAATAGTTTATTTGGCAAACACGCTAACAGCTTTATTTATAACGACGCTATACCGTTTAACGCAGTAGCTGCTAAAGGTAAAAAAGCGGAAGACTCTTTTTTAATTGATGGCAAACCCGCGACCGCATTCGAATTTAATGTATTTGTGGATGAAGCCGCCGATGAAAAAAACAAACCAACCAACAAAGGTGTAGGGCAAGCACATTTAGCCACTCACTTTGCTAATAAAATAGTGACCCTGCTTGAAAAAGCAAAACAAGGGGATGCGTGTATTGGCAGTACCCCTGTCAGCGCTGCCGATATTTGTATATTAGTGCGCGACCGTGTTGAAGCGCAAATAATGAAAAAAGCGCTAGGTGATGCCAAAATTTCCAGCGTGTATTTATCGCGCGAGAGCGTTTTTAGCCAAGAGCTTAGCCATCACCTACTTAACTTTTTAACAGCGCTGCATGGACAATATGATGAGTCATTGCTGCGCGGTGTTTTAGCTGGTCCGCTATTTTGTTTAAGTTATAACGAAATACATGCACTCGCTGATGATGAAAATCAATGGCAAGACTACTTAAACTTTTTTGCACAACTTAGCCACATTTGGAACAAGCAAGGCGCTATGGCCATGCTTGAGCGCTTAATGAGCCATAACCAGCTTAGCGCTAAATGGCAAGGGTTAGGATATAACGTTGAGCGTTGGCTGACGGACTTTAGGCACTTGGGCGAAATACTTCAGCAAAAACAAATAGAGCTTGAAGGCACGCTGCGTTTACTGCGATGGTTTGCACAAAAGGTAAGCAAACAAGACGGTGAAACAGTACAGGTACGCCTAGAAAGTGACGCCAACTTAGTTAAAATTGTCACTATGCATGCCTCAAAGGGGCTTGAATACCCTTTGGTATTTATGCCGTTTGCCAGTGGCTATCGCGAAACAAAAGAAGCGCTTTATCATAATAATGGCAAGCTAGTTTACGATTTAAGTAAAGACGAAGATGCCCTTCAAAAAGCAGAACAAGAACGCCTAGCTGAAGATTTACGCCTGCTTTATGTAGCACTTACTCGCGCCGTACATTTTTGTGCGCTTGGTGTTTATAACATAGGGCAAGGACAAAGTAGCCGCTTGGCTATGCAAAGTAGTGCACTTGGGCATGTTTTATTTGCAGGGCTTGAACTTGCCAGTAGCCAAACATGGCGCACGCATTTAAGTGAGTTTTGCGACGCTAACAGCGCGATGAGCTATCAGCAATTTACCCCACAAACATTATTAGAGCAGGGAACACTTTGTTTTAATAACAGTGAAAGTGCGCAGCAAACGTTAAGTGTTAATAAAGTAACAGCAAATATTGAACGTAACTGGCGAGCAACCAGCTTTAGTGCGTTGAGCTTTAAAAAGCACAGCGACCAATTAGCCCCAGGGCGAAGTGATGAAGATCACGAAAAAGACGAGTTTGCAGTGCAAGAGGACGAACTACCATCACCTTATAGTTTTCCTAAAGGGGCAAAGCCTGGTAGCTGTTTACACGAAATATTTGAACAAATAGATTTTACTAGCCCAATAGTTCACCCAACTAATACCGAGCAAAACTTATCTGAAGTAGTTAAGCGCAGCCTTGAAAAGTACCACATAGGTGATCAATGGCGAGAAGTGGCTGAAAAGTGGGTACTTGATGTTCTTGCGTGCCCCCTAGATAACAGTTCTTTAGAAAAAAGCCTTCTTTCATTGGGTGTGCTTACACCCAAAGATTGCCTAGTCGAAATGGAATTTAATTTACCTCTTGAGAGCTTAAGTGCACCAAAGCTAAACGAAATGCTGGTTAAACATTTTGGTTTTACACAAAGTAAGCTTGAATTTTCGCACGTAAAGGGTTTGTTAAAAGGCTTTGTCGATTTAATATTTTGCTACCAAGGCAAATATTATATTTTAGATTATAAGTCTAATTATTTAGGTAGCACGCCAGCTGATTACGAGAGCGATATGCTTGAGCAAGCGATGAGCAGTCATCAGTATCATTTACAGTATTTAATCTACACGGTAGCGCTGCATCGTTTATTAAAACAACGTATAGCTGATTACTCAATAGAAACTCATTTAGGCGGCGTGTATTACACGTTTTTACGTGGGATGCCGGCAGGGCAAGGCGTGTACTTTAAAAAGCTAACTGAAGAACAAGTGATTATTTTAGATGGCTTATTTAGCCAAGGAGCCATGCTATGAGCGATTTAAATGAGCAACCTGGCTTGTTTGACGATATAGACGAGACACTTAATAATGAAGCCGTAGAGCCTCTTACTTCAAAAAATGTAGCACAAGATGTCCCATTAGAGGACATTGTGTTAAATAATACTATTATCGAAGTCCCGTTACTTGAGTATTTATTAGCACAAAACCGACTACGTGTGGTTGATGTTAAACTCGCAGAATTACTGTGTGCTAATGACATTGAGCAAACACATAATGAGCTGTTTTATATTATTTTATTACTGTGCTTATCGCAGCAAAGCCAGCATAGCTGCCTAACTTTAAATGAGGTTGACTGGAGCAATCCTTTTAACTTGCGCAAAAGCGACTTTAATAAACTAGATGGCAATGTACCCAGTACGCTAAGCCCGTTTAGTGATGACTTTAATGTACATACAGCGCTCAGTTATTTACAAAACCATGAAAGCGTGGGCGAAAATAAACCACTGCAACTGTTTAAAGAGCGACTTTATTTTGCGCGCCTTGCCGGTTATGAGCAAACACTCGCAGATAGACTATTAAGCATGAGCGAGCGAAAGCTCAATATTAATAATAAAATATTGGCAGAACTTTTAAATACCTATTTTCCTGCTGATTCTGCAATTGAAACTGATTGGCAAAAAGTGGCGTGTGCGATTGCTGCCACCAAAGGCTTTAGCGTGATCACGGGTGGTCCAGGTACCGGTAAAACTACCACAGTGACTAAGTTGTTGGCTATTTTGCAGTCACTTTATAAAACCGCGCCGCTTAGCATTAAGCTGGTGGCCCCTACAGGTAAAGCCGCTGCACGTTTAAGTGAGTCTATTTTAGGCGCTAAAAATAAGCTCACAACGATTCCTGATGATATAAAAACGCTGATACCGCAAAACGCTCAAACTATTCATCGCTTATTAGGCGTAAAACCGTTTACTAATAAATTCAGACATAACAAAAGCAATCCACTGCATTTAGATGTGCTGATTATTGACGAAGCCAGTATGGTCGATTTATCGCTGATGGCTAAATTAATAGAAGCACTGCCTGCGCATGCGAGATTAATACTCCTAGGTGACAAAGACCAGCTTGCCTCGGTAGATACTGGCAGCGTAATGAGCGATTTATGCCAAGGTTTAACACTTGGGCAAACGCCACGCTACTCGCAAGCACGTTGTGATGAGCTAAATAGCTTATGTTTTAATAATGAGCCTAAGCTCGTAGCGCAAAGCGTGAGTGAATTTAAACTCGCAGATTGCGTTGCCTTTTTACAGCACAGTTATCGATTTGATGCACAAAGCGGCATTGGTCAACTCGCACTTGCGGTAAACACAAATAACACCGGTATTTTAAATTACGTTGAGCAAGAAAGTACCGAAGGGCGTTTTAACGATGTAATTTTAGATTACGACTTTGTAGCGAAACCAATTGAAAAGCTTGTTAAAAGTGCAGCAAGTCATTATGCAAAATACCTTAACTTAATTGCCCAAGGTGCAGATGTTGCACAGGTGCATGCTGCTTTTGCTAGTTATCAGCTTTTAGCTGCGGTACGAGAGGGCGATTACGGTGTGCATAGCTTAAATCAGCGAATAGAGCGCGTATTGCAACAGCAAGGTTTAATAACAGTTAGCCCTAATACTCATCATTATACAGGCATGCCCATTATGGTGAGCCAAAACGATTACCAGCTTAAGTTATTTAACGGCGATATTGGTATTTTAATGCCCGATGAAAGCAATCAGCTCAAAGCCATATTTATTGACGAGCAAGGTAATCAACGAGCATTTTCGCCAGCACGACTCCCTGCACACGATAAAGTATACGTAATGACTATTCATAAATCACAAGGTTCAGAGTTTAGTTACACCGCTATGGTACTGCCACCGCTAAAACAAGCGCGCATGGGTATTAACAGGCAATTAGTGTATACGGGAATAACCCGCGCTAAAAATAAGTTTGAGCTGGTGGCTGACAAAAAAGTACTGCAACTTGCAATGAATAAAAGCGTATCAAGAGCATCAGGTTTATATGAAAGGTTACAATTTTAAGCTTAGTTTGAATTTTGATTAATAATTTAGCTTCAAACTGCTTGTTATTTATCGCCTTATTATAAATGTCTTCTATACTAAAATTAATTTTATATTGAATGTATTTGGGCGTGTTGATCTTTGGTGGGTGAATTTGCGGCAGTGTGTTTGGTTTTTAGGCAAGGCAGAGCCTAAGTAGTGTGGTATTTCCCATAAATAGGCGATAACGTAGTATAAATACCAAACATACGCTGCCCTTTGGGTTCTTTCTAGGGACGATTAACTCTTTGTTGCCTACATGGATGTAGGTAAGGGGCGTGAGCAGGACGCGGAAGCTTTGCTCGGTTTTTACTTAGCCCACTAGGTTACAAACCTCGCGCCGTGATTTAATCGCCCCTAGATTGAACAAATTTCAATCCACAAAGGTCAACACGCCCAATTAAGGATATTAATGTTTTTTTCTAAAAATAAGCAAAATGAAATAGCCTCTTTAAAAGCAGAACTCTATCCGTTACAACAAGTGTGGGAAGGGCTTTACCGAGAGATGTTAGTTGTTAATATTCTTTATGATGGGCGTATTTCGCACGCCAATGATAGGTTTTTAGAAAACTTAGGCTACAACGAAGACGATCTTACTAATAACTCTTTTGATGATTTTATTACTGAGTCATCTCGTCAATCTTCAGAATTTAAAAGCCTACAGCAAGCTATAAAAAAAGAAGGACATTGGGGCGGTGCATTACAAATTGCGCGCGGTGATGGTAAAGCTGAATGGTTACGTTTAATAGTACATCCTGTAAAAGGGGAGCAAGATCAGTTGCTCTACTTTTCTATATTCGGGAGTGTGCTTACAAAAACAATTACGGCTTCCCGCGAGCAAAGCGACACTATCAAAGCGATATATCGCTCTATGGCAGTAATTGAATTTGATTTAGAAGGCCATGTTTTAAAAGCAAATGAGCAGTTTTTATCAGCAATGGGTTATCAAGAAAGTGAATTAATAGGAAAACACCATCGCACATTTTGTGAAGCTTCAGAGTATAATTCCCAAGAGTATCAACAGTTTTGGGCTAAATTAAGAGAAGGACAGTTTATAGCGGAGCGCTTTAAGCGTGTTGATAAATACGGCAATGTTGTATGGTTAGAAGCGTCATATAACCCAATCTCAAATGACGCAAATGAGCTTTATAAAGTGATGAAGTTTGCCACAGTTATTACTGAACAAGTAAATCAAGAGATTGCGATATCTCAGGCTGCCGAAATTGCTTATAGCACCTCAACCCAAACTGATAAAAAAGCAGAGCAAGGCGCGAGCGTTATACAAGATACGGTTACAGTAATGACCGAGCTTGCTATTAACATGGAGCAAGCTGCAAGTGAAATTTCAGCGCTTGATCAGCAGTCGCAACAAATATCGAGTATTGTACAAAGTATTAGTAGTATTGCAGAGCAAACCAATTTGTTAGCATTAAATGCCGCAATTGAAGCGGCTAGAGCTGGCGAGCAAGGTCGAGGCTTTGCTGTGGTTGCAGACGAGGTTCGACTGCTTGCATCGCGTACATCAAAAGCAACAGAAGAAATAGTAGAAGTAGTACAGCGTAACCAATCACAAACCCAAAATACGGTGGCTGTAATAGAAAAAGGTAAAGAAAAAGCAGAGCAAGGTTTAGCACTATCTAAAGAGTCGGGTGATGTGATGCAGGAAATTCAGCAAGGCGCACAAGAAGTTGTAAATGCGATTGGGCAATTTACCAGTGAACTCAAAGCTAACGGCTAGATTAGTTACGTCCTTATTCTAAAGCGGGCACCTTTACCGGTACCCGCTCAACCTAACCCCCCTCAATATTACTCTCGAAACATCCCTGATAATTTTAAATTTAACAACTATTCTTTATTAACCCATTAAATAACAAGTAATAAGTTTCTTCACCCCTATAAATGATAATAAATTGTTGCATTTTTGTTCTTTGTTCCTAATACTGATGAACGCCAAGGCTGACAAGCCCTAGTATGAATACCTTAAATGATAATAAAATATTACGTACACAACATTAAGGAATTGTATGAACAACACTAAGCGCACACACACATTAATTAAACCAAGTCACCTAATTGGTGCTGGGCTTGCTATGCTAATGAGCTTTTCTGCTGCGAGTAAAGACTACAAAATTATATTAATTCACGGGTTACAAACTTCGCAAATAACCAATAAGCCGGGTAGTGATGTAATTAATGACGGTGAAACATATTGGCAATCGTACTGGAATAATCGTGCAGATGAGCGAATTGATTGGCCTGCTTATGAGCGAATTGAAGGTAAAATTGCTACCGATTGGGTGTGGCCAAAGTTAAAGCAAATTTCACGCTCTAATTTATGCAGTGATGGCTGTGTATTTGTAACACATTCAACAGGCGACTTAGTTGCACGCCATATTATTGATAACCAAGAAAACTGGTTAGAAAACGCAGGCTTACAGCCGCTTAATATTGTTGCGACGTTTGATTTAGCAGGCGCGGGTGGTGGAAGTGAGCTTGCAGATGTAGCCGTTAGTGCTTTAACTGGCGCATCATGGAACTTTGCGGTCGATGCAGCACTCAAATGGTGGCTAGGGAGCGATGTAACCGAAGCTGTTGGTGTATTACACGATTTAAAAGTGAATAATGCCCGTAAAATATCGCCATTTCCTGATGCACGTACACCTAGATTACGCTTTGTGGCAGATGGTAATGCGTATTTAGGTTTAACAGGTGGATTTTTAAAAGGTAATGATGATTCGGTTGTAGCATCGCACTCTTCATGTGGTGCAAGTTCGGCTGGCTCGTTTGGAAGTTGTAGCAGCAGTATTGATACAGATGGCCATTTAAAATCGCAAGGTGATGCTGTTAGTAGCTTTATGCCAAATCATTATCCAATGATGATGAGTGACAGTTATAGCCATAACGAAATACATAACGCGCAGCGTAAAGGTAATGTCACAATAGCCATGAATAACGTAAATGTTGAAGGTAATAACGTAGGGTTTAATACGTTTGATAAAACTACAGGTAGTTGGTTTTGGAAAAAACAATATCGTTATATTAGGGATTCAAATAATTTAAGTGCATCAGCACTTATTTATAATGTGATTCCATAACATAGAAGGCGTGTAGTTATACCAATCTGCATAAATCTTTGATCAATTTAACGAATTAAATTCCACTATAACGTCGTTAAAAATTTTTTATTTACGACTGCATGGATGCAGGAGGTAGAGCAATGCAGGGAGCAATTGCCGAGAACAACTAGATACAAAAATTTTTGCCTAGTTCTAGCGTAATTTTCTTAACGTTAAATAGACCCATATATAAGCAGATTGGTATTAAAAACTATACGCCTTATAAAAGATTGAAATATAAAAATGAAAAAATTTTATGTCGTTGCTTTAATTATTAGCACTATTTTATTCTCGCTATGGTTTACTGGTAAAAATGATGCTCATAAAGTTGCTGAGCCAATAAAACCACAGATTAAACACAGCGCGAACGCACCTGACTTATCGCCTGTAAAAGTGATCCCTATAGATGTGCCTAAAGCTAAAAAACCACAATCAAAAAAGCAAATTGCGTTTAATGAAGACCTAACAAAAGCAGCGCAGCAAGTGGTGATGCAATACGAAAGTGCACTTAAGTTTCCTCCTTATTCCCAACCTTTGAGTCCTTTAGATGAAGATCGATTAAAGCCAAATCAGTTTTATCCTGTGTCGAGCCCCATAGGTGAAAGCGGCGATGCTTTAACGGTAAGCCTCAAACAATATCGTTTTGTATATCCAGAAGAAATAACAATAAAGGTAAGCGCTCAAGGGCTTGGTAAAGTGGTCATTGAACTTGCAAATACTGATACAAAGGAAGTATTAAATACCCATACGGGCAATGCGCGTGAAGGTGAGGCAATTATTACATTTAAAGAAGATGAAGATTACCCTCGTAGTTTGCAAGTGTATGTGCAGGGCGATGTTGACGGCAAAAAAGTACCCGTAGTTGCGCAAATTCAATATATGCCGCCAAGTGCTACTTTGACAGGTTTTGAAATAGCTTATGCTCAAAATGAAAACATGATTATGCCAGCTAATTTAACGGTGATAAAAAGTGGTTTGTATCGTATTAGGGCGAATTTATATAGTGGTGATACACCACTTGCTCATTTGGTATCTAAGGAACGCTTAACACAAGGGAGCCAAACCGTAGACTTAAAAGCTCATTGGTCAGTATTACCTAAGGGCGTTACCGATATGCGCTTAAGTGACTTTGTAATAGAAAGAATGTCGCCAAGCCCAGGTGAGCGTAACAGCTTTGGGAATAGTGAAATAAGCCATTTTGATATAAACGATTTCTCGTACGACAGTTTACAGCAGTTGCCGTATCAGACTAATGCACAAGAAAAGTTAAGTTTAGAGTTTTTACAAGGCCTAGCTGAGAGTTAAAAAGACAACGTAAGGCTGAATTGGTAAATTTAAGGGGGTTGTACATAAATACAACCCCCTTAAATTTGTTAGCCTAGATATGTTAGCTTAAATTTATAGTAACTACACTTGGCGCTTCTTGTTCATCAAGCTCATTAGTAACAGGCACTTTAGGAATGTCTGGCTTATCAAGAGCTATATCGCCACCATCAATGACTTCACCGGTTTGTAAGTTTTTAAAATCAAACAAATCAGCATCAGCTAAGTGTGAAGGCACGACGTTTTGCATTGCTGTAAAAATACTCTCAATACGGCCTGGGTGCTCAGCATCCCATTTAGCGAGCATTGCTTTTGTATGTTTACGCTGTAGGTTTTCTTGCGAACCACATAGGTTACACGGAATAATTGGATAACCTTGTGCAAATGCGTATTGGCTTATATCGCTTTCTTTGCAGTATGCAAGTGGGCGAATAACCATATGCTCGCCGTTATCACTCATTAATTTAGCCGGCATACTTTTTAGTTTTCCACCGTAAAACATATTTAAAAACAACGTTTCAATCATGTCGTCACGATGGTGGCCAAGGGCTATTTTAGTTGCGCCTAACTCATTTGCTGTGCGGTATAAAATACCACGACGCAGTCGTGAGCAAAGTGAACAGGTTGTTTTACCTTCAGGAATAATGTCAGTAACAATGCTGTAGGTATCTTCTTCTACAATTTTGTATTCTACATTTAATTTATCAAGATACTGGGGTAAAACGTGCTCAGGAAACCCTGGTTGTTTTTGATCTAGGTTTACAACAACGAGATCAAACTTTATAGGTGCTACACGTTTTAAATGTTGAAGCATTTCAAGCATTGTGTAGCTGTCTTTGCCACCTGATAAACACACCATTATACGGTCACCTTCTTCAATCATATTGAAGTCCATAACGGCTTGACCAGTTTGGCGACGTAAACGCTTTTGTAGCTTATTTAAGTTAAATTGAGCTTTAGCTTGATCTGAGTGTGACAATTACGCCCCCTAGTAAAACAATACAGCAAAGTTATTTGCTAAAAATAAAGGGGCGTATTATACCCAAACCACCTGAATATGCGAGTTTAGGATGTAATTAAACACGGTATTTTTAGCAAGTAATATCCAGTTTGTTACTTGCTAAATTTTTAATTAATCTAGTTTCTTTGCCATCGGGCTTACGTAACCATCGGGCTTAAGTGCTAGTACATCGCAGTCAAGGCTATCAATTACATGCTCTGCTGTATTACCTACTAAAGCGGCACTTAAGCCTGTACGACCAACGGTACCAATAACAACTAATTCGCTATTTAACCGCTTAGCTACATCAGGGATTACATCCTCTGGTAGGCCTTCTTCAATAAAACATTGCTCTTGGCTTAAATTAAACTCAGCAGCAAGTGCATTGGTTGATTCAATGTGGTGTTTTTTAACTGATTCGTTATAAAGTCCAGGGTTAAACTCAGGAATTTCAATTGCTATATTTATGGGCGTTGCAGGATAAGCATTAACTAAATTAAGTTTTGCGTTGGCAAGTTCACATAAAAATTGTGCGTCTTTAATTACCCGTTTATTAAGTGCTACATGTTCTTCGTTTTCACTAACCGCATTCACAGCAGCTAAAATATTACCGTTTTCTGGCCATGCCATTTCTTTAACAAACAACACCGGGGCAGGGCATTTTCGTACTAAATGCCAGTCGGTAGGGGTGAAAATAACGGATTTAAGTGCACCATGTTGATGTGTGCCTTTAATTACTAAATCGTACTTTTGATCAATTACAGTATCGATTATGGCTTCATAAGGACGGTTATGCCAAACCACTTGGGTGTCAATATTTATATCTTTGTAAGGTGAAACCAAATCTTTAAGCCATAGCTGGCGATCTTTTAGTACGGCATCACGCATTGCTTCGCGTTCATCGCCAGATAGCATCGTTGTCATTTCATAAGAGAAGTCGTAAACCGTCATAAAGGCGGTAATACTTGCGCCAGATTTTTTGGCTAAGTCTATTGAACGTGATAAACCGTGTTGATCGTCTTTGGTAGGGTCAATAACCGCAATAATGCGTTTAATAGTGTTCATATGCTACTCCATTTGCCTAGCGGGTGTACAATTAGTGTAACGCAAATATAAAACAGTTAAAGGGGTAGCATATAAATTGTTGTTCTAAATCAAACTATTTAATTTAGCGAGGCTTAACGATTGCTGCCGTTTTAGCTAAGGCATCATTATCTAAAATTGTAATAAATTTACCTTCTACTTTTATTAAGTCGGCTTTTTGAAAACGGCTTAATAAACGGCTAATGGTCTCTACGGTAAGGCCTAAGTAGTTACCTATTTCACCGCGAGTCATGGTAAATCTAAATTCTTTGCGTGAAAAACCACGTTCACCAAAACGCTCTGATAAGTTATAAATAAAACTAGCTAAGCGTTCTTCTGCTGATTTTTTATTGAGTAATAACAGCATTTCTTGATCGTATGTAATTTCGCTGCTCATCAAGCGCATTATTTGTTGACGAAGTTTTGGTAATTTACCAGCAAGTTCGTCAAGGGTATCGAATGGTATTTCGCACACCATTGACGTTTCAAGTGCTTGTGAAAAACTCTGGTGCGCCATTTTACTTATCGCGTCAAAGCCTACTAAGTCACCCGCTAAATGAAACCCGGTTATTTGCTCATCACCTTGCTCTGATAATGTGTACGATTTAAATGAGCCAGAGCGTACAGCATAAATAGCCTGTAAAGGTGCGCCTGATTCGAATAGATAATCGCCTTTATGGAGTGGTTTTTTTCGCTCAATAATTTCGTCTAGCTTATCCATTTCTTGGCCATTGAGAGAAAATGGCAAGCACAATTGACTAATACTGCAGTTATTACAGCTAATAGCACAATTACCTTTAGCGCGACTTTGAGAGAAATCCATAATTTAATCCGTTTAAATTTTTATACACACGACTGCAAAATAACCATAAAAGGTTAATACTGCGAATAGGTTATTGTATCAGCTTGTCAGTTGCAATTATCAATAAGTAGATACCATACCAGATTATAACACTGCCCAATACAATTCGGGTCCAAGGGTGGTTAATAATACTATTTAGTTTTTGTGCGGTAACGCCTAACGTGATCATTGCGGGGAAAGTACCCAAAGCAAAACAAAGCATCACTAAAGCACCGTCTAGGGCACTTGGGCTAGTCATCGCCCATGTAAGTGCTGAGTAAACAAGTCCACATGGAAGCCATCCCCACAAAGCACCGTAACCTAGAGCTTTAAAAGGGGAGTTAATAGGCATTAAGTATTTATTTAGCTTAACAATGTGTTGCCACACTAAGGTTTTACCAATTTTTTCTAACCATTGCAACGTAGGACCCAGGCGCATTATATACACGCCGACTAGGAGCATAAAAATAGCTGCAATGAATGAAAGTGCTAAAGAAAAAGATGTGTTTTGCCTAGCAAATTGGCTGCTAATACCAGCAACAAGTGCACCTGCTGCCATGTAGCTCAGTGCACGCCCGGTATTATAGGCAAATGAATAGGTAAATGTTTTGCGTTTATCACTTGCCAGTTGTAATGAGCTTGCAATACCGCCGCACATGGCAATGCAATGACCGCTACCTATTAGCCCCATTAAAAATGCGCTGGTGTAAAGAGGATCAATCATTACTTTTGTTATGTTGCTCTTTGTCGTCTTCAAACAAAATACTATGACCTTGCTTATTTAAATCAGAAAACTGCTCACTTTTTACGGCCCAAAAGAAAACGCCTATAGCAATAATGACAAACAAAATGGCAATGGGGATCAAAATGTAAATTATGCTCATAACTTTAATAGCCTTAGTGAATTACTGATCACAATAATTGAGCTGGCAGACATGCCAATAACAGCCATCCACGGAGCGACTAAGCCCAGCGCTGCCAATGGTAATATGGACGCATTATACAATAAAGACAGCGCAAGGTTTTGCTTAATAATTCGTCTGGTTTGTTTTGCCACATTGAGTAAATGATCAATTGAAGCTAAATCGCTATTAAGGAGCACTACATCGGCGCTATTTTTTGATATGTCAGCACCGGTTTCCATTGCAATGGATAAATGCGCACTGGCAAATACAGGGCTGTCGTTTATGCCATCGCCGACCATTGCTACAACTTCGTTTTGTGACGCCCATTGTTCAACAGCTGTTTGTTTATCTTGTGGCGAACACCCAGATTGCACACTTTCAAGGTTGAGTTGCTTAGCTACTTTTTGCCCAGCATCTGATGCGTCACCGGTTAACATATGACACGTTAAATTTTGCGATTGAAGTGAGCCTATAAGCTTTTGAGCATCCTTTTTTACTTTATCAATAAAGTAAAAACGAGCAACAAGCTGCTTATTTATATACAAGCTTGCTTGTGCATTTGATTTTTTGCTATCAAACCAACCACTTTTACCAATAGCATAATGATTGTTTGCATCTTGTGCGCTAATTCCCAGACCTGGATGTACTTTAACGTTATCAAAATTGTGGTGAGCAGGGATAATTTCATCAAATGCGCTGGCGATAGGGTGCTCAGAATAACGCTCTAACATAGCTGCCATATCTAGCACTTGCGCTTTTGTGTATTGCTTATCGAGTATATCTACTTCATCAAGGCTAAATTTACCTTGAGTAAGTGTGCCTGTTTTATCAAAGGCAAATAACGTAATTTGTGAGAGTGTTTCGAGCACATGCGCTTGTTTTATTAATACGCCTTTACGGGTCAAGGTTGCAACCGCGCATGTAAGTGCGGTTGGTATGGCTAAACTCAGGGCACATGGGCAGGTAGCAACTAAAACCGAAATGGTGATCCAAAATGCGTGTTCAGGGTCAATTTGGTACCAGCCAATAGCTGTAAGTGAAGCAAATATAAGCAGGCACGCTATAAACCATTGCGCAACTTTATCTGTAATTTCAACCAGTTTAGGGCGTTTAGTTAATGCGTTGTGTTGCAAGCGGATAATTTGATTTAAAAGGGTATTTTGGCCAATTTTATTAATTTTTATTTCAATAACGCCGTCGTGGTTAACGCAACCGGCGTAGACATTGTGGCCGATAAATTTTGTAACGGGTTGGTGTTCGCCCGTCATCATTGATTCATCAACCGTAGTTTTACCCTTTATAAGCTCGCCGTCGGCAGGGATTGTTTCACCCGCTTTAATGAGTACTACGTCATTAAGTTTTAGTTTTTTGGCTGCAATTATAAGTTCTTCACCACTGTCGTTAATGGTGCGGGCTGTTAATGGCAATAATTTTTGTAAGTTGGCAGTAAATTCGCTCGCTTTTAAACGCGCTCTAAATTCAAGGTACTTACCTAATAAAAGTAAAAAGGTAAACATGCACACAGATTCAAAATATACTTCGCCGACTTGCATAAATGTGGCGTAACAACTTGCGCCAAACGCACCAAAAATAGCCAGCGATACGGGTAAATCCATATTGAGCTGTTTTGCTTTTAAGCCATTCATGGCGTTGGTTAAAAAGGGCAGTGCGCTATATAAAATAACCGGAGAGGCAAGTACTAAGCTGATCCATCTAAAATACTGCTCAAAATTGCTGTCCATCCCTGAGAACATGCCAAAGTACATGGCAAACGCAAACATCATAACTTGCATGGTCATTAAGCCTGCAACACCTAAGCGGCGAATATAGGCTTTGGCAGTTTGTTGCTTTTGTTGAGCTTCAATATCTGATTGAAATGGGTAGGCTTTATAACCAATTTTGGCTAAGGAAGTAATAATTTCGCTCAATGGGGTGCTGGTTTTATCCCATTGGATCATCGCGCGGTTGGTGGATGTATTTACATCAACCCGTTTTACAGTCTTTAAGTTTAAGAGTTGTTTTTCGATAAGCCATGCACACGCTGCGCAGGTTATACCTTCAACACTCAACAATACCTCTGAGATATTGTCGTTAGTAGCTATAAATTCGTCTTGAATATCTTCGTTGTCATAACTTTTTATAAATGCGAGTTGCTCAGGTACCAGTTGCTCAACCTTGCCTGCGCGAACAGTTCGGTATTTATAATAATCAGTCATACCTTGATCAACAATATTTTGCGCAACTGCTTGGCAGCCAATGCAACACATTGGCTGGGCTATATCGTAAATTATAACGTTTGCGCTAAATCCGTTTGGCACACTTTCAAGGCAATGAAAGCAAGAGTGAGACATAGTGATGATTACTTATAGTTAGGAGTAACTAAAACGGTTTCAGCCGTCGGTAGAACAATGTTTTCTTTGAGTTTCCAGCTGCCATCAATTGGCTCAATAAATACAGAGTATGCACCTGGTGTATACTTATCAAGTAATGCAGTAAATTCTTGATTGGCATTAGGTGTAAGTGTGGCCTCAAAGTCATGCGCTTTAATAGTACGGTGGTAAAACGAAAGTTTTAAAACATGCACGTTGCTACTGTCACCTTTTGTAAACTTAAAGCTTACACGCTCGTTGGTTACATTTAATTCGCCATGTAAGTAAAGTGCTTTTGCTTTTTCAAACTTAGTCAGTTCTAAGTTTATTGCTTTGCCTTTTTTGTAGTAGTCGTCAACAACCATATCTGGGCCGTTACCTATTGCCGTAATAAATAAGCTAATACAGCCAATAATGGCAACTAACGGAAAAAAGATTAAAAACCAAGGCCAAAAATTTTTATACCACGGAGTAGGTTGCATAGTGTCTCTAAAATTAGTTTAGGAAGCGTTATTTTATAGGAATTATACGTAAAAGACTAAAAAAAAGCCTCCGACTGGAGGCTTTTTTGATCTGGATTAATCTATTGAATTAAATAAATTAATTTATAAACATTTTATTAACCGCGTGCTTATTTATCTTGCGATAAACTGTAAACGTAGGCTGTTAATAAGTGAATTTTATCTTCACCTAAAATGTCTTTCCAAGCAGGCATTACACCAGCACGGCCGTGATTAAGTGTTTCTTCAACAGCACGTTGAGAACCACCGTATAACCAAATGTTATCAGTCAGGTTAGGCGCGCCAAATGGTAGGTTATGTGCAACCGACCCTTTACCGTCAGCACCGTGACATGCTGCACACATTGCAAACTTAGCTTTACCTGCGGCAGCATCTTTTTGGTTAACAGTACGACCAGAAAGGCTCAACACATGTGCAGTCATTTCTTTAACGCCTTGCTCACCAAGAGCATCGCCCCAAGCTGGCATTGCAGCTATACGACCATTAAGCAGTGTTTCTCTAATTTTGTCTGGTGTACCGCCATATAACCAATCTTTATCAGTTAGGTTAGGGAAGCCTGTTCCACCACGTGCATCAGAGCCGTGACATTGCGCACAGTTTTGTGAGAATAAACGCTGACCAATTTCGATGGCTAATTGACCATCTGTTTGTTCATGTTTGTCACCATTTTCAAGAGCAACTTGCTGCGCTGCGTCACCTTCAAACTTAGAATTAACTAAATCTAAAACCGGCACTTGTGCAAGTCGATTAAAAATAGGACCAAAGCGTTCTTCTGCAGCTTCATACTCTTTATCAAGTTTAACAAAACGACCTTCTGCTTTGGCCTCTGCAACTGCTTTTTTAGATTCAGCTAAAGACGTAATACCTTGGTTAGAGCTAGTCCATTTACCAAAACCTTCCCAGTTACCTAAACCTGGGAAAGCTGCAAGGTAATATACTGACCAAATAAAAGTTGCGAAAAACATGTAAGTCCACCATTTTGGTAGTGGATTATTTAGCTCTTCAATGCCGTCAAATTCATGTCCACAGCTTTCACCTTCTTTTACGCCAGCATAGTTTTTTAAGTTCCAAACTAATAGGCCAAAGATGATGCATAAGCATGCAAGGGTTAATACAATAACCCAAATACTCCAAAAGCTAGTCATTTTTCAGACTCCTTTTCCTCGTTAGAGAGTGTGTTGTTATGTTTTTTTTCATCTTCAAAAATGGCATTAGCAGCGCTGTCAAAACGATTTTTGCTACGCTTGCTGTATGCCCATACAACAATCACAATAAACAATACTAAAATTACCAGAGTCAAAATGCCTCTGTATGTTCCGTAATCCATAATAATTTACTTCAAGTGGGTACCAAGTTGCTGTAAATACGCGATTAGAGCTTGGATTTCTGTTGCGCCTTCGCCGTTATTCATAGCGTTAACTTTTTCAACATCAGCTTTAAGTTCTTCGTCGCTGCCATAACCTAGGCCCGGGTGTTTAGGGTTTTCTGGGTTAATAGCAAAAGTATCACGGAAAATTTGTAGTTTTTTCAGAGTCAGGCTTGTATCTACCCTATCCTCTGCTAACCAAGGAAAACCCGGCATATTCGACTCAGGAACCACAGCACGTGGGTCAACTAAGTGAGCATAATGCCAATCGTCCGAGTAACGTTTACCAACGCGAGCAAGGTCAGGACCAGTACGTTTAGAACCCCATTGGAAAGGGTGATCCCATACTGATTCGCCTGCTACAGAGTAGTGACCGTAACGCTCAACTTCATCACGAAAAGGGCGGATCATTTGTGAGTGACAGTTATAACAACCTTCACGTACATATATGTCACGGCCTTCCATTTCTAAAGCATTAAGAGGGCGTAGGCCTTCTACTGGTTTAGTTGTGTCGTCTTGGAACATTAGCGGAGTAATTTCAACTAATGCACCAAAGCTGATAGCAAAAACAGTCAGAATAGCCATAAGGCCAACGTTCTTTTCTACTATTTCATGTTTGTTTTGTGAATTTTTATTGCTCATCATCTCACTCCGTTATGCTAATTGTGCTTGCGCGTCTAACTTCAGAGATTCTTTCTCAGCTGAAATTGTACGGAAAACGTTATAAGCCATAACTAACATGCCTGTTACGATGAATACACCGCCTACAAAACGCATAATGTAGAAAGGATGCGACGCTTCTAAAGACTGCACAAAGCTGTACATTAATGTACCGTCGGCATTTACCGCACGCCACATAAGACCTTGCATTACACCAGAGATCCACATTGCAACAATGTATAAAACAACACCTACAGTGTGTAACCAGAAGTGGGTATTAACTAATTTAACGCTATACATACGACCTTGCGCAAATAACGCAGGAATTAAGTGGTAAATAGCACCAATTGAAATCATAGCAACCCAACCTAGTGCACCTGAGTGTACGTGGCCGATTGTCCAATCTGTGTAGTGAGATAACGCATTTACAGATTTAATTGCCATCATAGGGCCTTCGAACGTAGACATACCGTAGAAAGACAATGAAACAACTAAGAAGCGTAGTACTGGATCAGTACGCAGTTTATGCCATGCGCCTGATAGGGTCATAATACCGTTAATCATACCACCCCAAGACGGTACGAATAGGATAATAGACATAACCATACCTAAACTTTGCGTCCAATCAGGAAGCGCAGTGTAGTGAAGGTGGTGAGGACCTGCCCAAATATATAATGAAATTAATGCCCAAAAGTGAACTACCGATAAACGGTATGAGTAAACTGGGCGACCTGCTTGTTTAGGTACAAAGTAATACATCATACCCAAGAAACCAGCAGTTAATAGGAAACCTACAGCGTTATGACCGTACCACCACTGAACCATAGCATCTACCGCACCTGCGTAGATTGAGTATGATTTAGTTAACGACACAGGCACTGCCATGCTGTTTACAATGTGTAGTACTGCAACAGTAATAATAAAGCCAGCATAGAACCAGTTAGCAACATAAATGTGCGACACTTTACGCTTGATTAAAGTACCAAAGAATACAATAGCGTAAACAATCCAAACCACAGCGATTAAAATATCGATTGGCCATTCAAGTTCTGCGTATTCTTTTGAGCTAGTAATACCAAGTGGTAATGTAATTACTGCTAATACAATAACTAGCTGCCAGCCCCAAAATGAAAAGGCGGCGAGTTTGTCTGAGAAAAGACGCGTTTGGCAAGTACGTTGTACGACGTAATAAGACGTCGCAAACAGTGCACTAGTACCAAATGCGAAAATTACTGCGTTCGTGTGTAACGGACGTAGTCGAGAGTAAGTTAACCATGGTGTATCAAAGTTAAGTGCTGGCCAAGCTAATTGGGCAGCAATCAGAACCCCAATACTCATGCCAACGATGCCCCAAATCACTGTCATAATAGCGAATTGGCGTACAACCTTATAGTTATACTCAGTTTGTGATGCTACTGTTTGGCTCATTTTCTGGCTTCCGCTGCAATAAATGCGTTTAGAAATGAATTACCCACTATTAAAAGTGGGGCCTACTATTTTTCTCAAGCGTGTTACCTAAAACTTTCAATACATGAAAACTTCAGAAAAAAAACTTGAGAAACCCTTATTTTTTGCGGGTGAAATGATAAATTTTTTGGCCTAAAAAAGATAGGTCAATTACATAAAATTATGACATCAATCAAACTTTGTGAGCTTGTTGTTTATTTTTTGATACAGTTTGTGCCTAATTTGGCCTAATAGTAACACTCGCACTTGTTATTTACAGTCACGATTATTAGTATTTGCTTTTCTTTAGTGCGAAATTGTTATGCTTATATATAGGTTAAGTTTATTCACTGTGGTGTTTTTTTTATTAACAGCGTGTGATTTTTCTAAAAATACAGATGAAAAATTTCTTAAAAATGCCCAGTGCGAAGCCAATTTGCCTTGTACTTTTTCAAATGATGTTAAAGTATGGTTAAGCGAGAAAACCCTTTCCCCCGAAACTCCATTTACTATCTTTAGTGACTTACCTGCAAACGTTACAATTGAAGATGCCAAGCTTAAAGGCATCACTATGTACATGGGTTACATTCCCCAAAAATTTAAAAAACATAATGATCTTTGGCAAAGTAATACTATGGTTGGTATTTGTTCAGAGCAAAATATGCTTTGGAATTTAGAACTAACCGTTAAAGATAATGCCACCTCTGTAATACAAACACTCAATTACTCTTTTTACGTAACGTATTAAAGTTGCGACTACAAACTCTTGTATACAGCTTACATTTTTGATGTGAGTTCGTTTTCATATACATACGATTATTTGAGTGACAAGATCAATAAAATTGCCTTTTTAGGTTTTAATACTGACAAAACTTCAATAGTGAATAAGTGCTCTCAAAAAGTTCAACTTTAATTACGACTGAATAAAAAAATCTAATCAAAAAACCTTCCAAAGAGGCTAAATAAGACTATTTAAGCATCAAGTATGCATAAATATGGTTATTAATTAACATTTAGTTTTGCGGTTTTAATAATGTGCTGTGATTAAGTTGTTAATTTGTCTGTTTTTGGTACGTAGCTCAGTTAATTACATTTGATTACAAAGTGAATCACTTTGGTTTCAGGTGTGTTTCTAATGTTTCCTTGCCTTTTCAAGGTATTGTTTTTAAAGTGTATTTATTAATTAACACTGAAACATAATGTAACCTATGTACCTACTATGGTTATTCCATTTTATTTCTTGATATAAATTGAGCTGCCATTAAGTTTTCGTTCAGTTAAAAGCGCCTAAGTTGCCCACCTGACTCACTATTCTAATAAAAAGTGAGCATTACCAATAAAGGTAAATTTCCAACAAGTAGGGTTCTTTCATGAAAAAATCAACTCTTGGTTTAGCTGTAATCGCAGCATTTCCAATGTTCTCAAGTGTGCAAGTTCTTGCTGCTGAAGACTCAGCACAAGCAATCGAAAAAATTCAAGTAACGGGTTCTCGCATTAAGCGCGCAGATATGGAAACCGCTAGCCCAGTTACTATTATCGGTGCTGACGATATTGCTGCTTCAGGCGCAGTATCAGTAGATTCTGTACTACAAAAAATGACCGCTACAGGCGGCGCAATGACAAACCCAGGTATCAATAATGGTTCTGGTGGTAATGCATCAATTGATTTACGTGGTTTAGGTTCACAACGTACTTTAGTACTTGTAAACGGCCGCCGTATGATCAACTCAGGTACAGGCGCAGCTTCTACAGTTGATTTAAATACTATCCCAGTATCTATGATCAAGCATATTGAAGTGCTTAAAGATGGCGCATCTGCTGTTTATGGTACTGATGCTGTTGCGGGTGTTGTAAATATTATCTTAAAAGATAACTTTGAAGGCTTAGACCTTAATGTTAAATCAGCAATCACTACTGAAGGTGATGCAGATGAAACGTCTTTTGATATTACAATGGGTGGTAACTTCGGTCGTGGTAACGTTGTAATCGGTTTGCAGTACACAGACCGTGGCGATGCTTCTCAGGCTGATCGTAGCTTTTCTGATTGTCCATTAACTGAAGATGGCGATGGCAGTGCTCCGTACTGTTCTGGTTCTTCTTATACTCCTAATGGTCATGTTTGGTCAGGTGATGAATCTTTACAAGGTCAAGCTGATAATGGTTGGCACGACTTTGGTACTAGTGATGCTTACAACTATTCGCAATCTAGCTACTTATACACGCCAATGCGTCGTTTAAACCTTACAGGTATTGGTAGTTTTGATTTAACTGATGAAACGCGTTTATACTCTGAGTTTACATACTCAAAACGTTGGTCAGAGCAGCAACTAGCACCTCAACCAGTATGGTTCGACTTTGACTACGCTGAGTGGATGGGTGATTCTTTAATCGACCAAAATATTAATTACGGTGATGAAGTTTCTTACGGCCGTCGTATGGTTGACACTGGTACACGTGATTCATCTCAAGTAGTTGATACAGTTCGTTCTGTTATCGGTGCTGCAGGTTATTTAGATAACGGTTTAGAGTGGGATACATCAGTAATTTTTGGTCGTAATGACTCAGTAGATCGCTTAAGCAACCTTCACAATATGGGTTCAATTCAAAGCGAAATTGAAGCTGGTAACTTTAACCCACTTTCACAAGCTTCATGGTCAAGCAGTAGCTTTAGTGATTATGTTTACACTGAGCAAAACTCAGGCGGCAGTCAATTATTTATGATTACAGCTGCGCTTTCTGGTGAGTTAATGGAAGTACCTGCGGGCTTTGTAGGTTTTGCTGCAGGTCTTGAACGCCGTGAAGAAAAAGCGTGGTACACACCAGATTCGATCACTTCACAAGGTCTTGCAAATGATCCACGCGTTGATGCAACAAGCGGTCGTTTTGATGTAAACGAAGCATACCTTGAGCTGGCTATTCCTTTAGTTGCAGATGCTTATCTTGCACAAAATGTAGAATTAAGCGCTGCGATCCGTGCTTTTGATTACAGCACATTTGGTTCTGATGAAACGTGGAAACTTGGTTTAACTTGGCGTGTAAACGACGAATTAATGCTTCGTGGTGTTCGTTCTACAGCTTTCCGTGCTCCTACAGTTGCTGAGCTATACTCAGGTGATTCTCCATCTTATGAGCAAGTTAGCTTCACCGGTGCACAAGATCAGGCTGAAGTAACCGTTGGTGGTAATGACCAATTAACACCTGAATTAGCTGATACAGTTACCGTTGGTGTAGTTTACGAACCAGAATGGTTTGAAGGTTTCTCAATGACGTTAGATTACTACGACATTGAAATCGAAAACGCTATTGCTACAGTAAACAACCAATACATTGTGGATTCATGTCTTGCAACAGATGGCTCTTTAGCGAATCAATCAACAGCACTTTGTAGTTCAGCAAATATCGATTTTAACCAAAGCACAGGTCGTATCGCGTTTAATAACCAACTACAAAACGTAGGTTATGAGCAAACAAAAGGTTATGACTTAAACTTAAATTACAAATTTGATTTAGCTGGCCTTGCTTGGAATACGTCATTAGATGTTACTTACCTTGACGAGTACACTGTTGATGTTATTGAATCAAGCATTGATTACGCTGGTTTAATTACTTCTGGTATAGGTGGTTATGCTGACGTAAAAGCAAACTTCGAGCTAGATGTTAAAGGTGATGCTTGGTCTGCTAACTACAAAGCACGTTACATTGCAGGAATGGATAGCTACAGCTGTTTAGGTAAAGAATCTACATGTTATGCTCCAACAACACCATCTGTTGTTTACCATGATGTGAGCGGTTCTTACTTTATCAGTGACATGGTTTCGTTAACTGCAGGTGTAAATAACTTATTCGATAAGCAACCACCATACTACTCAGGTAACAACGATTCTAATACTGACCCGTACACATATGATGTACTTGGCCGTCGTGTATTTGCTGGTGTAAACGTTAAATTTTAACTAGCACATTAATCTTATTAAGGCTCAGTATTTACTGAGCCTTTTTTATTGAACAAAATAAAGGAGACAAGTACACTAAAACGATATTTTAGAAGGAGAACTAATTGTTAAAACAAGATGAAAACTTATCTTTTGTCATTGAACCAGAACTAACTCCTCGTTCTGAACAGCGCATAGATCTGTATTTTTCTATCCCTAATGAAATGGGGATCAATCCGCAAACACTTACCGAAGAATCTTACTTTAATAACCACTTTAAATCACACCTAGCGTATAACGCTAACAATATACACTTGCCTTTAGTGCGAAGCCGTTTTGTTAGTAAAAACAAAGGTGAGCAACAAGATTACCGGCAAAACCTTAATTTATTTTGTTACCAAGTACGTTTAGCCCTTGATGCCGATATAAAAGACGCGTTAAAAATTGATGAAGCCGAAGACTTTTATAAACGTGCTAAAGAGGTATATGAGCAAAGCGAAGGGCTTTTAAAAAAGCTGCGTCGCTACACACCAGATGACGAAAAACTACTGCCATTTTTTACCAATGCTGATAACTATTTAAGTTGGCATGTTGAGCAATCTTTTTTAAAGCTTTTAGATGAAGGCCCACGTAGTAGCGATTATGCAAAAGAGCGTAACGATTTACTGCAGTTTTGTAAAAGCGAAAATACGTATCGAGCAGAGAAAAGCTACAACTCTGAAACAACCATGCAAGACGCAAATCGAATAACAAATAAAATGCGCTTGTTACAACGCTTAATTGAGCACGGCGTAATATTACAGCGTCAAACGCGGTTTCTTAACAGCTACCTTAAGCGATTAGTGAAAGGCACTGTAACAGCTGTTATCATGGCATTTGTGATGGTTGTAATACTCAATGCTCGCTCAACGTTTACTGAAGTCACCGCGACACTTATTTTAATTTTAGGTGTTATATACGGGCTACGTGAAATATTTAAAGAAGATATTACACGTATGATTTGGCGAGCCATTGTACAAGGGCGACCTAAGTGGCGATTTAGTTTTAAAAATAGTATTACCAAAGACAAAGTAGCGAGTCAGCTAATTTGGCTTGAATACATGCGCTTTAAAAAAATACCTAAAGAAGTGAAATCTATTTTTTCAAAACGTCGTCAACAAAATAAACAAGCTGCGCAGTGGTTACACTTTGCAAGTGAGACACGTGTTAGTGCGAAAGAATTTTTGCCCGGCTACGATACACTACAGCACACGCTACAATTTAATCTTGCACCATTTGCACGTTATTTAAAACGTGGTGAAGGGAAGCTATATCATTTAGACAGTAATAAAATTTCTAAGCAGGCTGTAGAAAGGCGTTATCAATTAAACATGGTACTTGTTCTAACTGAGGAAGATAAAACACTCTATCAACGCTATAAAATAACGTTAAATCGCAGTAAAATCGTTAATATTGAGCTTATCTACTCCAAAAAATGAGTTTTATTAATTTAAAAAGGGGCTGATACAATCAGCCCCTAATATTTGGTCTATTTATTAGCTAAGCCATGTTTGCTATATAAAGTTACTTTGTCTGATACTAGTGTGATCTCGATATTTTTTGCTTCATCGCCCCATATACAGTTCGTATGCAGTGTTTTTTCAACACAGTTATCAGCACTGCCTAAAATAGTTTCAACTTCAGTCTTATCCATGCCTACTTTAATTTTTTCATAATTTTCAAGACTTACCTTAGAACAAGCCGCAAGGCTTAATGTAGCTGCGATGATAAGGAATTTTTTCATTGTTATATCCTACTTAATATTAATGTTTGAATTTTCTGATCTGGACAATCATGCCCATTCGTGGATGGTCAAAGTAATGTACTTCACCACTAATTACACGTCTAAACTGAGAAAAACGGGCTGACTCTATATCGCCGTTTTCTAGCTTTTGGCTAATATCAAAATCAGCTGTTATGTATAAATAATGTCGTAAATGTATTTTAAATAAACCGTCTAGTTCCCATTCTGCTTTTGATTGATCTGGGTCGTTAAATAGCGCCGGTTGTGAATTCAATAAACTTACAAAATCAGGGTTTGAATAGCTAGGTGTTACATTGGGTACATTTTTAAGATGCTTACCCGCTATTAAATGCATGCTTGGGGCGCGTGACTTGCTTGCACCTTCAAAGCGCCAGCCAGTATGTAGAATAGGTGTTAAGCCTTTGCGGTCTAGCTGCCTATACTGCGCTTTAAATTGCAGCTGTTGCGGCGCTAATAAATAAGTTTGCTGCATATCATCTTTAGCGGGTGCTAAAGGCGTTACAGGTAGCTCATCGTAGCTTTGTAGGTAGTCGATACTGTTGTCACATACACCCGATTGCGGGTTTGAATTAACTAATGAATCAGTAAAAGTGCGTTTTTGAAAACGCTCATCGCCATCTATGCAGGCCTGCATTGCTTGTTCAGTGTAAAGAGGGGTCAGTAAGTCTAGCGTATTTTTATCTTCAATAGCTTTGTGCTTAAGGCTAAAGTCTTCTTGTAAATACGGGGCAGGGCGCTGTTTAAATACAAGCACCTCAACCTCAAACCAGCGTTCTGCAAATGCAGTGCTGCTAAATAAGCAGCATAAAACAATAAGCGATTTTTTTAGCAACATTAATGGCTAACCTTTTTTTCGAAATCTGCAATCATTGCAGTGACCATTTTTAAGCGTTCGCGGGCATTTGCCTCACTAATTGCAAAGCGCAGTTTATTTGCGCCATCCATTTTGTACACCTTAGGCGCACTTTGTATCAAGCCAATGATGAAGCTAGGGTTAACCTTGGTATCTTGGCTAAACTCAAAGTAACCACCTTTTGGATTTGCCTCAATTTTAGTTATACCTAAATTACTAGCCTTCATTTTTAATAATTGTAGGCTAAATAGGTTTTTAGCAGCATCAGGTAATAAACCAAAGCGGTCTATTAGTTCTACCTGTAGTTCATCCATATCATCAAGGTTAGCACAACTTGCAATGCGCTTATACATACCCAAGCGTGCATTAACATCGTGTATGTAGTCATCAGGTAATAATGCAGCCAGCTTTAAATCTACTTCGGTTTGTTTTTGAAGTAGGTTTTCAAGCGTTGGCTCTTTACCTTCGCGCAGCGCATTTACGGCCTGCTCGAGCATTTCCATATACAAACTAAACCCGATGGTTTGCATTTGGCCTGATTGATCATCGCCAAGTAGCTCACCCGCACCACGAATTTCTAAATCGTGTGTAGCGAGGGCAAAGCCTGCACCTAAGTCCTCTAATGATTCAATTGCTTGTAAGCGTTTACTCGCATCTTTAGAAAGCGCTTTAGGATCACCTGTTAGTAAGTAGGCATATGCTTGATGGTGGCTTCGACCAACTCGTCCACGTAATTGGTGTAACTGGGCAAGGCCAAGTTTATCTGCTCTGTCCATAATTATGGTATTAGCCGTAGGCACATCAATACCGGTTTCGATAATCGTGGTACATACCAGCACGTTGTATTTTTGATGATAAAAGTCAGTCATTATTTGCTCAAGCTCTTGCTCGCGCATTTGGCCATGGGCTGTTGTCACACTGGCTTCAGGTACCCATTCACTAATTTCTTGTGCAACACGCTCGATAGTTTCTACGTTGTTATGTAAAAAGTAAACTTGGCCACCGCGTTTAATTTCTCGCAGTACCGCTTCGCGTATTAGTTCTACATCGCGTTGGCGTACAAAAGTTTTTACCGCTAAACGTTTAGCCGGTGGCGTTGCGATTATCGATAAATCGCGCATGCCGCTCATAGCCATGTTGAGTGTACGAGGTATTGGCGTTGCAGTCAGTGTGAGTATGTCTACATCGGCGCGCAGTGCTTTAATTTTCTCTTTTTGGCGAACACCAAAGCGATGCTCTTCATCAACAATTAACAAGCCTAAATCGTTAAATTTAATGTCTTGTTGAATAAGTTTATGCGTGCCAATAACTATATCGAGCTTACCATTGGCCATTTTTTCAAGTGTGTCTTTTTGCTCTTTAGTGGAGTTAAAGCGCGAAAGCACACCTACTTCAATAGGAAAATCAGCAAAACGGTCTTTAAAGTTTTCATAGTGTTGTTGAGCGAGCAAGGTGGTGGGCACTAAAATGGCTACCTGCTTATCATCGTTAACTGCTACAAAAGCAGCGCGCATGGCCACTTCTGTTTTACCAAAGCCTACGTCACCACACACTAAACGATCCATCGCTTGTTTTGATTGCATATCACCTAATACGGCTTCTATGGCGTTGCGCTGATCGTCAGTTTCTTCAAACGGAAAGCTATCGCTAAATTGTCGATATGCGGGGGCATCTAGAGTAAATTTATTACCAGGTTTTGCTTGGCGCTGAGCATAAATGTCGAGTAATTCTGCGGCTACATCGCGAACTTTTTCAGCAGCACGTTTTTTTGCTTTTTCCCATGCATCTGAGCCAAGCTTATGCAGTGGGGCGCTGGCTTCTTCACCGCCAGAGTAACGACTCAGCATATGCAATGCAGATACTGGCACGTACAATTTAGCTTCACTTGCGTAAGTAATCGTAACAAACTCAGTAACTACACCTGCAGCATCAATTGTTTGCAACCCCTGATAACGGCCAACACCGTGATCAAGATGCACAACAGGTTGACCTTCTTTAAGCTCGGCTAAATTACGAATTAGCGCATCTTGGCTGGCTTCGTACTTGTGCTTGCGGCGTCTGCGCTGAGATACTTTTATGCCAAGCAGTTCTTGCTCGGTAATAATAGAAAGGCTTGGTTTAGTGCCAAGTACTACACTTTGCTCGAGCGGGCTTACTATTAAGCCTACGTCACTTGCACTTTTTATAAATTGTTCGAGTGTTTCAAATTCTTTAAATTTTAAACCGCTTGGTTTTAAAATGCTCAGCAATGATTCGCGACGACCGTCCGATTCAACACTGAGTAATATGCGGCCTTTTTTCTTTTTTTGCTCTGCTACATAATTTATAAACGCGCCATAAGGTTCATGCTGTTTATGATCAATTCGAATGGCTGGCAGCTCGCTAACGCTTAAGTTTTTATTACCCGCTTTAGTGCCAAGCTTTGCAAGGGATAATCTAATACGTGCAAAATTGCCTAAATTAGAAAACAGCTCTTCAATAGGCTGATAAAGCGCATTGGGTTCAAGTAATGGACGAAGTGGGTCAACTCTGCGGTTTTCATAGCGTACATTTACATCGTGCCAAAAGTTATCTGCCGCGTGCTCTAAATCACCCAGCTGCATAACGGTTGTTGTATCTGGCAGGTAGTCAAAAATAGTCGCGAGCTTTTCAAAAAACAACGGCATGTAGTATTCAATACCTGCAGGCCAGTTACCTTTGCTTACTTGCATGTATACTGAATCTTGCTGCGAGCTTGCGCCAAATTTTTCACGGTAGCTTATTCTAAAGCGTTCTATATCAGCGTCGTTAGTAGGAAATTCATGCGCTGGAAGTAGCTCAATTTTATCTACTTTTTCATCAGAGCGCTGTGTTTCTACATCAAATAAGCGAATGGTATCGAGTTCGTCATCAAAAAAGTCGAGTCTGAATGGGTGTGGGCTACCCATTGGGTATAAGTCAACGATAGAGCCGCGTATAGCGTATTCGCCGTGCTCCATTACTTGTTGAACATTTAAATAACCGGCTTGCTCTAAATTGTCACGAAAGTTATGAGTGTCTAGTTTGTCGCCTACTTTAAAGTTTATTGTTGAACCGTAAATAAATGAGGCCGGGGCTGTGCGCAACATTAAAGTAGATACAGGCACAATTAACACACTTTGTTGTTCTTTTTTTAAGGTGTTTAAAGTGGCCAAACGGGCTGAAATAATATCTTGATGGGGAGAAAAATGATCGTATGGCAGAGTTTCCCAATCAGGAAATACCATGACTGGGTTATCGGGTAATAAATATTCTAATTCTGTTTCAAGGCGCAGTGCACTTGGTGTATCAGGCGTAACAATTAAGACTAAGTTATCTTGTTGTTTAACGCCTTCAGCAATAGCAATACTTAAACCACTTCCGCTTAGCTGGCCCCATTGAATTTTATCTTTATGAGATTTTACCCAAGGCAAGGCTGCCCATTGCTCAAACGCCATTTATTACTCCATTTATAGTTGGCTCTTAGCAAGTAAGAGCCATCTTGAGTTAAGGTTACTTAGTCTCGGTATATTTTTGTTAGGTCTTTATAGTGATCAATTCGTCTATCACGTAAGAAAGGCCAAATACGTCTTACGTTTTCTGAGCGTTTTTGATCAATTTCTACTACTAAAATTTGCTCATCAGTATTATTAGCCTCTGCTAATAGTTCACCTTGTGGGCCTGCAATAAACGAATTGCCCCAAAACGAAATACCATCGCTTTGCGCACTAGGGTCACTTTCATGGCCAACGCGGTTACAGCTAATTACCGGCACGCCATTGGCAACAGCATGGGCACGCTGGCTAATAACCCACGCATCTTTTTGACGAGTTTGCTCAGCAATGTCGTCGTTAGGATCCCAACCGATAGCGGTTGGGTAAATTAATACCTCAGCGCCAGCCATTGCCATCAAACGTGCAGCTTCAGGAAACCATTGATCCCAACATACTAGCACGCCTAATTTACCCACCGAGGTTTGAATAGGCTCAAAACCGATATCACCTGGGGTAAAGTAAAATTTTTCGTAAAAACCTGGATCATCAGGAATATGCATTTTGCGGTATTTACCTGCAATACTGCCGTCTTGCTCTAATACAACTGCAGTATTGTGATAAAGGCCCGTAGCGCGTTTTTCAAATAAAGACGCGACAATAACAATGCTTAGCTCTTTAGCAAGCTCACCTAAGGCATTACTGCTAGGGCCTGGAATGGTTTCGGCTAAATCAAATACGTCAACATTTTCGGTTTGGCAAAAATAGAGGCTTCGGTGCAGCTCTTGGAGTACAACCAGTTTTGC
This sequence comes from Pseudoalteromonas sp. SG43-1, assembly GCF_014164415.1. NCBI lineage: Bacteria > Pseudomonadati > Pseudomonadota > Gammaproteobacteria > Alteromonadales > Pseudoalteromonadaceae > Pseudoalteromonas > Pseudoalteromonas sp. SG43-1. The sequence continues at coordinate 134,780 of NZ_JACJFD010000004.1, read as the reverse complement.
ACCTTTTTGAGCGGCTTCACGAATGGCACTTATTGATTTTGCCATATTGTCCTTTGCGTTATCGGTATTGCTTTGTTGCACTAACGCAACGGTTAATTTTGCAGGGCTTGTCATTGTGCTGCTCCAGCTAAAAATCCACGAGGTAATTGCATTGTAATACAGTGCAGGCTGCCAAATTGTTCAATAATTGGTTGGCAATTTACGCCAATAATAGTGTGTTGTGGGTATGCTTTTTGAACTTGCGCAAGAGCACGTTCATCATTGGCATCATTATACGTTGGCACAAGCACAGCATTATTAATAATTAAGTAGTTAGCGTAGGTAGCCGGTAAGCGTGTTTGCTCATCGTCATAAGCGGCTTTTGGCCACGGTAACTCAATTAAGTTATATGGGGTGTTATCGGCAGTTTTAAAGGTTTTTAGTTGTTTTTCCATCGCATCAAGTGCGCTAAAATGCTCATCAGTTTTATCGTCACACTGCACATATACAAGGGTATTATTTGGTGCAAAACGCACTAAGGTATCAATGTGGCTGTCGGTGTCATCGCCCGCTAAATAGCCATGTTCAACCCATAAAAAACTCGTCGCGCCTAAGTGCTCTTTCAAAAGTGCTTCAATATCATTTGGGTTTAAATCAGGGTTACGGTTTTTATTAAGCAAACACTCACTGGTTGTTAGCAACACACCGTGCTCGTTTATTTCAATACCGCCACCTTCAAGTACCATATCGAGCGCTTGATATTGGTTGTTTGTGCTACTTAGCTCTTTTACCAAAGTACGATTAATTTGATTGTCTAATGTGCTTTCAAACTTATTGCCCCAACCATTAAAAGTAAAATCATATACTTTTAATTGTTCTGTTGAATCAATAGCGGCGCAAGTAAGCGGACCATGATCGCGCGCCCAGGTATCGTTAGTAGGCGTTACTACAAAATGAACACGATTAAGAGAGACGTTAGCACTATTTAGTAATGCTGTAATATGCACTTTTAAGGCACTGTTATGCGCCACAATAACAAGCTGTTGCTGCGTTGTTATGTGTTTAGCAAGTTCAATATATACAGGTTCTACACGCGTTAAGTTGTCGGCCCAATCGGTGTCTTTGTGAGGCCATGTAAGCATAACAGCGTCTTGCTCGGCCCATTCTGGTAAAAGTCTAAAGTTCATGAATTTTATATACTAATTAAGATGGCGCTAGTTTAGCATTTTACATAAAGATGTCAGCTAATTATCACTGTTTAGGTCGCCTTGGTTTTGATCAAGTTCTTGACGTTTTTTAAGTTGGCGGGTTTGAGCATGTAAACTCGCTCTAACAATAAGTTCTTGGTCAGTGGTTCTAATTGCGGTAAAGAGCATAGTGTATTGGTAGTGTTCGCTATCTTGTTTTTCTACTGCCACAACTTCGGTGTAACAATAAACCGCAGAGGCCTCGTGGTGCAAAAACAGTTTGGTTCTAAATGCTTGGCCAATTGAGTGTACTTCAGGTGATGTAAAACGAATACCGCCACCGCCGTAGCTATCACATTGTATTGCGTTATCTTGGGCTTGTTCTGAGGCCAAAATATGGCTCATTATTAAATCTATTTTACGTGACTGCGCTTGTAAAAAAGTAGCTAGCTCTTGTGCTATATCGCCTAAGTTACGCAGTGGGCGTAACGAGCTTTGTTCAAGCTCACTTACTTCATTTGCTAATCTAAATAGTGGGGGAATGTCGTCTTCAAGCTCAAGCTGCGATTTAGGAACTTGTCCGTTTGATACGGGGAATAAATTTACTCTTATACTTTCATTAATTTGAAAGTACTGCTCAAACTCACCTAATCTTTCACTATTCATTATGTTCTCCACCACGTATTTATTTAATAGTAGCGTTGTGAGTACTAAATTGCTAGCAGATAAAATAACGCATAGCGGTCTAAATGCTTTGTTTACATTCGATTTTTAGCATACTGATTATGAAAATAAATACACTAAGACATATTTAGGGTTAGTTATAAAAAAGCGGCCAATGTCATCCTAACATTGGCCGCTTGGGTATTGATTCATCAGCGTGTACTTATTTAAGTAGAGCGGCTAATTCATGTAAATCTTTCACAACGTGATCTGGTTTTTTAGCTAATGGGTAAAGTGCTTTACCTGGGCGTGCTATAAAAGTGGTTTGTAAGCCAGCTTCTTTTGCACCAGCAACATCCCAACCATGGGCTGCAACCATCATTGCTTCATTTGGTGCTACGTTTAGCTTTTTAAGTACCCACTCATACGCACGTAAGTCTGGTTTGTAAATTTTAATATCTTCAATGCTGTAACGCGCATCAAAGTAAGACATTAAACCAGCGCTTTCAAACTGTGCCTTTACACCTTTGTTAGAAGAATTTGTAAGGCTTACTAACTTATAGCCCTGTGCTTTGAGTTTTGCCAGTCCTTCTTTAACATCGCTGTGTGGAGGAAGCGTTAAAAGAGGCGTAACAATAGCTGTTTTAGCTTGTTCACTTGTAATATCAATGTTGTTGTTTTGAGCAACCATAAGAAGTGACGCCACACCGATTTGCCCAAAGTCGTGATAACTACCGCTTACTGTATCTACTAATGAATGATGCAGCATGGTTGAAAACCACAGTGGTAATAAATCTTCACGTCCGCCTAGCGCTTTACCAATAGAGGTACGCATTGACGTTAAATCAAGTAGGGTTTCGTTTACATCGAAAATAAGCACTTTAGGTTTTGCTTGTTCATTTGGTTCATCAGCGACTGCATAACCAGATACAAGGCTTGTGCCCACAAGTAGTGAAAGAGTAAGTGTTTTTAACGATTTTAAAATAGACATTAATTATTCTCCGATTCAAGTGCTGTCATAACATCAATAGGTTCTGCGCGTAGGGTGTAATCTTCGCTTAAAAATGCGTATGTAATTACACCTTCTTGGTTTATCACATAGGTGGCCGGTAGCGGTAATTTAAAGCTTTTATCGCCGTAGTAGTGTTCAAAATCAATACCAAATTGTGTGTATAACGCTTGAATACGCTCATCAAGTGTAAACAATAAACCAAATTGCTCAGCTACTTTATTGCTCACATCGCAAAGCACGTCAAATTCAAGGTCGTTTTTTTGTGCAGTTGAGAGAGTTTCATCAGGTAGTTGTGGTGATATTGCGACTAACTGAGCACTTTGAGTTTTAAATTGTGGTAAGTAGTTGTTAAGTGCTTTTAGCTCTAAATTACAATATGGGCACCAGCCACCACGGTAAAAACTAATAATTACCGGCCCTTTTTTTAGTAAATCTGCAAGCTCAATGTTTTCGCCGTTATGGTTGGCTAAGCTAAAGTTTTCTACTTTTTGACCAATTTGCAATGCATTGTCTTTAATATGCTGTGCAATTAGCTCTTCGTTTGTAGTGTTCATTAGTGCCAAAACGTCAGCCGGCAATTTGGCATCCTTTTGTACGTTATAGGCATCTATTTGCGCTTTTAAACTCATGATTGAACCTCAATAATTAGACTATTTGCAATTATAGTGTTTTATATATTTAAATAAACATTGCAATACTGAAAGCTTCATTCGAAAATATTAAACATTGAAAAGTGCACAATGGCATCTTTATGTATAATTTAAGCGACCTAGAAACATTTATAGCTGTAGTTGAAAATAAGGGCGTGCTTGCTGCTGCCCGCGAGCAGCGTTTATCGCCTGCAACGGTGAGCCATCGCTTAAGTAAACTAGAGCGTGAGCTTGCTACAGTACTTGTTTTTAGAGATAGCAGGCGAGTACGGTTATCTCCCGCAGGTGAAATATTTTATACGCGTGTGGGGGCTATAATAGAAGCTCTACACGATGCTGAACATAGTATTGGCGCGCGTAGCTCATCGGTGAGTGGTTTACTACGCGTGACCATGCCGCCTTGGGTTTTTTCAAAATACGTAATGCCTAAACTCAATGAGTTTGAGCAAGCTTACCCTGAACTAAAGCTTGATTTTTTAATAACGGATCATTTTGTAAATGTAGTTGATGACGCGCAAGATGTTGCAATTAGGGTGGGAAAATTAAATGACTCAGGATTACTTTCTCGTAAAATCGTAAACAATAGTCGCATACTTTGTGCAGCCCCTAGCTATATAGAAAAGTACGGCATGCCTGAAAATTTAACGCAATTGAGTGAGCATTATTGGGTTTGCCTGCCGTGGCAACGCCAGTTAAAGCTTTTTGACGAACACAAAAAAATACATACTTTTAATGCTAAAACTCGTTTTACTATTTCAAACTCTGATAATATGACACAAGCTGCCATTGCAGGTCATGGTATTGCTATTAAATCAAAAATAGCGATTAATGAAGATCTTAAAAACGGTATTTTGGTTGAAGTTATGCCAGGGGTAATGGCACAAGATGATGCACCGGTTTGGTTTTTACGTCCGCAAAATAGTTTAACAACCCGCAAAACCGATGTATTTTATGATTTTATGAAATCACTATTTTTGAGCTGCGAATAAGCGTTTAAATGAGCGTTTTACTCCAATTAAAAACAAATAACCAGTAAGCTCTGCAAGCAAGGCAACAATTATGGCTGCAACAATGGCGGCTATAATAGAGTCTTTTTTCAAAATGATTTGACCTTCAAAGCGTTGCCATACTTGTTGCTTTATATCGCTCATGCCACTGATCATAGTAAATATATACGGAGATTTCTCAAACCTATTTACGGCTATCTGTAAATCTTGCTGTCGCTCGTAAAGAGTACTGATATTACTTGCCCCTTTGTTCACAATTTCATCATCAATATTTTGATAGTGTTTTATTAGCTTAGTTAAATCATTATTGAAATACTTAGCTGCATCGCTTTTAAAAGGCGCAACGGCATTATTAGCTTCAATTAACTGGGCTGATAATGCTTGGCCAAAGTCACTTACAAATGCAGGTATTTGCACTCCAAGTAGTAAACCGAATGCAAAGAAACTAAGTCGTATATAATCTAAAAGTTTACTCATTTATCTTCCTATGCATTTAAATAACCCAGAATTAACATTTGAGCTTGTTTTTATGTCAAAAACTCGTAATCTATTGGGCGTGTTAACCTTTGTGGATTGAACCCAAAGGGCAGCGCATGTATGGTATTTATGCTGCGTTATCACCTATTTATGGGGAGTAACCACACTACATAGGCTCTGCCTTGCCTAAATACCAAACGTACTGCTGAAAATTCAACCACGAAAGGCCAACACGCCCTAATAATAAAAATAACAACAGGTGGATGTTAAGGATGACGAAAAAAGTAAAGTTCACGTCAACATTTGTTGATATTTCTAAACAGCTCAAACGTTTTGTATCGCGCATTGTTCAACCCGACGATGTAGAAGATATTGTGCAAGAAACTTTTGTAAAAAGCTATGAAGCTGATTTAAAACAAGACATCCAGTTTACCCGCAGTTATATGCTAAAAACAGCAAAACATCTAGCACTCAACCATATAGCTAAGTGGGACAATAAATTTAATGATTCGTTAGAAAACGATAACGAATTGCCCGTATTACTCAAATCAATGAAGCTCGAAGACGAATACACATCTAAAGAGCGTTTTTTACTTTTTTGTAGAGCTACTGAGCAACTAAGCTCATCGATTCGTAAATGCTTTATATTAAAAAAAGTTTACGGTATGAGCCAAAAAGAGATAGCAGACCAAATGCAGTTAAGCCAAAGCACTGTTGAAAAACACATTGCCAAAGGATTGTTACAAACCATGTTATACATGCGTGAACATGAGCAAAGCCCTCAAACGAACCTTAAAGCTCAAGCACATCCTATATCAGTTAAGAGGGTCGCAGAATGAGTAATGTTCATCAATTTAATTCAAAAGATTTAATCTTAGAAAAGTCATGTGATTGGATAAGCGCGATTGATCGTGGTTTAACTGATGATGAAAAAGAGCAATTTAAATTATGGATGATGCAAAGCACCGCACATCAAGACTCTATATACGAGCTTGCTCAGCTTTGGGATGAGCTTTCAGTATTAAACGAATTAAGTCATTTATTTCCTCAGCGCAACAATACTAAAACATCAAAAAACAAGTGGATGTTTTCTTACTCAATTGCAGCGAGTTTGTTTGCAGCGTTAATGGTATGCAGCTACTTATTAATTAACTTAGAAAATGGCTACAACCAAGAGCTTGCTAAAGTTAATTACACTAAAATTTACAAAACAAAAGTAGGCGAGCAAGCAACGTATGTATTGCCAGACGGCACCATAGTGCAGCTTAATACTAATAGCTTACTAGAAGTTGCTTATAGTAAAGGCCGCAGGCAGTTATTACTTAGTCGTGGAGAAGGGCGCTTTAATGTAGCAAAAGATGCCACGCGTCCGTTTAGTGTTATGGCTGGTGATAAAAGTTTTACCGCGTTAGGCACGGTATTTAATGTCCAACGCAATACTTCATCAGATTTAGAACTGGTGGTTACTGAAGGCAAAGTGATGATCACTGATCCAAGTGTAGCGGTTGATGCAAATGACTTTAAAGATTATCAACTTGCAGATAATAGCACGAAAAAAATTCGTCAAATTAATGCCAATATTGTTACCTCAGGCGAAAAAGCAGTTATTGAGCAAAGTGTTACAAAACCAATTACGCAGCTTTCAATGAACGACGTACAACGCGATTTGGCATGGCAAAACGGGATGCTTATTTTTAATGGAGAAGAGCTAAGCGATGCTTTAAATGAAGTAAGCCGCTATACAGCCACACGTTTTGAGCTTTCATCAGCTGAGCTTGCCAGTATTAAAGTGGCTGGAGTATTTAAAGCCGGTGACGTTGAAGGTTTACTAGAAAGTTTACAAACTAACTTTTCGATTGATCATGAGCGTTTAGGTGAGCATGTAGTAACGCTAAAACACCATACAGAATCATAAGTAGACGTTATGCAAATCAAACTAATGTTAGGTAAAGTTACATCAATAAAGATTGAACGTAAAAAAAACATTAAAAAAAAGAAACAAACCCATAGAGGATTTTTGTTTGTCAGCTGTTTATATAAGTTGCGCAGTAACCAAACGCATTTATTGAGTGGATTTAGTGTGCTTGCACCGGCTATTTTTAGTTTAAGTGTACAAGCAGCAACACAAACCACTGGGCAAATGGTGCAATTTGATATAAAAGCGCAGCGAGCAGACAAAGCCTTAATTGAATATGCTAAACAAACAGAGCAAACCGTGGTGTTTTCTTATGAGTTGGCAAAGCAGTATGACGCAAATTCAGTTTATGGATTTTACACTCAGCTAGATGCTCTAGAGGCATTATTAGGTGGGACTGAGCTCGATGCGGTTGTTGATCAAAATGGTTTACTGAGTATAAAACTCAAACAAATCAACAGGAATGATAACAACATGATGAAGCTTTCAGCGGTCAGTGCAGCAGTATTACCAGCTTTACTTGCAGTAAATTCGCAAGGTGTAAACGCAGCAGAAGAAGTCGCTCAAGAAAAAATTGAAAAAATTGCTATTGTCGGTAGCCGTGTAGCAGGACGTTCAGTTGAAGATTTACCCGTTCCAGTAGATATCCTAAGTGCAGAAGCGCTTGAAAATACGGGCCAAACAGAAGTTGGTCGTATGCTACAGTCTATCGCCCCTTCATTTAACTTTTCAAGCTCTGCAATTAGTGATGGTACAGATGCTTTAAGACCTGCGACACTTCGCGGTTTGGGCCCCGATCAAACATTGGTGTTAATTAACGGCAAACGTCGTCATCAAGCAAGTATTATTCATATTAATGGCTCTGTTGGGCGTGGTACCGCAGGTACTGACATGAATGCAATTCCAGCTTCTGCAATTAAACGCATTGAAGTATTACGTGATGGCGCTGCTGCTCAGTATGGTTCTGATGCAATTGCAGGTGTTATTAATATTGTGCTCAAGGATGGTAGCGAAGGTGGTAAAGCGGCTATTAACTACGGTCAATATTCTGAAGGCGATGGCGAAACCATTAACCTTGATTTTAATAAAGGCTTTGCGCTAGGTGATGACGGTTATTTAAATACAACTATTAATTACCGTGACCGTGCACCGACTAACCGTGCCGGTTTACATGGCTCTTGTCAGTTTTATGGTTGTACAGAACTAAGTGACGGCACTTTACTTGCTGGCGATCCGCGTGAGCTGACAGCCGATCGTGATACCTTTAGAATTGGTGATGCTGACTCTCAGCAGTTTGGTTTAACAATTAATACCGGTTACGAGTTAGGTGATGGCGAGCTTTACGGCTTTATTACTTACTCAACACGTGAAAATGAGTCGGCTGCATTTTTCCGTCATAATGCAAATGCAGGTGGTAACCCAGTACTACAAGATAACGATGCGACGATTCCGCTAGGTTTCTTACCAAAAATCAACACAACTATCGATGATATCTCGTACAACTTTGGTTATAAAACTGAATTTGATAACGATGCAAGCCTTGATTTATCTTACACCTATGGCGAGAACAGTATTGATTACACTACAAGTGACACTATCAATGCCTCATACGCTAACTTTTTACGTTATGACCAAGGTTTAAGTGCAGCTGATATTCGTACAACTATTCCACGTGAAGCGTACGCTTACGGCATGGAATTATCATTGCAAACAATCAATATTGATTTTACACAAAACTTTGATGATTATTCGTTAGCGATGGGTGCTGAAATACGTACTGACGAATACCGTATTTTAGAAGGTAATGAATATGCGTACCGCGATTACGACACATTAAATGGTGTAAGTATTTACAGCGGTTTAAGTGGCGGTGTTGGCTCTGAAGATGCATCGGGTGGTTCACAAGGTTTTGGTGGTTCATCACCTGCGTCTTCAGTGGATGAGTCACGTGATGTAATTTCATTTTACGTAGATGCAGAATCTTATGTAATTGAAGATGTGATTTTATCTGGAGCACTTCGCTACGATAACTACAAAGGTTTTGGCGATACAGTAAACTTTAAACTTGCTGGTAACTGGTCTATTACCGACGATATTTCATTACGTGGTGCATTAAGCTCAGGATTTAGAGCGCCTTCAATGCAGCAGCTTTACTTTAATAACGTAAGCACACAATTTGTTGTTGATACTAATGGGAATTTAGTTGCAGAAGAAGTTGGTACATTTAGAAATGATTCAACACTTGCGCAAAGTTTAGGTATTCCAAAACTTAAAGAAGAAAAATCACAAAACCGTAGTTTAGGTATTGTGTATAACGTTACCGATAATATTAATGTAACCGTTGATTACTACTCGATTGATATTGACGACCGTATTGTAATTAGTGATCGCTTAGGTAAAGGGTTATCTACAAGCCTTGATGCAGCACTAAATAGTGCAGGTGCTGGCGTAGGGCAGTTTTTCTTAAATGGTGCTGATACAGAAACTCGTGGTGTTGATTTTGTAGCAACGTGGAACACTGAAGGTTTAGGCGGCACGCTTGATTTTACACTTGCAGCTAACTTTACCAAAACAGATGTTGTATCGTTGTTCTCTCCTGCTGGCTCAAGCCTTGAGACAGTAAAAGTAGAAGATATATTCTCAGCTGAAGACATCTCTATTATAGAAGAGTGGCAACCAGAGGACCGTATTAACTTAAGTGCGCTTTATCAACGTGATGATTGGACTGTTAACCTGTCACTTAATCGTTTTGGTGAATACACAGTAGAAGATGGCGGTCGTCAAACGTATGGTGCAGAAATTTTAACTGACGTTAAAGTTAACTACTTCGTTACTGAAGATTTATCAGTAAATATTGGTGCAAATAACTTGTTCGATGTTTACCCAGATAAAAATGAAATAGGTAACTCTCGCTCAGGTACTATTGTGGATGCTAGTGGCAACACAGTAATAAGTAGCTCAGGTGTGTTTGACTACTCACGTCGTTCGGCTCCATTTGGATTTAACGGTGCTTACTACTACGTAGGTGCAGAATACCGTTTTTAATTAATAACCTCCCTTTTGTTATTTAACTCAAAGGGCCGTAAGGCCCTTTTTTTGGTTTTGTAACTTACTAATATAGAAGTGAATTGCTTTTTACTAATGATTTATGGTTTTCTTTAGTTGACATTAAGTACTAAAGGGTTAGAATTTCACTTGTTCTGATTGTTTTTTAAACATATCGGATAAGTTTATTAACATTAATTTCGGCAAATTCACTGAAAGGTGAAGACGCAAAGTCTCCGGTCTAAGGGCTCAGCCTATGATAGCGGGACCGCCTCATACATATATATTGTGTGCAGTAAAGCGTCATGCCATCTCACTTGGAGATCGTATGAGTATGATGAAGATCAAATTAATACTTACCCTTTTACTAATATTTTCGTTTAGTATTAAAACTGTTTTTGCTGATACCGCTATAAAGTTTAACGGCGTCAATAGCTTTGCTAGCTTTGATGTTTGGCAGCCCACCGGTCCATTCAAAATTGTAGTGTGGCTTGGGGAAACACCCAATGACCCTTCCAAGAAAACCTATTTACTTTCTAACTCAAATACAAAAGAATTTTTACTATTTAATCAGTCAAGTATACAAATGAAATTTGGAGACAAATACCCCGGCGTCTGGAATAAGTTAAACTTTTATCAAACACGTTTTTTAGAAGTTACAGTAAAAAATGGAGAGCTAATAGCTTCAGACGGATTAAAAAGTGTTTCAGTTAAAAAAGACTTTATTGTTCCTACTGATGTATCATTTAATTGGTTATTTAGGAGGTCAAATAAATTTTCTGAGGGAGCTCTTCAGGGACTAGGCTTAATAGACCTGAATAACATTGAAAATAGCCGTAATTTTGGCATAAGTGACAGAGGGGAGCCGCAACTTATCTCCGCAAACCAGGACTCATTCTTTGAATTACATAACATTACATCTGCTGATTTAATAAGCGGTTTAGACGTTCCTAACCCTAAAGTTTCTGATGTAGATAATGTTTCAAGTTTAGCTGAACTGATATTTGCAAAGTATCCGGGCAATCCAATGATTAATAATGAGTCTAATACAGGCAATGAATATGCTTGGAATGGGTATTATTGGTTACGTACTTATCTGCATTTCTATAATGTAACCAATAAGCTCAAGTATTTAGATATGGCTATTGAGTTAGCTAACAAAATGCTTAGTGATACGGATTTGGTGAGAAGTACAAATGGATTTTCAGCAACAAATAGCTATAAGCGGGCACCTAAATTATTCTTAAATGAAAGAGATGAAATTGCCCCCGGCTGGGAAAGATCACTCTCTGATTCGAGTATAACTGTTTTGACGGATGGTATGATTTTAAACGGTGTTATGCGTATAGTTGATATAATAAAAACTCAAAAATTATCTGATTATTATAACTTTGCGGACATTTCTATATTAGCCGCCCAAAAGATAGTAGACAGCCATGACAGCTCGTATAGCGTTAGTAAAAACTCTTCGATTAAAGGAAGTTTTTACTACGTGAACCTTTATAACGATAACTATGGTGATTCTGGTTTATATAGTAATCCTTTAGCCCATAATCATAACCTGACAATGGCAACAGCGATGCTGTATTTAGATAAATGGAGTGATAGACCTGATTTTTATAAATCAAAAATAATGGGTATTATAGATTTTTTTACTGAAAATTTAGAGTACCAAGATGATGGCACGTGTACATGGAATTATAATTGGGATCGTCGAGGTCCATCATACGAGAAATATGAAGATATTAATCATGGACATATTGATGTTGGCTTATTTGTTGTAGCTGATGAAGAGGGGTATTTTAACAACTTAGATATTATGAATTGCTTAGCTAAAACAGCGGTTGAACGCATTGCCATTGGTCCAGGTCCTATTCCACAATTTGTAACCGGAGAAGGTATTAGCAGTAAAGGTGAACAAATTGCATTCTCATATGATTGGCGTGAATTATCTAAGTTTGAACCTTCAATCATAAATCGTTCAAATAATATTATGAGGCATGCAGTGAGCAACATCACTTGGTTCAGGCAATATGCAGCTTTAGCTATGACCTTAGAAAATTAATTTAAATATGGCTTAGTTGAAATAACTAAGCCATATTATAATTGACTTAATTTTTTTGCATACGGCTCATTTCTGCATGGCAGCTTTGCATTGTTAATAATGTTTTAGCCAGTGCAGCTTCGCAGTCAGCTGGTTGCGGTTTATCCATTGCTGCTTTAATTTCTTCAAGGGTTTTATCTTCTACCTCTTCAAGCTCTTTTACATACGTGCTGTCGTTGTGTGAGGTGAAAGTAGTCAATAGGGCTGTGTACGCACGTCGTGCTTCAACTGCGAAAGATGAGCCATCTTCGCGTTCGCCTTTTTCATTAATTGCATATGGCTGCAAGCGCTCAACACTCACTTTTCGGGCATCTATCATACGCTGAAAAAGTGCACCAATAGCAGGGTCTTCAACTTTTTCCTGCGCTTTTTGATAAAAATCGATGCCGCTGTTCATAACTTGAATGATGTCAGTAATATGATTTACTTCTGATCCTTGATGGGTGTTCATAATGACCTCTTTAATTAAATGAATGTATAGTTCAATTTAATAAAAGCAATGTATGTTCCACGTTTTAATAGTTATGTAGTTATTTGATTTTATTGGTTTAATTTTGTTTCAGCAGGGTGCTAAGTTAACAGGCAGAAAATTAACCTAGCAATTTTTACATTATATTGTGTAATAAAGTTATTTTAGCTCTTCAGCTACTTCAGCTACTTTTTGACGTAACCAAATGTGACTCGCATCGCGATGCAACAGTGGGCTCCAAATCATATCAAGCTCAAAAGGAGGAATTGGAAATGGTGGCTCTAAAATTTTAAGCCCCGGATCATCCAAATATATGTTCGCGGCTTTTGAAGGAAGGGTCGCAATCAAATTTTTCTCTTTAGCTAAATGAATAGCTACATGGTAGTTACGCGTAAAAGTGGCAATATTACGATGCTTACCAAAGTGGGCAAGTGCTTCGTCAACCCAGCCAAGTTTTTGCACATCTTTAGGGTCCATGCCTACACCTACACCAAAACCTGTTTTGCTTACCCATATATGGCGCGCTTTTAAATAGCTGTCGAGGCTAAAGTTTTCAATTATAGGATTATCGGCTTTTACTAAGCAGCAAAAACTATCTTTCCAAATACGTTTATGATGAAAAGACTGAGGTAAGTTTTCAAAACGGTTGATTGCCATATCTACTTTACCGTTTTCTACATCATGAAAGGTGACATCACTTGGTGTGAGTATATCTAAAGTAGTATCGGGGGCTTCTTCGTGCAATTTACTTAAAAGCTTTGGTGCTAATGTACTTGCAGCGTAATCACTGGCCATTATTCTAAACACACGCTTACTTTGGCTTGCCTCAAATTCTCGATTAGGTGCTAGAGTTTCTTCAAGGGTCATTAAAATGCCACGAATAACGGGTTGTAACTCCAAAGCACGCTCGGTAGGTACCATACCATCGCTGGTACGAACTAAAATAGGGTCGTTAAATAAGTTACGAAGACGTTTAAGGCCATTACTCATTGCAGGTTGCGTTATACTCAATTGATTAGCAGCGCGTGTTACGTTGCATTCTCGAAGCAATGTATCGAGGTAAACGAGTAAATTTAAATCTATTTTACTTATATTCATTGTGTGTGTCCTTTAGCGCTTACCAGTGGTGAATAAAGCGCTGTGCTGTCGGGTATGGGTAAATATGACTTACCTGACCATTTTTTATATTTTGTTGTGCCTGCTTCCAAAAGCTAACATCTATAAGCTCAGGATGAGTGCTGAGTAAAAACTTTTTATACATAGGGTTTGGCATTACAAATGTACAAAGTTGCTCAGGAAATACGTCCTGTGGTGCAACAGAGTAACTTTGTTCATCCATTAAATAGTCGTCATAGCTCTTTGCTTTTGGTAATGATCTAAAGTTCATATCGGTTAGATATTGGACTTCATCGTAATCGTAAAAAATAATACGTTTGTGCTTACTTACACCAAAGTTTTTTAATAGCATATCACCAGGAAATATATTAACAGCAATCATTTCTTTTAGGGCTTGCCCATATTCTTCAATCGCGTCGGCAGCACTTTCTTCATCAGCATTTTCTAAAAACAAGTTAAGAGGTGTCATTCGCCGTTCAATATACAAATGCTTGATGATCAACCAATCGCCCTCAATTATCATTGATGAGCCAATTGTTTTATGTAATTGCGCAAGTAAATTACTATCAAAACGCGCTAAAGGAAATACGACGTTAGAATACTCTATGGTATCGGCCATTCTGCCAACACGATCATGATTTTTTACCAGTTGATAACGCTTTAATACGGTATCACGGCCAAAGGGTTTACTCTCACCAAATTTGTCTTTTATTACTTTAAAAACATAGCCAAATGAGGGGAGGGTAAATACCATCATCACCATACCGGGAGTCCCCGGTGCAATTGTAAACTCATCACTAGAGTGAGATAAATGATTTAAAAACTCTCGGTAAAACTCAGTTTTACCCTGCTTATGAAAACCCACTGCGTTATAGAGCTCAGCAAGTGTTTTGTTTGGCATAAGTTGATTTAAAAACCGAACAAGTGCTGAAGGTGCGTGAGTCTCTACCATAAAGTAGGCGCGGGCAAAGCCAAAAATAACACGCATTTGAGATGACTTAGTTAAAAGTGCATCTAAATATAATCCGTTATCTTCATCGTGTAATACGGCGATTATAAAGGGCTGAACCCCACTTTTTGAAACAACACGACCAACAATATAGGCTGCTTTATTTCGATAAAAAGGCGTATGTAAAATATCAAAGCGCATTTGCCAAGGTTGGTGATGTGTATCGGGGGCTTGTTTATAAAAAGCTTTAACAAGGAGGCGGATATCACGCTCTAAATTTACAAATGGGGCTTTAAAATCAAAATGATTAATAATGCGTTTTATTGTTGGTTTGAGGCCATCAACTACAGGAAAGTAAGTTCTATATTCTGCTTCTACAGGCACTGAAGGAGCATCTTTTAAGGTTGCTTCTACAAATATAAAGTCATTATGAAAATAGCGCCTATGGTACAGCCGGCAAAATACAGAGTTATAAAAAGTTTCGGCGAGCTCTGCTTGGGGATGAAAACATAAAAAATGCTGGTATATCTTTTTAACTTCAAGCCATAGGCTTTCATCGAGTTGTTCGGTTGGGGTTTCTTTTTTTAGCGCTTGCGTGGTTTCGTTAACACGATCATCATAATAACTGATACGCAAACGGCTGATATCATTAATTGCTTGCCAATCTTTTTTTGCAAAGGCAAGAGGGGCTTTGGCTGTTGTTTTTTGAAATAACTGATAGTGCCTTTTAAAACCCGTTAAAATTAATTCAGCAATATGGCGAGGTTGCATTTGCACTCCTTAAAAGTCCCTAGAGTTTATACTCTATTGTGTTAAGGGTATGTTATTTTAAGTTTAAAACCAAGATAAATGTTACTTACTAACTAAGAGTAACTTATTGGAATTGAGCTATCTTTTTTTCGAGAATTTTAATTTGTTTAGTCACAGCCGATACGTTTTTCTTATATGTTTTATTAATTATTTTTAGTTTATTAGTAATGTCTTTAGTAATACGCTTTTTATCATCAATGGCTAAGATATGATTTAACCGCTCTTGTTGTTTGTATTCAGCACGCTCTTTATTACGATCAAGTATTGTTAGTTTATGGTTATTACTGCGAAGCTCTGCCTGTAAGCCAGATAGAAGCCTTTCACGCTCAAGTTCGTTTAGTTGTTTAGTGTAGTCAACCTTAGGACCAGAATACTGATTACCCGTTGTGTTAACTTTATAAGTCGTTGCTTCGTCGTCACAGGGGAGTTGAGAAAAGACAGTGCCTTTTTCTGTTACACACTTGTAGTAAGTGGTATCGCTAAAGCTAAAAAAACTGATAAGTAAAAAGCTAGAATGGAGAATATAACGAGAAGTTTTAAACATACATGTCATCCTTGGTTTTTATATCTAACAACAATATAAAACTATAACCTAGCTTGGTGGTATATCAAGCTAGGTTAGGATAACTGTTATTGGGTAAAGGTTTTGAGCTTTTTAATACTCTGTACTAAAAATGGTATATCTAAACCTTGTTCAATAGAAAAACCTTCAGCGGCAGAGATGTTTTTAAAGTTACCATCTGAATCTATTAAGGTAATCCTATCTTTTTTATAGGCTATAACAACACCCTGAGAGTAGTTCACGCCCATATCGTCTTTTTTCTTGTATAGATTAACGCCTAGCATTGTTTGCTTGGCAATAGCTTTGCAATTTAAATATTGCCCAACGCTTGTTGCAATTAAATCGCTAGGTTGAATTAGCCCATCTACTTTAGAAATACGTTTGTCAGAGCTGTATAAAGTTGAGGTGGTTACTACTTCTTGCTTGTTATTGGCAAGACTAAAAGCAAAAACCTGTGTTTCATCATCTCGAACAGTAGGGGTATCACTCGCTTTAATTACTCGAATAGCACTAGAGCTATGTGCTTGATCATTAATAAAGCTTAGTTCTTCAATGCCAGTTACTTCAATGCTACGGCGCTGACTTTGCCAAACTGGGAGTGTCTGCTCGGTTAAAATTGCTGCTTTATAAAAAGCGGGTAAACCATACACTAAGCTAAATAACGTATCGTCATGATTTGTTGGCTGTAAAAACTGCTCTGTTTTGTGCATGTTTTTATTCTCGGCAACAAACTTTTCGAGTTGTTGTTGAGTTTCAAATACAAATATATCTACATTGGCTTGTGTGTAGTCCTCGCATTTTTCAAGCGGGCTTGGCATTTGATAACTAATATTTTGGTTATTAATTTTTACGTTGTGTGCTTGCTCGTAGCTTTCTATATCTAGCAGATCATTTTTAGCTAACAAGCTTTTAGCGGTAGTAGGGTATGAAAGTGGCAAAACATTATCTTGTTTTGTTACATCAAAGTTTAAATTGGCGTCAGCCCAAATATGAATACTGTGGCTAAGCGAAAAACACACGATTAAAAAAGAAATTGCGTAACGTGCAAATTTATATTGCTTTAAACGCTCAAGGTGGTGCCATGTGTAATTACTAACAAGTAGCTGAAAGCCTAAAATAACAACAACAATACCACTGGCTAAAATGGTTGTTAAAGCAGGAGAGCTTGTTAAACGATGCCACAACAATGAAATGATCTCAGGTAAGGCAGATATACTTAGGTGATAACCTAAATTAACATACACATAAGCATCAAGAGTAAGCAATGATGCGCCTACAGTGGCTATTACAGCGGCCATGCCACGAATGTGTCGTGGGTAGGGGAATATTAAACTAAGCGGAAATACCGTCAGCACAAACGCTAAAAAGGCTATAAAACTAGTGTGGCTTAGCCAAGTAACTAGCATATAGGTAATGCCTAAAAAGCTTGTAGGTGGCGAGTCTGCAAATAAATAGCTTAAGCTAATAAGTAGGGCTAAGCCGATATTGGCAAAGGTAAACCAATGCCCCCAACTTAGCAGCTGACTCGCTTTTGATGAAAATTGATTGTGCTGCGATAAATTCATAAATTTTATTTAACCGACTGCGCGAGCGCTTTTGCAAAGTTCTCGGTTACAGCTTGTCTTTTCCCTGTTGGTACATGCTCTTTTAAGATATGCGTGATAGAATTTCCTAAACACATAAGACTTAAATCAACCGGCGCATTGTGTTTAGTTAGCACATCAATAAGCTGATCGACGATTTGTTCTACTTCTTCATTAGAGTATTTTGATAAGATTGGCATTAGTTGGTTCAATAAAATAGTTATATTCTCGTATTTTAACACTAGAGGCGTGAAAAACAAAGATGACAACAGACGTTAAAAAATTAGTCGTTCACTATGTAGACAAAAAAGACGACGATACGCAAATTCACCTTCGAAATGATGAGATGGTAATTAACGATAAAGTAGCCGTTTTTATCGAACAATTACATCATGCATACAATGGTAAACCTGGTAAAGGTTATTGTGCTTTCAGTGGTGACAAAAACAGTGTTGTAGCATCTGCAATGCAAAGTTACCGTAATGATGAGTTAGGCTTTTGGCATATGACCGAGCAAGCCTCAACGGTTTTAAAAGAAGAGCTTGATAAGTATGCATTTAGTGAAACAGGCTATTTAGTATTTTGTCATTACCAATACGTTGCAACTGATTACATGCTAATTACGATGATTAACATCAAAGAGCATTATTCTATGACCTCAGAGCTTGATTTAGCCGCTTCTCGTCATTTAGACATATCACGCATGCAACTTGCTGCTCGTATCGATTTAACAGCGTGGGATACACAAGCTGACGACAACCGTTATATTTCATTTATCAAAGGGCGAGCTGGACGTAAAGTTGCCGACTTTTTCTTAGACTTTTTAGGTTGTGAAGAGGGTATTGATTCAAAACAGCAAAGCCAAGTAATGCTTAGCGCAGTAGAGGATTATTTATCTGAGCAACAATTTGATAAATCAGAAAAAGACGATTTACGTAAACAAGTTTTTGACTACTGTAATGACTGTGTGACAACTGGTGAAGATGCCAGCGTAAGCGAGCTATCTGCAACGCTTACAAAAGGCGATGACAGCCCGTTTGATAGTTTTTGTAAAGAACAAAGCTATGACTTAGAAGAAACTTTCCCTGTTGATAAGAAAACCGTAACCAGCATGGTTAAGTTCTCAGGTCTTGGTGGTGGTGTGAGTGTAAGCTTTGAACGTAAACACTTAGGTGAGCGCGTAACTTATAACGAGGCAACTGACACGCTTGTAATTAAAGGTATTCCGCCAAACTTAAAAGATCAGTTACAACGTTTTATGGAAAGTGAAAGCGAGTAAATTTCACAAGTAAAAAGCTGATTTAAGAGCGCGGTATTTATATCGCGCTTTTTTGTATCGGTATATAAATTCGTTGCATCGGAAAAAAAAACTTAAATATTTATTTCACATAGAGAAGTGAAAGAGGAGTAAATGAGAAAACACAAGTCATGCTTTATTGACAGGCTTAGCCTTATTACTACCTCTAAAAGCGCAGCATCTCTTAACCTCTTTGTGAAAAAATTACTTTTTACGGGCTTTGTGCCCGTCACGCCAACAAGTTGTGCGTCTACAGGTTAATTTTATTCACGGTGTTAAATTTGGCTGTAGTAGTGAAGCTTGCTTACGCGAGAAGCAACGCTTCTGTTTATTTAATTTCTTTGCTAATAAAACCACTTAAAGATCTATTGCACAAAGAGAAGAGAAAGAGAAGTAAATGAGAAAACACAAGTCGTGCTTTATTAACAAGACTTAGCCTTTTTACTACCTCTAAAAGCTCAGCGTCTCTTAACCTCTTTGTGAATAAGTCGCTTATTATGGGCTTTGTGCCCGTCACGCCAACAAGTTGTGTGTCTACAGGTTAATTTTATTCACGGTGTTAAATTTCGGCTGTAGTAGTGAAGCTTGATTACGCGAGAAGCAACGCTTCTGTTTATTTAATTTCTTTGCTAATAAAACCACTTAAAGATTTATTTCACAAAGAGAAGAGAAAGAGGAGTAAATGAGAAAACACAAGTCGTGCTTTATTAACAAGACTTAGCCTTTTTACTACCTCTAAAAGCGCAGCGTCTCTTAACCTCTTTGTGAAAAAATTACTTTTACGGGCTTTGTGCCCGTCACGCCAACAAGTTGTGCGTCTACAGGTTAATTTTATTCACGGTGTTAAATTTCGGCTGTAGTCGTGAAGCTTGCTTACGCGAGAAGCAACGCTTCTGTTTATTTAATTTCTTTGCTAACAAAACCACTAAAAGATTTATTTCACATAGAGAAGTGAAAGAGGAGTAAATGAGAAACACAAGCGATGGTTTGCTAGCGGGGCTTATTTAAGTTAGCAAGACTTAGACTTAGACTTATTACTACCTCTAAAAGCGCAGCGTCTCTTTACCTCTTTGTGAAAAAATTACTTTTTACGGGCGTGAAGTCATTTTTCTGATTATTCAAATCATATAAACAAAAAAGCCCCGCTATTTATTAAATAGCGGGGCTTTTTAATGAATGTTAGTTATTAATCAACACTCATTGTTTTAGTCATTGCAGAGCTTGCACGACCAGCAGGTTTGATTGAACCTGCACGTAAACCACTGTCTGGAACTAGTTCACGTTTATCGTGAGCCATTGCTACAGACGTATGTTTCACTTCGCTATCAGCTACAGGAGTCGGTTGTGCCATTGGCGCACTTGCTGACCCTTGAGTAACCGCTGTTTTAACATGCGGTGCTGATTTTTCAGTTTTCACTTTTGCTTCAACTTTAGCAGGCTCTTCAGTTACTACTGATGTTTCAGCTTTAGCAGACTCTTCAGTGGCTACTGGCGTTTCAACTTTAGCAGGCTCTTCAGTGGCTACTGGCGTTTCAACTTTAGCAGGCTCTTCAGTGGCTACTGGTGTTTCAGCTTTAGCAGGCTCTTCAGTTGCTACTGGTGTTTCAACTTTAGCAGGCTCTTCAGTTGCTACTGGCGTTTCAACTTTAGCAGGCTCTTCAGTTGCTACTGGTGTTTCAACTTTAGCTGGCTCTTCAGTGGCTGCTGGCGTTTCAACTTTAGCAGGCTCTTCAGTTGCTACTGGTGTTTCAACTTTAACTGGCTCTTCAGTGGCTACTGGCGTTTCAGCTTTAGCCGGTTCTTTAGCTTTTACTGGCTCTTCTACAGCTTCAACTTTTGCTAAGTCTTCAACCGCAACGGCTTGCTCAACTTGTTGCGACGCATCTACCGATGTTTCTTCTGATTTAGCTTTAAGTTCTGCTTCGTATTCTGCAGCAGCTTGATCAGCAACTGGAATAAATGCAGGGGCTTCATCAGATTTAACTTCTGCTTCACCTTCAGGGCGACGACGACGTTGACCAGATGCACGAAGATGACGAGGAGAACGACGTGAACGTGTACGTGTTTGCTCTTGTTCGTCTTCAGTAGTTGCTGTTTCATCGTTAGAATCAACAACATCAACTTTCTCTTCTTTAATGTGAGCTGTTTTTTCTGCCGGAGTTTGCTTTTGCTTTTCTACAGCAGGAGCTTGCTCTTGAACTTGTGGAGTTTCAGTTACAGCCGTTTGCTCAGGTGCTTGCTCTGTTGAGTTAGCTTGCTCAGCTTTTTCATCTTGCAGACGTACTTTTTTACGTATGTTACGACGTTGACGGCGAACTTTAGGCTTCTGTTCTTTAGGCTCTGCAGCTTGTGCTGGCTTACAATCAGTTTCTACTTCCGCCTTTGCAGGGGCTTCAGTTTTAACTTGATCTTTTTCTTGGTTTTTATGTTCTGGGCGCTTACGAGAGTTAGGATTACGACGGCGCTTGTTGCGGTTCTCGCTTCTCTCTTGAGTCTCGGTGCTTGCTGCTGAGTCAGTTTTAGCTTCCTCTTCAGCGGCTGGACGCTCATTGCGCGGTTTGTTAGTGCGTGGGTTATTATTACGACGGCGTTGATTGTTATTACGACGACGATTATCGTTACCACGACGCGCATTATTGCGCGTTTCTTGCTGCTCTTTTTCTACAGCTTCTTTTTTCTCTTCTTCAGATTCACTTGCAAATAACGACTTAAACCAATTACCAATAGCAGCTAGTAAGCCACCTTCAGTTTTAGTTTGTGCTACCGCAGCAGGCTCTACGGCTTTAGCTGGCGCTGCTTGTGGAGCAGGAGTAGAAGGCATTACCACGCCTTTTAGCATCGGCTCTTCACGGACTGGCGTACTTGGAGATTTTGACATCTCGAATACTTCAGGCTCCGGTGCAACAACTTGTCCGTAACTTACAGTTTCAAGTGTTTCGTCTTTACGTAAGCGCATAACTTCATAATGTGGTGTTTCCATATGTTGATTTGGAATGATCACTACGTCACATTTATGATGTTTTTCAATGCGATGAACACTACGACGTTGCTCATTTAATAAATAAGCGGCAACAGCAACAGGCACTTGTGCATTTACTTGTGCTGTATTGTCTTTAATTGCTTCTTCTTCAATTAAGCGAAGAATTGAAAGTGCTATTGATTCGTTTGAACGAATAGTACCTTGGCCACTACAACGTGGACATGGGCCTTGGCTTGCTTCACCTAATGAAGGACGCAAACGCTGGCGCGACATTTCAAGTAAACCAAAGCGTGAGATTTTACCAATTTGAACGCGAGCACGGTCTGGGCGCGCTGCATCTTTTAAACGATTCTCTACTTCACGTTGATGGCGTGGAGGAGTCATATCGATAAAGTCGATTACAATTAAACCACCTAGGTCACGAAGACGTAATTGACGTGCAATTTCATCGGCCGCTTCTAAGTTTGTATTAAGTGCTGTCTCTTCAATATCGCCGCCTTTAGTTGCCTTAGATGAGTTGATATCAATAGATGTCAGTGCTTCAGTAGGGTCAATTACAATTGAACCACCAGAAGGAAGACGTACTTCACGCTGGAATGCAGACTCAATTTGGCTTTCAATTTGGTAATGTGTAAATAAAGGCGTGTCACCTTGATAAAGCTTAACACGGCTCATAAAGTCAGGACGAAAACGCTCAATGTGCGCTTTAGCTTCTTCAAAAACACGTGGTTTATCAATTAAAATTTCGCCAATGTCGCGACGTAAATAGTCGCGTATTGCGCGGAAAATCACGTTGCTTTCTTGGTGAATCAAAAACGGTGCTTTAGCACTATCGGCTGCTTGTTTAATTGCATCCCAATGTACTAAGAGTGCTTTTAAATCGTAGTTAAGTTCTTCAAATGACTTGCCAACACCCGCTGTACGAACAATTAAGCCCATACCTTTAGGTAGTTCTAAACGGCCTAAAGCTTCTTTAAGTTCAGTACGCTCATCACCTTCAATACGACGAGAAATACCGCCAGCACGAGGGTTATTAGGCATAAGAACTAAATAGCTACCAGCAACGCTGATAAAAGTAGTTAACGCTGCGCCTTTTTGGCCGCGTTCTTCTTTATCAACTTGTACTATTACTTCTTGACCTTCTTTTATTACGTCGCGAATGTTAGGGCGACCATGAAAAGTGTAACCTGCAGGGAAGTAAGTACGTGCAATTTCTTTTAAAGGAAGGAAACCATGGCGGTCAGCACCGTAATCAACAAATGCTGCTTCAAGAGATGGTTCAATGCGAGTGATTTTGCCTTTATAAATATTGGCTTTTTTCTGTTCGTGACCTGGGCTTTCGATATCTAAATCATAAAGGCGCTGGCCATCAACCAGTGCTACGCGCATTTCTTCTTGCTGCGTTGCATTGATTAGCATACGTTTCATATTGTTACTCTACTTATTTATGTCGCTGACATGACGATGTTTTTCTCGCCTGTTCAGTTGTCCCTATTTTTAGAATGTGCAGCCTCACGACTGGGTCTTTAACGGAACGGCTCTGTATCTCGTATGCAGTATTTTAAATGCTGGCAAACAATAGCGATTATTACCGCTATTAAATTCTTAATGGTGCTAAAACTGTCGGCTTTTCAGCTACGTTTACAAGTTTTACCCAGAAGTCGGCCTGTCATATTAATCTTACTAAATATCATTCATATTAGGCGCGTAGGGCTCATTAAGTTGGTGAGCAATACATACTGATGTATCGCTAATATCCGTTTTAAGAGCAAAAATCGCTGCCGATGTTAATGAACGCTTATTTATTAGATTTTTTTAATTCTAAATAAGCTGCTGTACGGTACTACAATAATTGAGCTAGTGCTGAACGACGTTTTTTACGTCGTCACTATCAGACAAATTATCTGTTCATTGCTTTCTCTAGCACATTAAAAATCGCTTCATGTTCAAACTTAACCAGCAATATATTACGCGCATTGCCGTTAATTGATCGCACGTGTTAACTGAGGAGGCATAAAAGCTTTGGAAAACTTAACTCGGATCTGTATGATCGGCTACCCAGAATGTGCATCACGAATGTTTTAATGTGTTAAAAAGCACCGTTGTTATTTGCAAATACTAAATATTTGCGCTGCTGATTATCCCACTATTATTACAGTGTTAGCAACTAAATTATTTTACTTAAATTAGTGATTAGGCAATGTCAGAAAAAAACGACTTACAAGTAACTTATGTCACGATCAATGAAGACCATTTAGGTCAGCGTATTGATAACTTTCTTATTACCCATTTAAAAGGGGTGCCTAAAAGCGCTATTTATAAACTTTTGCGCAAAGGTGAGGTACGCGTTAATAAAAAGCGTATTAAGCCTGTATATAAACTACAGCTTGACGATGTACTGCGTATTGCACCTATCAGAGTTGCTGAGCGTGAAGAGTTTGTACCATCAAAGTTAGACAAAGTAACTCGCCTAGAAAACGATATTTTATTTGAAGATAAATACCTTATCGTCATAAATAAACCTTCAGGTATGGCTGTTCATGGTGGCAGTGGTTTAAGTTATGGTTTAATTGAAGCGCTGCGCGCGCTTCGCCCAGAAGAGCGCAATCTTGAGCTAGTTCACAGGCTTGACCGTGATACATCGGGCTGTTTACTTATTGCAAAGCGCCGTTCGGTGTTAACAGCATTGCATGAACAGCTTCGTGAAAAAACCATGGAAAAAAATTACTGGGCACTTGTAGAAGGGCAGTGGGACTCTAAAACTAAAAACGTTACCGAAGGGCTGCGTAAAAATACACTTAAATCGGGTGAACGCGTAGTACGTGTAGATAACACTGAGGGCAAGCCTTCGCATACGCGTTTTAAAGTACTTGAACGTTTTAACGATTGCTCACTTGTACAAGCATCACCTGTTACAGGTCGTACGCACCAAATTCGTGTACATACGCAATGTAAAGGTCATCCTATCGCGTGCGATGATAAATACGGTGACCAGGGGTTTGATGAATCTATGCGTAAAGTTGGGTTAAACCGTTTATTCTTACATGCACACGATTTAAGTTTTTATCATCCTAAAAACGAAACAACGATGCGTATTGAAGCGCCCCTTGATAAAACGCTTAAAAATACATTACTAAAATTACGAGACGCAAAACAGTGATTGCAGTGACGCCGATTAAAAAATATAAGCTCGTCATTTTTGATTGGGATGGCACCGTTATGGATTCAGTCACTAAAATAGTTAACTGTATTCGTAGTAGTGCTGAGTCACTTAATTTAGTGGCGCCAAGTGATTTGGCAATTAAAAATATCATTGGTATGTCGCTTGAAAAAGCAATTGATGTTTTATTTCCCGATAATGTCGCGCAGCATCAAGCGCTAATTAAAGGGTATAAACACCAATATAGTGTTGATACCACGCCAACTCCTGTATTTGATAATGTTGTCAGCGTTTTAACTGCTTTAAATAAGCAAGGCATTGTTTTAGCGGTTGCAACAGGTAAAGGTCGAGATGGATTAGAGCGTTTGCTTGATCAAAGCCAACTTAGATCTTTCTTTAGTGCAACACGTACAAGCGACGAAGCGCAATCAAAGCCCTCTCCAGATATGCTGTATCAATTACTTGAAGAACTTGGCATAAGCGCTCAAGACGCTGTAATGATTGGTGACACTCAAATAGACATGACAATGGCAAAAGCTGCAGGCATGGATAGAATTGGCGTAACAATGGGTGTACATAACGCACAGCAGCTAAATAAGCTTAGCCCTGTTGCAACAGTAGATAATTATCTGCAATTGCAACAGGTTTTGCTTGGCTAATTTATTTAACTAGAGCTTGTTTTGAGCGGTAAGCACATCAATACCAAACTCAGCCAGTAATTGGCTGAGTTTAATTAATGGTAATCCAATTAAGCTATTAGGATCGTCTCCGCTTAGTTTTTCAAATAAACAGATACCCAACCCTTCACTTTTAAAGCTGCCAGCACAGTTATAAGGCTGCTCTGCGTCGCAATAAGCACTAATTTGTGCATCACTTAGGGTTTTAAACGTCACATTAAAAGGTTCTACGCAGGTTTTTTTTGTTCCAGTTACAATATCGTAAACACAAAGCCCAGTTAAAAATGTTACAGTATTACCGCTAAATAAATTTAGTTGTTTTAGAGAATTTTGTTTATTGTGCGGTTTACCTAAAATTTGATTGTTAAACACAGCGACTTGGTCTGATCCAATTGCTAACCCTTTTTTAAAGTGTTTATTAGCTGCTGAGGCTTTTAACTCACTTAAACGCTTAACCAGTTCAGTAGGTGTTTCGCATTCAAGTGCTGATTCGTCAACGTCGGGTGAAAACGTATCAAAGGGTAAATTAAATTTTTGTAATAAAGACTGCCTAAAAGGCGAGCTTGACGCTAAAATGAGTGGAAGCTTCATGGACTGTTTTCCTACGATAATTCAGATTGAGTTAGGATAAATCAGATCCGAGAGTAAAACACGTTAAAAACCAAGTAAAAATGGTTTTTTACTTTGACTAACAAACTAACTATCTATATGATGCAGCCCCTATGCAAAAGGTGAAAAT
Source organism: Pseudoalteromonas sp. SG43-1 (assembly GCF_014164415.1). Taxonomy (NCBI): domain Bacteria; kingdom Pseudomonadati; phylum Pseudomonadota; class Gammaproteobacteria; order Alteromonadales; family Pseudoalteromonadaceae; genus Pseudoalteromonas; species Pseudoalteromonas sp. SG43-1. The sequence goes on along the minus strand of NZ_JACJFD010000004.1, from coordinate 108,399 downwards.
TCCCATCACTCTTCATCCAGGCAAAGCAGCGCAGCACCGTTTAAAGTATGACGGAATTGTACCGCTTGAAAAACTTACTCGTTTAGAGAAAGTTGTGCAGGAAGAAGTAGGTGAAATAGCGGTAAAAATACATTGCAAAAACGATGATCAAGGTTTCGCTGTGATTAGAGGCAATTTGTCCACACATGTTACTGTCATTTGTCAACGTTGTAATGGTGATTTAGGGTTGGATTTGGTTCAAGACTTTGCATATTCACCAGTAGGTGAAGATACAGAGTTAGATATTTTTCCTGAAGACTACGACGAAGTAGCACTTGATGAAAATGGTGAAGTTAACGTTTTTGATTTAATTGAAGACGAACTAATTTTAGCAATTCCATTAGTGGCTACCCACAACGAAGCTTCATGCAGTTATTCAGCAAAGCCTGCCAGCTTTGGTGTATTAAAGGCGGAAGATGATAAACCTAATCCATTTGATATTTTGAAACAACTTAAGAAAGATTCTTAGGAGAAGACTATGGCTGTACAAAAAAGCAAAAAGTCTCGTGCAAGACGCGGCATGCGCCGTTCACACGATGCGATCAGTGGTCCAACTTTAACTGTAGATCAAACATCTGGTGAGACTCATCGTCGTCACCATGTGACTGCAGATGGTTACTACAAAGGCGTTCAAGTAATTTCTAAATAAGAGATTACTTATATGCTGAAAGATCTAACCATAGCGTTAGATATGATGGGGGGCGATTACGGCCCCCGTTCATCTATTCCTGCTGCCGTTCATGCGGTAAACGCTCATGCCAATTTAAGTCTCATTTTATGTGGCAATGAAGACGTTATATCTAAAGAACTCGAATCCCTCGATTCTTTATCTCATCCAAGACTCATAATTCGTCACTGTAGTGAAATAGTCACTAACGCCTGCGAACCTGCAATTGCTGTACGTTCAAAAAAAGATTCATCTATGCGTGTTGCCCTTGATTTAGTTAAATCGGGCGAAGCTCAAGCGTGTGTTAGCTCAGGTAATACCGGCGCTTTATTTTTTATGGCTCACTACGTATTAAAAATGCTGCCAGGTGTTAAACGTGCCGCACTCATTTCATCTGTTCCTACAGAAAGCCAAAACCCAGTATATTTACTCGACTTAGGTGCTAATGTGCACTGCGATGCGCAAATGCTCTATCAGTTTGGCATTATGGGCTCTGTAGTTGCTGGTCAAGCACTTGGCTGCGATAACCCTCGCGTTAGCTTATTAAATATTGGCGCTGAGGACATTAAAGGCCACGACGACATTAAACAAGCTGCACAATTGATGCAGCAAAGCCCACATATTAATTACATTGGTTATAGCGAAGGAAGTGATATTTTTTCTGGCAAAGCTGATGTTATTGTATGCGAAGGGTTTGTGGGTAACGTGGCGCTCAAAACATGCGAAGGCATTGCCAAGCTTATTATGAATAAGTTTACAGCTGCGCTCGAAAAGCACCTTTTGTATAAATGTATGGCGTTTATATTGCGTCCAATAATAAAAAAACTCTATAAAAGGGTGAACCCCGACCAGTATAACGGTGCTTCTCTGGTAGGATTGCGCGGTATTGTCGTTAAAAGTCATGGAAATGCGTCAGCTAAAGCATTTCAAGCAGCAATTGATGAAGCGGTAAAAGAGGTTGAACGTCAACTTCCTGATAAAATAGCCGCTATTTTCGAAAAAACACATTCTAAAGACACGGCGGTTAATCAATAATTGATGTGCCGTGTATTTCATTATTTATTTGTTTAATTAAAAAGAGCAAAGTATGGCACAAAAAATTGCACTTCTATTCCCAGGTCAAGGCTCGCAAAGCGTTGGTATGTTACAAGAGCTACTAGAGAGTTCTGACATTGTTAAAGCAACATTTGCAGAAGCATCAGATGCACTGGGTTACGACTTAGCAGAGCTAGTTCTTAATGGCCCAGAAGAAAAATTAAATCAAACTCATCGTACACAACCTGCATTATTAACTGCAAGTGTTGCTATTTACCGTGATTGGCTTGCAGCAAACCCAGATGCAGACGTTGTTATGGCCGGTCACAGCTTAGGTGAATATTCAGCACTAGTATGTAGCGACGTACTAAGCTTGAGCGAAGCTGTTAAGCTTGTTGAAAACCGTGGTTTATACATGCAAGAAGCTGTACCTGCAGGCGTAGGTTCAATGGCTGCGATTATTGGCTTAGGCGATGAAGAAATAAAAGCGGCATGTGCTGCCTCAGCGCAAGGTGAGGTTGTATCTCCAGTTAACTACAATTCTCCTGGTCAAGTTGTTATTGCAGGGCATAAAGCGGCAGTAGATAGAGCATCACAATCATGTAAAGATGCTGGTGCTAAACGCGCATTACCACTTTCGGTTAGCGTACCTTCACATTGTGAACTAATGAAGCCAGCAGCTGATAAGCTAGCGGTAGACTTAGCCTCTTTAACATTTAATACACCTAAGTGTGATGTAATTAATAATGTTGATGTAAAAGCTGAATCGACCGCTGATGCAATTAAAGATGCACTAGTACGTCAACTATACAGCCCAGTTCGCTGGACAGAAACAGTACAAGCCTTGGTTGCACAAGATGTAACGCAAAGCTACGAATTTGGTCCTGGTAAAGTATTAACAGGGCTTGCGAAAAGAATTGATAAAGCAATGGTTTGTGGCTCAGTAAACGATGCCACTTCAATCGCTGCAGCTAAATAAGAGTATATAAAATGTCTAATTTATTTTCTTTAGAGGGCAAAATTGTCCTAATTACTGGCGCTAGCCGTGGTATTGGTAAAGCAATTGCAACAACATTAGTTGCGCAAGGTGCAAAAGTTGCAGGCACTGCTACAAGCGAGTCAGGCGCTGCTAAAATCAGCGAGTACTTAGGTGACAATGGTAAAGGTTATGCATTAAACGTAACGGATCCTGCATCTATTGAAGCGACACTTGCCGCAATAAAAGCTGATTTTGGCGATATTGACGTACTTGTTAATAACGCAGGTATCACACGTGATAACCTATTAATGCGTATGAAAGAGACTGAGTGGGACGATATAATCGACACTAACTTAAGCTCGATTTTCCGTTTATCTAAAGCGGTACTTCGTCCAATGATGAAGAAAAAGAAAGGTCGTATTATCAATATTGGCTCAGTAGTGGGCACTATGGGTAATGCAGGGCAAGCAAATTATGCAGCGGCTAAAGCAGGCGTCATTGGTTTTTCTAAGTCACTTGCACGCGAAGTGGCATCACGTGGTATTACAGTAAACGTAGTAGCACCTGGTTTTATTCAAACTGATATGACTGATGATTTAACTGACGAGCAAAAAGCAGCAACACTTGCAAATGTTCCAGCAGGGCGTTTAGGTCAACCAGACGAAATTGCAGCTGCGGTATGTTATTTAGCATCTGACGCGGCTGCGTACGTATCAGGTGAAACTTTGCATGTAAATGGCGCGATGTACATGGTTTAATAACCATTGTACCCACATTGTTACCTAATAAAGTTAAGTAAGTTACCTCAAAAACATTGAATTATTTGTGAACTTGCTTTAAACATACTTGAAATCGCTGCGAAAATAAGCGATAAAAGACAAAACACACACTCAGAGGTTTGACCAGACAATTATTTATGGTCAAATCATTGAATCAGAGAATTATGCCGCGTAAACTACGCGGCAATCTGAAAATAACGCATCGGCGTTTTTAATAAAGGAAAGAAGAATGAGCGATATCCAAGAACGCGTAAAGAAAATTATCATTGAACAACTAGGTGTTAAAGAAGAAGAAGTTAAAAATGAATCTTCTTTCGTAGATGACCTAGGTGCAGATTCTCTTGATACTGTTGAACTAGTAATGGCTCTTGAAGAAGAGTTTGATACTGAGATCCCAGATGAAGAAGCTGAGAAGATCACTACAGTACAAACTGCTATCGATTACGTAACAGCACACGCTGAGTAATTAATCGCACGTTAAAGGCAGCATCCGCTGCCTTTAATTTTTTATATCCAAACCACCTCAAAGTTCGTGATTCAAAACTTAAGCCTCAATGCTCAATTTTAGCTAAAAATTAATTTTGATTGTGTTATGCGTTTTTAATCTATTTTGGGACTAGCACTTTGAGGTAGCTTGGGTATGATCATCCCCTTGTAAATATCCCTTATTGGAGGCAAACCGTGGCTAAACGTCGAGTCGTCGTAACTGGCTTAGGAATGTTGACGCCGCTAGGTAATGATGTTCAATCAACCTGGCAAGGCTTATTAGATGGCAAAAGTGGCATTCAAACAATAACCCACTTTGATACATCAAAATTTGGTACTAAATTCGCTGGTTTAATAAATGACTTTGATGCAACTGCATACATGTCAGCGAAAGATACTAAAAAAATGGACTTGTTTATTCAGTACGGCATTGCAGCGGGTGTTCAAGCCTTTAAAGATTCAGGCCTTGAAATTACTGAGCAAAACGCAACACGTATAGGTGTAGCTGTGGGCTCTGGTATTGGTGGCTTAACGCTTATCGAAGAAAACCACATTAAGTTATTAAATAGTGGTCCGCGCAAGTTATCGCCATTTTATGTGCCGTCTACCATTATTAATATGATCTCAGGTCACTTATCAATGATGCATGGACTTCGTGGTCCAAATATTTCAATTGTAACTGCCTGTACTACTGGTTTGCATAATATTGGCCATGCCGCGCGCATGATTGCCTACGGTGATGCAGATGCAATGGTTGCTGGCGGTGCAGAAAAAGCCTGTACCCCAATTGGTATGGGTGGCTTTAATGCTGCACGTGCACTTTCAACCCGCAATGACGACCCACAAGCGGCTTCTCGCCCTTGGGATAAAGACCGCGATGGCTTTGTGCTTTCTGACGGTGCAGGTGTTGTTGTAGTTGAAGAGTACGAACATGCAAAAGCGCGTGGCGCTAAAATTTATGCTGAGCTTGTAGGCTTTGGTATGAGCGGCGATGCGTACCACATGACGTCACCACCAGAAGATGGAGCCGGTGCTGCCCTTGCAATGCAAAACGCACTAAATGATGCGCAAGTAAACGCAGAGCAAATTGGTTACATTAACGCACACGGTACATCTACAAATGCAGGAGATAAAGCAGAAACTGCCGCTGTTAAGTCTATTTTTGGTAATGCAGCCAAAGATGTAATGGTAGGCTCGTCTAAATCGATGATGGGTCACTTGTTAGGTGCTGCCGGTTCGGTTGAATCGATTATTTCGATTTTATCGCTGACTGATCAAAAAGTGTCGCCAACTATCAACCTTGATAATCCAGACGAAGGGTGTGACTTAGATTATATTGCTCACACTGCACGTGATGCAAAGTTAGACTTTGCACTGTGTAACTCGTTCGGTTTTGGTGGTACTAATGGCTCGTTGCTATTTAAAAAGGTATAATCTTTTTTAACAACGAATCAAATTATAAGAGCTCAGTTGTTTAACTGGGCTTTTTTTATATGCCAAATAAAATGCAAACAATAATAGCAGTAGATCAAAACAGTACTTTAAGCACTCGTGACAGAGGCTTAAATTACGGTGACGGCTTTTTTACAACGGCTAAAGTTGTTGATGGGCAAGTACAGCATTGGGCTCATCATAAAGCACGTTTGATTGAATGCGCACAGCGTTTGGGGTTTCCTGAGCTAGACTTTAATAGCCTTGAAAATCAAATTGCTTTGCATATAAAAACTGCACCACTAAACGTGCTTAAAATACTTGTAACGCGAGGCGAAGGCGGCCGTGGTTATGGGTTGCCAAGTGAGTGCAATGTTACTATTTTATTGAGTGTATTAGATTACCCTAGTAATTACGAAGCGCTTGCTAAAAAGGGTGTAACTCTCGAAATAAGCCCGATTAAATTAGCGGCGCAGCCATATTTAGCGGGTCTTAAAACATTAAACCGACTTGAACAAGTGCTAGTTAAAAAAGCGATGCAAACGCAAGTCTGCGACGATGTGTTAGTGCTTGATTACAATAACAATGTAATTGAAGCTTCAGCAGCTAATATTTTTGCGATTAAAAATAAGTGTGTGTTTACGCCATTGCTTGATGAGTGCGGAATAAAGGGCGTTTATCTACAATCGTTATGTGATAAATTGCCTGTTGAATTTAAACGCGTAAAAGTAGAAGATTTAACCCAAGCAGACGCCGTATTTGTGTGTAATAGCTTAATGGGAGCAGTACCTGTTAAAAGTATTGAGCAACAGGTATTTAATACAGATGACAGCCACGCATTATTAACTAAATTATTAGCCAAGGAGGCTGAGTGTTAAAAGTTATTTTATCGGTACTTTTTTTAGCTGTTATAACCACTGCTATTGGTTACCAGCAATTACAAGCAACAATAAATAGCCCGCTAAAAGTAGCTAAAAACACACAATTTGAAGTTAAGCATGGCACTGGCTTTAATAAGTTATGTCAGCAATGGCAAGCTAAAAACTGGGTAGAAAGTTGCTGGCGTTATCAAATCATTGCCAAATTAGATCCCACACTTACCGACTTAAAAGCGGGGCTTTACGAGCTAACAGCCGATAGCGTTATTAATAACGTAAAAAAAATTAACCAAGGCCAGCAAATTAGTTTTAGTTTTACCATTATTGAAGGGCAAAACTTACGTGAAGTACTAAGTGCTGTTAATAAAGCCGATAATTTACAAGACGATTTAAAAACTGATGAACTAAGTATACAAATACTGGGTAATAATACGCACCTAGAGGGCTGGTTATTCCCCGACACTTACCATTATCATAATAACGATACTGCGAGCAGTTTATTAAAACGTGCAGCGCAAAAAATGCAGCAAACGTTAGACGACGCTTGGCAGCAGCGCGCTGTTAATTTGCCCTACAAAACAGCATACGAAGCACTTATAATGGCTTCAATCATTGAAAAAGAAACAGGCCTTGCCAGCGAGCGTCCGTTAATTGCATCAGCATTTGTTAATCGATTAAACACCAATATGCGTCTGCAAACCGATCCAACCGTAATATACGGGCTAGGCGCTGATTTTGATGGTGATATTAAACGTAAAGATTTGCGCGATTATACGCCTTACAATACGTATCGTATTAATGGTTTACCGCCAACACCGATTGCAATGCCATCAAAAGCAGCTATTTTAGCTGCAGTTAATCCGCCGCAAAGTGAATATGTTTACTTTGTATCAAAAGGCGATGGTAGCCACCAATTTTCAACCACGTTAAAACAGCATAACGCAGCAGTTAAAACGTATATATTAAATAAAAAGAATTAATAGTTTATGAAACCAAAATTTATAGTAATAGAAGGGCTAGAAGGCGCGGGTAAATCAACCGCTATTTCGTTATGCCAAGATTTTTTAAACAAACAAAAAATAGACTTTATTAATGTCCGCGAACCTGGTGGCACGCCATTGGCTGAATCGCTTCGTACGCTTGTAAAAGCAGAGCATGAAGAAGAGATTGCCTTTGAAACCGAGTTGCTTATTATGTACGCAGCTCGCTCGCAGCTAATGCACAATGTTATTACCCCAGCGCTTGATAAAGGCCAATGGGTACTTGCCGATCGTCATGATTTATCGTCTCAGGCGTATCAAGGTGGCGGGCGTGGTATTAGCTCAAATACATTAGCTTCACTTTCGTCAATGGTGTTAAAAGGCTTAAAGCCTGATTTAACTATTTACCTTGATATTGACCCAGTGATAGGCCTTGAGCGCGCAAAAGGGCGTGGTGAGCTTGACCGTATTGAACAAGAAGCCATTGAGTTTTTTCAGCGTACACGTATGCGTTATGTTGAACTTGCTAATGACGACAACACAATTAAAACCGTTGATGCAAACCAAAGTATTGATAAAGTACATCGCGATATTACCAATGTACTGCATTCATTTTTTGAAGGCCTAAAATAATATGCCATTGCCTTGGCTACATGATACTCAAGCACGTTTAGCGAAAAGTTATCGCGCAGAGCGTTTTCATCATGCGCAATTATTTTGTGGGCCTGTTGGCGTAGGTAAGTTTGAGCTAAGTGATGAGCTTGGGAATGCTTTGTTATGCCAAAATATAGCTAAGCAGGTAGCTGTGCAAAACAGTATGCTAAAACCTTGCGGACAGTGTAAAAGCTGTTTACTTAACCTGGCTGGCACTCACCCCGACAAACGATTAACGCAAGTCGATGGGCAAAGTATTGGTGTAGATGATATTCGTGGTATTAGTGATTTTATGAATCACTCTGCAGCGCAAAATGGCAATAAAGTCGCGATAATCGAAAATTGCGAAAAAATGACCACAGCAGCAGCTAACGCATTATTAAAAACACTTGAAGAGCCAACTAATAGCCGCTTTTTAATATTAACCACAAGCCAACCAGAGCAGCTCCCTGCAACTATTTTAAGTCGATGCGCTAAAAGTGATGTAAAAATAACTAATACAGCACTTGCTCAGCAATGGCTAGAGACATTGGACATTCCTAACTATAGTTGGTTAGCACTTTTTTATAACCAACCGCTGCAAGTAAAGCATTGGCAACAGCAAGACCAGCTAAAAAATATTGATACACTGTATAAGTTTGCAACTGAGTTTAAACAAAGCCATAATTTCAAAGCGTTAGTCGATATAATAAATAAACAGCCTGAACTTGTTCGTATATTTACTTTGTTTTTAAGCGTGCAACTAAAGCAGCAATTACTGCAAGGCATGAGTTTTGACGCTTATCAAAGTGCGCAAAATGCATTAGGCGAGTTTTTACAAAATAACACACAAATACTTGGCCTTAATTTACCGCTTGCTGTATCACGGTTAGCATACACATTGCGAAATTCTTAAAAGGATTAATCATGCAAGAACTACTAGTAGACATAGACGATTTAGACGAGTTATACCGTTGTTATATGCCTTACTTAAAAAAAGGTGGCTTATTTGTACGTACTAATATGCGTTACGAAACAGGGCATTCATTAGCGCTTAGAGTTACTTTGCCTGATGCCTTAGAAGATGACGTAGTGACAGGTAAAGTGTCGTGGATCACGCCACAAGGTGCACAAAGCTCTAATCCTCCAGGTATTGGTATTAGCTTTTTAGACGATAAAACAAACCTAAACGCTAAAATCGAAAAGCTGCTTGGGACTATGTTAAACTCAGGCGATCAAACATATACCATGTAGTTATAGGGTTGGTTTTTCACTGAGATTAACGCCGCCCTATATTGGGTTCTTTTAATTACTAACATAATAAATTAAATGAACAAATTTAAACCCTGAACATAATACAGGCCTTATAGTGATTGTAGATTCTCATTGCCATTTAGACCGTCTTGATTTTGATAAATTAGACTTAAACCTTGATCAAGTTCTTGATAAAGCGCGTGCAAAGCAAATAGAGCACTTTTTATGTGTAAGCGTAACGCTTGATCAGTTTCCCAGCATGCTTGATAAAATTAAGCATTACGACGATGTTTCAGCCTCATGCGGTGTACATCCACTTGATCAAAAAGACGCCCTTAATAAACTGCAATTAATTGACTTAGCTTCACACGAAAAAGTCGTCGCTATTGGCGAAACGGGTCTTGATTACTACTATTCAAAAGATACCCACGCAGTGCAGCAAGCAAGCTTTGTTGGGCATATTGAAGTGGCTAACGAATTACAAAAGCCGTTAATTATTCATACTCGTGATGCCCGCGCCGACACGATTAACTTAATGCGTGAGCACAAAGCCGAAAACTGCGGTGGTGTATTACATTGCTTTACCGAAGACTGGGATATGGCTAAAAAAGCCATAGACATGGGCTTTTATATATCTATATCGGGCATTGTTACCTTTAAAAATGCTATTGAATTAAAAGAAGTAGTAAAACAAATACCGCTAGATAGATTACTAATAGAAACCGACTCGCCTTATTTAGCACCAGTACCGTATCGTGGGCAAACAAATCAGCCAGCGTACGTAGAAGATGTTGCTTATTACATTAGCGAACTTAAAGGCATTAGCTTTAATGAACTTGCTAAAGCGACTACCGAGAACTTTTATTCTTTATTTAAATTAGCAGCTAAAGGCTAAATACATGATTACTCACACGGCAAACCTTCCTATTTTACTAATGGGGCCAATGGTGCGCCGTGCAGAGCAAACTGGAGTATGCATTCAGTTTGCTACCTCCAAGCCTGCAAACTGCCAAATAAACTTATTAAATGTTGAGTGTTATAGCGATCAACACACTGTTTCTTTAGGGGAACATTTGTACCTGCATTTCGTAATTATAAAGCCAGTAGATAATAAACTTCCTGTAGATAGCTTATTAAGCTATGAACTCATAATTGACGATACAGCAATCGATTTATCGCCGTGGTGCTATAGCAATCAAACAACGCCTGCATTTGTAATACCCAGTAAACTGAGTGATATTTTGCATGGCTCGTGCCGTAATGCACATCATCCAGCAAAAGACAGCTTAGTGTCTGCAAGTCACTGGCAAAATAATCAGCGCGGTAATAATAACCAAGGCGCACAATTGCTATTACTGAGCGGTGATCAGGTTTATGCTGATGATGTAGCAGGGCCCATGTTATTAGCTATTCATCAGTTAATTAAAGCGTTAGGTATCTATAAAGAGCAACCACTTGCCATTGAGCTACCGGGCGATATAAATGAGCAACTTTATAATCGCCATTTGTTTTTACCAAAAACGCCTTGGCAAAAACGCTCAAAGTTAGGTGTTGGTTACTGGCTAAAAAAAGACGAACCTCATTTTTCAAGCGTAAAAGCCTACAATCACCTTATCCATTTTGAAGAATATATAGCACTTTATTTATTAAATTTTAGTGCTGCTGTTTGGCAATGCGTTGATATACAAAACACAACGTATTTAGGTCATAGCGAGCAAAAAAAAACTATTTTTGACGCTGAAAAAACAGCATTGATTGATTATGCAAAAGGCTTAAGTGAAGTAGAGCGGTTGTTTGCCAATGTATCGACATTAATGATGTTTGACGATCATGATGTAACCGACGATTGGAACCTCACCGCTGGGTGGGAGCAAGCTATAAATGAAAACCCAAGTAGTAAACGGATCATCAATAACGGCTTAATTAGTTATTGGCTTTTTCAGGGAATGGGGAACGATGCACTAAATAAAACAGGCGAGTTACTAACACCTTTTAAGCAAAGCCGTACTGCTAATAATTTATGGCAGTTTAAAGCATTTGATAAGCCACTAAACGATTTTAGTTTTTGGCATTACGAATTAACTACAACCCCAAAAGTAGTGGTGCTAGATACGCGTACGCACCGCTGGCGAAATGAGCAAAACTTTAATGAGCCTTCAGGCCTACTTGATTGGGAACGCCTAACAGAGCTTGAAGAAAGCCTATTAAGCCACGATCAGGTTATTATTGTATCGCCAGCCCCTGTATTTGGTGTTAAATCAATAGAAGCCATTCAAGCCATGTTTAATATATGTGGCCAACCACTCATGGTGGATGTAGAAAACTGGATGGCGCACGAAGGTTCAGCCAAAAAGCTACTCGATACTTTTAGACGAACCGACACCCCAAACGAAACGCTTATTTTATCGGGAGACGTGCATTACTCATTTTGCTTTTCGGTGCAAAAGCGTTTTGGCGATCACCCCAATCGAATTTGGCAACTTACCGCCAGCGGTATTAAAAACGAGTTCCCGCGTAAATTAATAAACATACTCGATAAACTAGATTCAATTCTATACGGCCCAAAAAGTCCCTTAAACTTTTTTACCAAACGCTGGCATATGGAAGTAGATAAGCACCAAACCATAGGCGAAGGGCAAAAATACTTAGTAAGCGACTCAGCTATTAGTTTAATAACACTAGAGCAAGGGAATTTAGCCCGATATCAACTTATACACGGTGAAGGGCATTTAACTGAGTTCGATTTAGAAGAACAGTAATTCTTAATCAATTGCTAAATTAAAGGCCTATTTGCACAAAGAGAAACAAAAGAGGAGTAAATGAGAAAACATAATGCTATTCAGGATATATTTTCGGTTTTATTACTTCCTCTAAAAGCGCAGCGCCTCTTAACCTCTTAGTGAAAAATCACTAATTACAGGCGCTGCTGTTACAGTAAAAACCAGCTAAAGATCTATTTGCACAAAGAGAAGCGAAAGAGGAGTAAATGAGAAAACATAATACTAATAAAAACTGCGTTTGGTGTTTATTTTCTTCTCTAAAAGCGCAGCGCCTCATATCACTCTTAGTGAAAAAATCACTAATTACAGGCGCTGCTGTTACAAAGCAATGCTTAAAATTATTCAATTTATTTATAAAAATCAGCTAAAGATCTATTTGCACAAAGAGAAGCGAAAGAGGAGTAAATGAGAAGACAAAATACTAATAAAAACTGCGTTTGGTGTTTATTTACTTCTCTAAAAGCGTAGCGCCGCATAACTTCTTTGTGAATAAATCGCTTAAAAATTTAATGTACAGTTACTTATAGCCCTTTGGATAACGACTTAAAACCTAAGTAAATAATTTTTATGAATTAAAGTGCTTTATGCCATCGACTAGCTTTAGAACATTGAAGTTTATTAGTAACCCAGTACTTATTTCTGCAAGTTTCATATAAGTTATCAATTGTGCAGAGTGAATTGGAAGAAGCTTATCAACCGCCTTCAGTTCAATTATTAATTTATTAGGTAATAAAATATCTAACCGGTAACCTGTATGTATATATTGATCTTTATAATATATCGGCAGCTCAACTTGGTTTTTAGCAGATAAGCCAATTTTACTTAATTCATATATTAAGCAAATTTCGTAACTTGATTCTAATAACCCTGGGCCTAAATTCCTGTGTACTTCTATAGCGCAACCTATTACTGTTTTTGTTAATGTATCAGTATCCATAGGTATCCTTTTGCTTAATTTACAAGCATTTAATCAACTAAGAAAGAGTTCTAAAATAAGACTTAAGTGTAGTACAAATAAAATAATAAAATTGAATACTTGTAGGCTATATGAAGCAATTTACTAAGTTGTCACTCGTTTGTTGAGCTATTTACTAATAAAATCAATTAAAGAACTATTTGCACAAAGAGAAGCGAAAGAAGAGTAAATGAGAAGACATAATACTAATAAAAACTGCGTTTGGTGTTTATTTTCTTCTCTAAAAGCGTAGCGCCTCTTAACCTCTTAGTGAAAAAGTCACTTATAACGGGTACGATTGTTACGAAAGCCACGCTTAAATTATTTAGTCTATTCACCAATAAATCAATTAAAGATCTATTTTCACAAAGAGAAGCGAAAGAGGAGTAAATGAGAAAACAGAATACCAATCAGAATACAGTATCGGTGTTTATTTCCTTCTTTAAAAGCGCAGCGCCTCTTAACCTCTTAGTGAAAAATCACTAATTACAGGCGCTGCTGTTACAAAGCAATGCTTAAAATTATTCAATTTATTTATAAAAACCAGCTAAAGATCTATTTGCACAAAGAGAAACGAAAGAGGAGTAAATGAGAAAACACAATACCAATCAGGGTATAGTTTCTGCTTTATTACTTCCTCTAAAAGCGTAGCGCCTCTTAACCTCTTAGTGAAAAAATCACTAATTACAGGCGCTGCTGTTACAAAGCAATGCTTAAAATTATTCAATTTATTTATAAAAAACAGCTAAAGATCTATTTTCACAAAGAGAAGCGAAAGAGGAGTAAATGAGAAAACAGAATGCCAATCAGGGTATAGTTTCTGCTTTATTACTTCCTCTAAAAGCGTAGCGCCTCTTAACCTCTTAGTGAAAAAATCTCTTATTAAAGGCTTTGCTTGTCACGCTAACAAGTTAACCGTAAATTTAACCTTGGCGGTAGACGCTGAACTTGCTCGCGTGAGAAGCGCAGCTTCCAATCACTCTATATTGGTAATTACTTGGCTTTGTATTTAACTATGCTCTTTTCGGCTTCGTTTAGACGCAGGTAATTTATTACTTAAAATAGCCAAACATAAAATAGTCATAAACAACATTGAATTTGCTCCAGCTTGCAAAGAGTAATCTACCAACGAATGCAGCAACATATCTATAATTGCAATGGCACAGCCAAAAGCAACGCCCTGAAACAGCGCTGTTTTACGCTTTCGCATAGTCGCTATACATAACCATAAACAATAAAGTATAAGTGAGCCTAGTGCGGCTGTAGTGGGTATACCCAGCTCTACTGCAAACTGTACGTAATCGTTATGGGCATTATCGTAATAACCAGAATAAGGCTCAGACTGATACGCCGGAAACGCAGTATAAAATGTACCACCACCAGAGCCCAATAAAGGCTTATCTAAAATGAGGGGTATTGAATCACGTACAACTTCGTCACGGGTTTCTGATGAAATACTGGTTTCGCTTATACGCTGTTTAACTTTTTCTACATCAAATATAGCGCCGATAATAATTAAATCGATTATAAAAAAACTAACTATAAGTAGTTTAAACGCTTTAGGTTTTTGCCTGTAAATAAAAAACGCGAGTAAGCTAACAACCATTAATGCAATAAAAAATGCAGAGTTACCCATACGGCTACGGGTTAAAATTAACGCAACAATAATAATAATTAACGAAATACGTAAAATTATTTTTGAGCTTAAAAGTATTTCAGTCCACGCCCGAAGCGTTTGTTTTAATGTTTGTTTATAATCGCTAGTAGAGCGTTTTAATTCGCTAACCAAAACACCAATGCCCAAACATAAACATAAAGCTAAAAAATTTGCTAAAAAGTTTGAGTAGGTAAAGGTACCAATAGCACGGTCGGTATGTTTATAACCAAATAGTGGGCTAATAATATCAGGCGACAAATTTAAATAAGTAGCGTATAAAGCCTGAAACACGCCGGCACCTATAATTGCATATATTAAATTTTTAATACGCTTTTCAGTATTACAATAAATAAATAATAGCCAACAAAATAAAATCATAAAACTTGTTTTAATAAGCATTTGTTTAGTTTGAAATGGGTCAACACTTACGGTAAATATTTGTACTGCGCATACGCCCGCAACTATACCGAGTACAGTAAATATGGGCCAAGAATATAAAGGAGGGTATAAATGGTGCTTGTTATCAATACTGCTGAAAACTAAATGGATGAAAAAGGTAGCACTAATTAATATCCCCATTGCTAAAATTGCCCAAGGGCGGTAACTACCTAATGGTAAGGGCAGCAAAAATAAAATTGCACAGAGTAAAAAAAATATAAAACGATTCACAGGGTTCTCTAAACTAAGAGCCTAAAAGAAGGGCTAAAAAAATAAGCCATATAAAGTAAAACGCAGCCAAAAGGCTGCGTTTTTATTATTTTATTATCGGTTAGTTACCGACTTCAGATATACCTGCATCGCCACCAGTGCCGCCGGCACCTTGCGGTACTGCAGTTGTTGGTAAAGTAACAATAACCGGAGCAGCAGGAGCTGGTGCGCCACCTGGGCCAGCTGCTGTTGCTTCAGAGGCAACAGTGGCATCAACGCCAGCTGTAATAGCAGCAAGTGTAACAGTATCGCTGTCAACGCCAGCAGCTACAAGTCCAGCTAAAAAATCAGCAATAAGTGGGCTATCGGCACCCACAGCATCAACAACTACATTCATCATAGAATCAACTTGAGCAGCAGTACAATTTGTACATACGCCATTAATAGCTGCTACTAAATCTGCCTTTAGCTGATCTGGAGCTGTTTCAGCAGTTGCGCTATTTAAAACGTTGACTAAGTTAGTCATGCCTTCAGTTTGTACTACTGCATCAGTATCCGTTTGTGCATAACTTGGTAAAACTGTAAGTGAAGATGCACCTGCTATTAAGCTGGCTAATATAAATGATTTCATCTCTTGTCCCTTGGTAGAGTATTAATTACAAAATTTTAGCGCATCGGTGCAAAAAGTAAACTCTTTATTTACGCCATTATCACTAGTTTTTATTATTTTGGTTGGCGGCATTATTAAATTACCCTGCACGCCATCGCAACCTAAACTTTCAAGTACCTTTAAAGTTTCAGGTTTTTCAATCAAACAAGCTAAAACTTTAATACCAAAGCCATGACAAATATTATTAACTGTTTGAATAAAAAATTGGCTTTGAGTGTTATCTAATAAGTCTTGAATATAGCTACCATCTATTTTTATATATTCAATGTCTAACCCTTGTAAGTATCTAAACGAGGTTAAACTAGTACCAAAGTGTTCAACACACACATTTATGCCAATATCTTTTATTGTATCTATATGTAAAGAGGCAACATGTACGTTGTAAAGTAAGCTAATTTCATGCAATTCAAAAATCAAGTTTGTTTTAATAATTGGTTTAGTGTGTGCATAAAGAGTAAGCCATTCAATAAAGTCAGTTGAATACAACGAAGCTTTACTAATATTTAACGCAAATGTATCGTCTGGGTGTTGCTCTTTAACGTTTACAAAGTTGCGAATTATTTTTTTGTCTAACTCTTCGGTTAAGTTAAGCTTTTCGGCCATAGCAAATAAATGGCCATTATTAACCTTTTTGCCTTCATGCGTAAAATGAGCAAACACTTCAAAGTAGCACTGCTTGTTTTGTGAGTTAGTGCGTTTAACTGGCTGCACCGAAAAACTAACTTCACCAGTAGCAATAATTGACTGAATAAGCGAACGCCACTCTTTAACACTAAACAAAGTATCTTTATCTACTTTATTTACAGCCGAATCGCCAATGGTGCAGCCGGTATCAAGGGCTGAAAGTACACCCCCGATAGATGAGCCTTTATCAACATTTACTAATGCTAAGTTAGCAAAACCATTCACGTGTAAGCTGTTTTTCATTTTACTAAAAGCATCATTTATATCGAGTCGCGTTCTATTTAAAAATTGTATATCGAATGGGACTAAAGCAATAAAAGTACTACCGTTAAGTCTAAATATTTTAGAATTAGTTAAAGCACCAAACACATTTTGCAAAGTAACGCTTACATCATGTACGTGCTCGTCACCATCTTGGTAACTTACAGTTTGGTTAATATTAGCAAGTGAGGGGAGAGTAACCATCATTGCAGTGATTGGAGTATCGCTAGTAATAGCGTCAACCACTGAGTTAAAGTGGTTCTCAAACGAACGGCGGTTACCCAGCCCTGTGAGTGAGTCTACATATACTTCATCGGTAAGTGCTTGTGTTTGCTTTGTTAAAGAGTCAAAGGTGCTTTGAAGGTTCATTACCATATTATTAATGGCTTTAGTTACAGTACGTAGCTCGCGTGCAACTGGTATTTCGTCGTTTAATGTAAAGCGTTTACGCGTAACCAAGTGTGCTTGGTTTTCTACTGCTTTTAAAGGTTTAAACACTGCACGTAGTATTAAATATGCCACTGCAAGCGACGCTACCAATAATAATAAAGAACCATAAAAGCTGCGTTTAGTATGTTCCCATAGCGTTAAATACGATTGCCCAACATGGCTTGTTACTTCAAGGGTTCCTGCCATAATCCAGCCATTGTTTAATTCTGATAGCATAGTAGGGGCTTCAAGCTTTACTGCTGTAATAAACCAATTAGGTACAGATTCAACGCGTTTTGGGCTTGTTAGGTCAAAAACTATTTTATTATCGGCGTTAGTAAATTTTATTTGTTTGTAATAACCGGAGTCGAAAATAGCGGTCGCCATGGTTTGGGCAATCATTAAGCTATCTTCTTCAAGGTAGGGCGATATTGAAAGCCCCAAGCTTGTTGCTGTATCTTGCGCGTGGCTACCCATTTGTGTTTGTAAGTAATCGCGGGTGGTTTCAACATCTGTAACTATCCTAACCACAAATGAAACAACCGAAATAACGATTATTAAACCGTAAACTTGGGTTTTAAGACTCAATCCGTTTTTAAAAAGTCGAGACATAACTGGTAGTTCCTTTAATGTTACTTTTAATGGGAGCAAGCTCACCTTGTTCAATTCGCTCTAGCATGGTGTTCCAGGCAGAAACACCACGGCTATTTTTTACTTTATTACCTAACCCTTTTGATTTGGCTAACCATAACCCTTGACCATTAAAACTATAGATAGGTGTTAAATCACCGCGTTTATTAGCGGGCAGCAGTTTAGTATTAAAATTACCTAAAACAAAGGGGATTTGATTAGGAGTTTCAATATATATAAGTACCATATGAGGTTGATTAACTGTTTTTTGGCGTACATACATTAAACGTACTTTATCTTCGGGTACGCCAAGTGCTATTAGTGTAAAGTATTTGGCAATTACGTAGTCTTCACAATCACCCATACCAACGCCTAAACTCTCAAGTGGAGTAGCCCAATAATCTTTTTGGTGCCAAAGCTCATCATCGGTTTTGTATTTAATGTGCTTATTAAAAAAGTCATTCACTAAATGGATTTTTTGCCATTCACTTTTATCAGCTGACTCATCTATAAAACTTAGCCAATTTTTAATACGTTTATGCCCTTCATCACCATACTGTTTTTGAGCGCGCGCAATTATATCGCTATTGCGTAAATACAAAAGCGTATTTTGTGCGCATACAAAAAAAGACACTAATAATAAAATGTAAAACCCTAAACGCACAAATGTTCCTTAAGTCTGTGTTCCCTAATAACTAAACAAGCCTAGTATAGTATTGGTAGCTTTGAAAGGATAGGTAATCAAAAAGTACCAGTCACTAAAGTGGTGCAATACAGCTTACTTTTGGTGCAACATAAAATTAACAAAAAAACAATCAAAAAGTACTCTTTAATTATTGAGTGCATTATTGTGTTGTGTATAATAGCAAGGTCACAGGGCATGTGAAACGATCGAAAAGGAATTTTAGCTTAGCAGTTCCTTTTTTTGTTGTTTAACAAAAATAATGAAAGGAATTAAAGTGAAAGTTTTAAAAGCAGTATTACCTGTAGCTGGCCTTGGTACGCGTATGCTACCAGCCACAAAAGCCATCCCTAAAGAAATGCTTCCTCTGGTAGATAAACCTTTAATTCAATACGTTGTTGACGAAGCTGTAGCAGCTGGCATTAAAGAAATCGTGCT
This sequence comes from Pseudoalteromonas sp. SG43-1, assembly GCF_014164415.1. Classification (NCBI taxonomy): domain Bacteria; kingdom Pseudomonadati; phylum Pseudomonadota; class Gammaproteobacteria; order Alteromonadales; family Pseudoalteromonadaceae; genus Pseudoalteromonas; species Pseudoalteromonas sp. SG43-1. The sequence goes on along the minus strand of NZ_JACJFD010000004.1, from coordinate 89,404 downwards.
TGTTACACATGCTTCAAAAAACTCAATTGAAAACCACTTTGATACAAGCTTTGAGCTAGAAGCCACACTAGAGGCACGCGTAAAACGTAGCCTGCTAGAAGAGGTTCGCTCAATAGTGCCAAAAGATGTAACCGTAATTTCGGTTCGCCAATCGGCACCACTAGGCTTAGGCCATGCTGTTTTAGCAGCGCGCCCAATTGTTGGTAATAACCCATTTGCAGTAATGTTACCTGACGTAATTATTGATAAATATAAATCAAATTCAAAAACTGACAATTTAAGCCAAATGATCGACCGATTCGACAAAACGGGCTACAACCAAGTTATGGTAGAGCCCGTACCGCAAGACCAAGTGCATCAGTATGGTGTAGTTGATATAGCCGGTAAAAAAATAAATGCCGGCGAAAATGCTGCAATTAAAAACATGGTCGAAAAACCAAATAACGATGAAGCACCGAGTAATTTAGCTATTACAGGGCGTTATGTTGTATCTACAGCAATTTGGGATTTACTAGAATACACCCCACCTGGGGCAGGCGGTGAAATACAACTCACTGATGCCTTATTACAATTGCGACATCTAGAAACGCTTGAAGCCTACCACCTAAAAGGGAAGTCGCATGATTGTGGTTCTAAATTAGGCTATATGCTTGCCAATGTTGAATATGCTATGCAGTCAAGTCATATGGGTGAAGAGTTTACAAAAAGAGTTAATCACTTACTCGCTCAACGCTAACCGGTTTAATAAGTATCTTATCTAGAGCAATAAAGTAGGAAGTATAATTTATGTTAGTTTCTGTTTGTATGTGTACTTATAAACGTATTCACCTTTACAAAACTTTAAAAAGTATTAATGATTTAGCACTACCAGAAAATATAACATTAGAAGTTATTGTTGTTGATAATGATGAAGAGCGCTCTGCAGAAAAGATTGTTGCCGATAGTAAAAAGAGTTTTAAGTATCCAATTAAATATATAAGCCAACCTTATAAAAATATTTCTGTAGCAAGAAATGAATATTTAAAAGCTGCAAATGGTGAATATATCGCTTCAATAGACGATGATGAGGTCGCAGATAAGTTTTGGCTAATGCATCTATTGGCAGCCGCTGAAAAGCATAATGCTAGCGTTGTTTTTGGGCGAATTAATTCTATTTATGTAAAAAGCTGCCCTGAATGGATTTCAGATGGGGGATATTTTGATAGAATTCAATATGAAACTGGTATTAAGGTAAGCAGTGGTGGTACCGGTTGTACGTTAACACAGCGAAGTGCATTAATTGAATCTGGGTTTACTTTCGATTTAGAGTATGGCTCCACGGGTGGAGAAGACGCTGATTTGTTTTATAGACTCTACAAACAAAACTATAAGCTCATTTTTTGTAATGAAGCTTTTGTTAGTGAAGAAGTAGAGATTGAACGATTGAATGAAAAATTTTTAATAAAAAAAGCAATAAGAATAGGTCAAACATTCTCACGATATAGATTTGGGAATAATATAAGCTTAAAAGATAAATCGATTTTTATAATAAAATCCATCCTTAAAATAGTAATTTTTTCTACAGTGTTTATTATTAAGCTACCTTTTGGTAAAAAAATCTATTTTAAACCACTATTAAAAATGCTTGATAATTTTGGAAAGGTTTCTTATTTCTTTGACCTTAAAAAGGTTGAACTATATGGAAAGAATTGTGAATAGTTGTCTTAATTTTATTCGTAAATACGGTTTTTTACTAGTTCTTATTTTTTGTTTTGGTGGCTTTTCTCCCGCGTTATACCCTAAAGTAGGGATGATGGATTTAGATTTAAGTAATCGCATAGATAGTAAATCAGGTAGCAATTTATTTAAGCAACTTTTTTGGGTTTCACTATTCTTTTTTTATCTTTTCTGTTTTTATTTTGACAAAAACAAAATAATTATAAAAAAGAATTTTAATAATGCTTTAATAGCATTTAGTTTAATTATATCAATTTCATTTATTTCAATGCTTTGGTCATCGTTTCCGAGTTACGTATTTAAACGCACTTTCTTTCAGTTGATATTTATAACTGTTTGTATACTTTCTTTTTATTTCAGTTATAAGAAAAATAACACAGCAAAATGTATAGAACTGTGTCTTTATTATATGTTTTTTCTTATTCTATTGACCTTAATAATGGGTTGGGGTTTAACATCTGATCTATCATTGGCTGGATACGAAAAAGGAAAAAATGTATTGGGTATAAATTTAGTTGTAATTTATATTTTATATAGTTTTTTTTGTAAAAGTAAATCTAAGAAAAATGACTTGATTGTTCTTTTTACTTTATTTTCTTTAATTATACTAACTCAAAGTAAAACTTGTTTTTTATTAGTAGTTATGTTTTTCATACTGACTAAATTTAAACAAAGCCATATAAAAATAATTAATACTTCACTGCTGCTTTTTCTTGTTGTTGGCTTTATAGTCATACCATGCATAACCTATTATTCAAATTCATACATGCATATAGGGCTTTATGTGGATCCTGAGTTTATTACTGGTAGAGGATATATATGGGATACTATTTACTATGATTTAAGTTTTTATAAAAATATTTTTTTAGGTTATGGGTACGCAAGCTACTTTGGCACTCCAGAGATCCCATATTTTTTTGATGATTCTCATAGTTTTCTTAGGTATATAACATCCTCACATAATGGCTACCTGAGCTTACTTATTCAGTTTGGAGTTTTATCCATTACAATAGTTTCATTATTTGCATATGTAACTAAAAATATTGAGGGACGAGTGGGGAATGCTGCGATAACAATAATTATTTTTCACAATATTACAGAGGCATCATTTTATAGAGACAATACGGTTATTTGGATGCTGTTTTTGATAGTAGTAGCCTTCTCTTTGGTTAAAAAGGTAAAAATAAGTGAATAGAATAACATGGTTAGATACATCCAGAGGTTTAGCAATTGTTTTGTTAATACTTGTTCATTACGTGGGTGCATTGGAAACCCGTGGTTTTATATCTTATGAAGCTATGAATCTAGTAAAAGCTTTTCTGAGAGTTGCAACGCCATACTTTATAATGATTTTTGGGTTTACTTTTGCAGTTGCATATAAAACAAAAATTAATAGCTTCAGAGATGTTTTAGTTATACTAAAGAGGTTAAGAAAAAACTTATTGTTGGTATTTATAGCAAGAGAAATTATTGCTGTAACTGCGGTTTTTAGATATGGAGACTATAAAACAGATCTAGTTGATGTGCTTTTATATAAAAGCTTTTCACAATCTGGAGAGATTTTAACCTTTTATTTTTTTGCTATATTACTTGCCCCGTTAGCAATACTCTTTATTAATAAAGTAAAAAGCTCTATATTTTTACTAAGTGCATTCTCTTTATATATAATTAGTTATGCCATAGGTTGTAATTTTAGTGGCTCTGAAAATAGTTTGTTGTTTAGATTTCTGTTTTTTGATGTATATGCATTTTTTCCTTTTTTCTCTTTAGTAATGCTCTCAATGTATTTCTATACTTTGTATTCTACTTTGAATAACGACTATAAACGTTTGAAAGTTTTTTTTCTAATTGGCTCTACATTATTTATCATTAGTGTAATGTTATTATTTGGTCTATATGAAAATGCAGTAATTGCATTAGCAACAGCAAAACTGAAGTCACCACCGCACATCTTGTATATGGTTTTATACTCTGCGGAAGCCATATTATTAACGATATTTGTTTCTCTCTTAAAGAATAATAACGTTCTACCTATTATAAGTTGCCGTTTATTGCCGTTGTTAGGCAGGAACTCACTTTTGGCTTACGTTGGGCATTATTTTTTGTTTTTAGCAGGGCCTATCGGCCTTATAGTTTTAGATAAGCGAACAGCTATAGGCGAACTAATGATTTTCTTATCTCTTGTTGCTTTACTTATAACCGTTATAACAACCAGAGATAAATTTAAATTTAAATCTAAAGGATTAAAATGAAAGTTGCAATAATACATGACTGGCTAGTCGTAAACGGTGGTGCAGAAAAGGTTCTAAAGGAGCTAATAGAGCTATACCCACAAGCAAATGTGTACACCTTAGTTGATTTTTTACCTAAAGAAGATAGAGCCTGGCTTGGTAATACCACAATCACAACGTCATTTATTCAGCGTTTACCATTTGCTAATAAAAGGTATAGGAATTACTTTCCTTTGTTTCCAATTGCTATTGAGCAGTTTGACTTATCGAGTTATGACTTAGTTATTTCCTCTAGTTACTCTGCTGCAAAAGGTGTGATTACCGGGCCTGAACAGTTACACGTTAGTTATTGCCACTCTCCAGCTCGCTATGCATGGGATATGCAGGAGCAATATTTAAGAGAAAGTGGCATGAGCAGTGGGGTTAAGTCTGTTATTGCGCGTTATTTTTTGCATAAATTTAGAATTTGGGATGTGAGAACAGCGAATGGCGTTGATAAATTTGTTGCCAATTCATCCTTTATAAAAAAGCGTATTAATAAATGCTACAGAAGAGAAGCTGATGTTATTTATCCACCTGTCGACATAAAAAAGTTTACGCTTGAAACAAATAAAGCGGATTTTTATTTAGCCGCTTCACGTTTAGTACCTTATAAGCGCTTGGATTTAATTGCAGAAGCTTTCGTTAAAATGCCATCAAAAAAATTAAGAATAATTGGCGATGGTCCACAAATGCAAAAAATTAAAGAAATTGTAGGCAATGCAGAAAATATCGAATTGTTGGGTTATCAATCTGATGAAGTCATGTTACACAACATGCAAAAAGCAAAGGCTTTTGTATTCGCTGCAGAAGAAGACTTTGGAATAATACCCGTGGAAGCACAAGCTTGTGGTACCCCTGTAATTGCTTTTGGGAAGGGCGGATGCTTAGAAACTGTTAAAAACAACGTGAGTGGTATCCACTTTAATCAGCAAACAGCGAGCTGTATCATTGAAGCTGTCACTCATTTTGAATCACAGATAGAGCAATTTTCAGCAGAAGAAGTAAGGTTAAACGCAGAAAAGTTTTCTTGTTCGGCTTTTAAAAAGAATGTAAAAGGCTTAATAGAAAAAGCAATGTTGGATATATAATGAAGATATTACATATCCATCAAGATTACCCAGATAACCGTAATTACCCATCAACTAATGCTGTAAAAAACTTAATTGATGGTGTGAAAAAGAAAGATAAAGAAATTGAACATTTCGTTATATCCATAAATAGAAGTTCAAACCCATTTAGAATTTCTTTTAAACAATTTGACGATGGCCTCTCAGTAGTATTTTGGTCGATACCCTTACCAATTATTTATACTTTAAGTATTAGATTTTGGTCTTTTATATTAAAAAAAACTATTAATTTAAAAGATTTTGATTGTATACACGCACATAAGTTAACTTCTGAAGGGGTGTTTGCTTATTACCTTTCTAAAAGTACCTCGATTCCTTATTACATATCTGTAAGGGGGGGGACAGACTTGCACAATATAAATCGCTTCTCTGGAATGAAAAAAACATTTTCAAAAATATATAAAAATGCCAAAGAAATTTTTTGGGTGAGCCCGTGGGCAACTGAGCTTACAGTTAGTAAATTAGGGGTTTCTGAAAAAGGTGTATTACTACCGAATATTTGCAAGTTAGTAGAGCCTGAAAGTGTTATTAGTTATAGTCAGTCTAGATACACCACTGTTTTAAGCTTTCATCAATATAAAAGAAAAGGCTTACTGAAATTATTTCAAGCTATACATGAATTAAATAAAAAAGGACTTGATGTCAAGTTAGATGTTATTGGAAGTGGTGGTGAAAAGGAGAAGAGGTTGATAAAAAATGAAGTTAATAGATTGGGTTTATCTAACCATGTGAAGTTTTTAGGGCAATTACCACATTCTGAGGTGCTCACTAAATTGCAGGCTTCAAAAGCTCTTCTTTTACCAGCTGAGAATGAAACTTTTGGTATGGTGTATGTAGAGGCGTTATCCTGTGGCTGTCCTATTTTATACATGGCAAATACTGGAGTAGATGGATATTTTTGTGACAAGAACGTTGGTGTTAAAGTATATTCACAAGAAATTAATGAGTTAAGTGATGCTATTATTACGCTAGAAGATAATAATAGTTTTTACAAGCAAGAAATACAAAACTTCCTTAATCGTGGTGAGCTTGAAGAGTTTAAAGAAGACAGTATAGTGAAATCTTATATTATGGAGTTAGCCAATGGTAAATAATATTAAAATAGCTTTTTATTATTTTTTTTTAAGTAAGTTGCCATCAGCTAGATTTATAAAAACATTTTCTAATATAAGGGTTTGGTATTTTAAACATGTATTAAAAGTATTGGAAGATAACGGGAATGAATCGATGCTCGCAAATAATATTTACATTGCTCGAGCTACTAATCTCTGGATTGGAAGTGGGTGTCGAATTAATGAAAATGTTTATATAGAACAAGCAGAGATAGGTAGAGATGTTTTAATAGCTCCTAATGTTACTATATTAAGCAGAATGCATGAATTCTCACGCATAGATATACCTATTTCAATGCAGGGTTATAAAAAGCAGATGAAAGTATATATTGAAGATGATGTTTGGTTGGGCCGGAATGTAATAGTTATGCCAGGTATCCGTATTGGTAAGGGGGCCATTGTAGCTGCTGGTAGTGTAGTTACAAAGGACGTGGGTGATTACACAATCGTTGGTGGAGTCCCTGCTAAGCTAATAAGAACTAGACAGTGATTTTTTATATGTTACTTATGTTTATCAATTCAGGATCAAAGATGAAGGAAAGAATAGAGTTTCTCGAACATCTAAGGTACTACGCTGTAATGCTAGTGTTAATAGAACATAAAGCATAACAATTCAACAATTTATTTCTCTGGTATAATGAACTTTGTAAATTCATTTTAACCAGGACGAGTTGGTGTAATTGTATTTTTTAATTACAGGGTTTGTTGTACCTTAAACAATTAATTTTTTACAATAAAGGCTCTACGTTTATATTTCCACATTTTTTGTTGTTGTGCTTTTTGCAGCCTTTATTTTCAATTATACTTTTAGTAACAGGCTTAATTTTACTTTTCTCATACCATGTTTTTGAGAGTAATGTAAATTCTGTTATGAAATTTTCAGTAAGCTTATGTACATCTTTAAAAAGGGATTTAATCTGATTATGAGATATGAATATATGCACAACCTGAGAGGTTTTGCGATATTATTAGTGATTTATGGACATGCTGTTGCGGCATTGAACTCTATAGATGGTATTTATTTGATAAGAGACTTGTTGGTTAATGGTACTGTTCTTTTTGTAGTAATTGCGGGTTATTTTTTTTCTGTTGTTGAAACTAGGTACACATATAAAAAGTATTTATTCAGTAAGCTCAAAAATGTAGTTTTTCCTTATATATTCTTATCTATCCCTGCTATCCTGATTTATATTTTAGGATACAAAAGCCATCACACATGGGTTGATATTGATGTGCTAAGACAGTCTTCTTTAATTGAACAAATAATATTTTACCTTACTACTGGGTCGCATTTAGGCCCACTGTGGTTTATTCCAATGATTATTGTCTTCTATATTTTATTTCCATTTTTCAAGTTAATAAAATACAATCCGCTGTTTAATTTTTTCATTATAATCAGTGTGGTAGTATCAGTATTTGTTGGGCGGCCAGAAAACAATGATAATGCTTTGCAGTCGTTTATTTATTTTATTCCAGCATACTTAATTGGTATTTATATACATGCTAACAAAGGTTTCATTTCAAGCGTCTCGGCTCGCTCTGATATCTATTTAGCTGCGTGTATAATAGCAAGTCTTTTTCTATATTCTTTTTTTGGCTATAACAGCTCAATAGATATGTGCATAAAGTTACTTATATCAATATTCTCATTTGGGTTTTTTTACAAATATCTAGATTTTAAGCTAAAATTTTTCGGGATGTTAGCATCAATAAGTTTTTATTTGTTCTTTGTGCACGGTTATTTAACTGGTGCTGCAAGAATCCTATTGAAAAAGACAAATTATATAGATAATAGCCTGTTACTATCTGTTGCTATTTTTATGTTAGTTACACTGTTTTCAGTATTAAGTTATTTTTTGTTAAAGCCTCTGTTCGGGGTGCGTAAGAAAGAGTTTTTGGGTGCTGATTACTAATATATAGTAAAGTTGAAGGATTATCATGAATAAAAAAGTTTTAGTTATAGCCTCTGCCGGTGGGCATTTAACACAAGCTATGTGTGCTACAAGCCAATGTGATGAAATTGTACTTGTTTCAAATAAAGTAAATATTAAAAAAAGTAATATTTCAAAAATATATAAAATTATAGACACGCAAAAAAATCCTTTTATACATATTTTTAATATTTTTTTTGCGCTGTATGTTTTATTGAAGGAAAGGCCTACTGCAGTTTTTAGTACAGGGGGCCCTATTGCTTTACCTTTTGCATTGATTTGTAAAGTTTCTTCTTTAAAGTTTATATACTTAGATACTTTATCTCGAGTTGTTGAACTTTCTAATACTGGCAAATTAATAAAAAAATATCATTTGTATGATGAGTTTTATAGTCAATGGCAGAGTGTTGCCTCTAAAAATAATACTAAGTATATCGGTAAGTGCTTTGATATATTATCTGAAAATAATTATATACCAGTGACAGAAGCGGTTGAAAGTAAACCTGTTATTTTGGTAACTGTAGGTACAAGCCAGTACGATTTTGATCGTTTGTTTGAAATGCTTTACAAGCAACCTTTGTATGACAATGCCGAGGTGCGTTGGGTTATACAAACCGGGCACAATAAATTAAAGCACTTGCCAGCTAATGGTAAAATTATTGACATGACCACTCGTTCTGAAATGGAGCAACTTGTAAAAAGTGCCAGTTTAGTGATTAGCCATTGTGGTATTGGTAGTATCAATCAAATGCTTGCGTATCAAAAAAAGGTGCTGTTTGTACCGAGGGTGAGTAAGTTTAATGAGTTTTCCGACGACCATCAATTGCAGATAGCGAATGAAATAAGTAGTAAAATTTTCACAGTACTGATGCCTGAGCAGGTTATGCCTACAATTACTTTGGGTGAATTACTTGATAGAAAAATAGTTACATCACCTGTCGATACAACAAATTATAAAATGGCTAATGAATTAAAGAACGTACTTTTTGAGCTTAAGACATAATTTATGAGTAATTTGAGCAATAAGTTAAATCAGGCGATACTTAAAAGTTTAGCAGGTAAATATAGTTTATATATTTTTCAGATAATATCTTTGGCGATACTATCAAGACTTTACACTCCTCAAATGTTTGGAGTTTTGGCTGCTGTAACAGTATTAATATTGTTTTTTCAGTTGATTGCTACATCAGGTCTAGGCCCTGCGGTGATATACGCTAAGACTATTTCAATTGACCAGCGTGATGGTATTTTTACCGCTAGCTTTATTATAGGCATTGTTGGAGCCCTACTTTTTTATATTTTAACGCCTCATATAATGGGATGGTTAGAAATTGAAAATTTATCTTATATCAATTTAGTCTTGGCATTTAATATTTTATTTTCTGCTTTATCAATGCTCCCATTAGCTAGTTTGCAAAAAGATACACAGTTTTTATTAATCGCAAGAGCTGAAATATTAGCTGAATTGCTCTCATTAGCTGTGGCTGTGGTTATGTATTACCAAGGCTTTGGTGTTTTAGGTTTAATAAGTAAGCTAATGGTTGTGCCTATTATAAGGTTTGCTTTTTATCATTTTTCTTCTACAAAATCGTCAATTGGAAAAGCTCATTTTGGGAAGGATATAAAAGCGATATGTACATTGTTTGCAGTTGCTAAGTACCAGTTAGCGTTTAATATACTTAACTTTTTTTCTCGTAATTTAGACACCATACTTATTACTAAATATTTTGGTGCGGTTGCTGTAGGCTTTTATGAAAAATCCTACCAGGTAATGCGTTACCCATTACAGTTATTTACCTTTGCTATTACACCCGCTTTACAGCCTATTTTAACTGAGCATAAGGATAATCCTTTTATTGTAATGAAGGAGTTTTACCGTATAGCTATTAAATTGGCTTGCCTTGGGCTTTTTACCTCTATGGTATTATATTGGTCTGCTGCAGATATAGTATTAATACTTTTTGGCCCACAGTGGGAGAGTACAGTTTATATCTTAAAAGTTTTATCTGTTACCATACCATTACAAATGGTATTAAGTTCTACCGGTGGTATATTTCAAGCTTTTGGCGCAACAAAAGAAATGTTTTATTGTGGTCTTTTTTCATCCACAGCAAATGTTTTCGCTATTGTACTAGGTGTTCTTTCTGGCGATTTACTTACCCTATGTACATTTTTAGCATCCTCTTTTGCTTTAAATTATTTACAATGCTTTTATGTGCTTCATAAATATTTATTTAAAAGTTACCCTATTAAACACTTTTTAATGCTCACTACTCTCATAATAACTGGCTACTTAAATTTGTTTCATAATACAACTTTAAATGATGCATTGAGTATAGGCTACACGGATGCTTTTATAAATGTGTTAATTACAAGCTTGTTAACTTTCACAGTTGTTATTTCACTTTTTTTAACTATTTCAAGATTAGGTCTGCTAGAAGTAAGACCGTTAGATAAGGACTAAAATGATTTTACCTATAGTTATGGCTGGAGGCTCAGGCACACGTTTATGGCCACTTTCTCGTGGGAATTACCCTAAACAATTTTTATCACTAAGTGGTGATAAAACTATGTTACAAGAAACTCTTGTGCGTTTAGATGGATTGAGTCATAGCCCTGCAATGCTTATTTGTAACGAAGAACACAGGTTTATTGCTGCAGAACAGGTACGTCAGTTAGGAGTGGATCATTCAGGTATTTTTTTAGAGCCAGTAGGGCGCAATACCGCTCCTGCAATTGCTTTGGCTGCTTTTAAAGCGATTGAAAACAATCAAGATCCATTGTTACTAGTACTAGCTGCAGATCATGTAATAGAAAATATTTCAGCTTTTCAGGCCAGTGTAGAGCAAGCATCAATACTTGCTGAGCAAGGTAAGCTCGTTACATTTGGTATTACTGGTAATAAACCTGAAACAGGATACGGTTATATTAAACGAGGAGAGCCTTACCAAACAGGTTTTGTTGTTGACAGTTTTGTTGAAAAACCGGATTTAGCTACTGCTGAAACTTACATAGAAAGTGGTGAGTATTACTGGAATAGCGGTATGTTTTTATTTAAAGCTAGTGAATATTTAAATGAATTAAAGACGTTTAGACCCGACATATATAAGGCATGTGAACTTGCTATGCAGGTGCAGAATGATGATATGGATTTCGTTCGTGTAGATAAAGTGGCATTTGAATCATGCCCTGATGAATCCATTGATTATGCAGTAATGGAGCATACTAAAGATGCAGTAGTTGTACCTATGGACGCTGGTTGGAGTGATGTTGGTGGATTTGCTGCTTTATGGGAAGTTTCAAACAAAGATGAAAATGGAAATGCATTTAACGGCGATGTAAAGGCCGTTGATACTAAAAATACTTTAGTGCTTGGTGATGATAAGTTAATAGCAACTGTAGGCGTTAAAGACCTAGTGATTGTAAGTACTAAGGATGCAGTATTGGTCGCTCACAAAAGTGAGTCGCAAAAAGTAAAAGCCATTGTTCAGCAGTTAAAGAATGCGCAGCGATCAGAGGTTACGTTTCATCGAGAGGTATACCGCCCTTGGGGGAAGTATGACTCGGTAGATAGTGGAGAGCGTTTCCAAGTTAAGCGTATTACTGTTAAGCCTGGTGCTAAGTTGTCAGTACAAATGCATCATCATCGAGCAGAGCATTGGATTGTGGTTTCTGGCACGGCTAAAGTACACTTGGACGGTACAGAACAGTACTTAACTGAAAATGAATCTGTGTATATACCAATTACAGCCGTACATGCCCTAGAAAACCCTGGCAAAGTAGACCTCGAGCTTATAGAGGTGCAGTCAGGTTCGTATTTAGGTGAAGACGACATAGTGCGTTTTGAAGACCGATACGGTCGTTCTTAAAAAATAAAAATTTAGTTAATTATAGAGGGTACTATGGATAGTTCGGTTGTTATTAAACAAAGCGGTATAGAGTTTGGCACATCAGGTGCTAGGGGACTTGTAAGTAATTTTACACACGAAGTGTGTTTTGCATTTACGTTAGCGTTTTTAAGTACCCAAACCGGTGTTAAACGTATTGCTATTGCTATTGATAACAGACCGAGCAGCCCAGCGATGGCGAAAGCCTGTATCAGTGCAGCCAAATCTGTAGACGTTGAAGTTGATTACTTCGGTGTTGTACCCACCCCAGCGTTAGCTTACGCTGCGCAAGCTGCCTGCCTCCCTGCAATTATGGTGACAGGTAGTCATATCCCCTTTGATAGAAACGGTCTAAAATTTTATACAAAAACTGGTGAAATAACTAAACAAGATGAGGTTGCAATAATTTCGTCTAGTACTCATTTTGATCAAATAGATTTATTGCCTTTACCTATCTCTGATATGCGCGCCTTTAACCTGTATTTAAAGCGTTATATAGATGTGTTTCCTGCTAACTTATTACATTCAAAAAGAATTGGAATATACCAACATTCAAGTGCAGGCAGAGATTTATATCCCGACTTGTTTAAAGCGCTAGGGGCAGAAGTTATATGTCTTGGCTTTAGTGACGAGTTTGTTCCAATTGATACAGAAGCCGTCGCAGATTCTGATCGAGAGCAAGCGAGAAAATGGTCTGAAGAATATAATCTAGATGCTATTTTTTCTACCGACGGTGATGGTGATAGGCCGCTACTTGCAGATGAAACAGGAGAATATTTTACAGGTGATATATTAGGTTTGTTAGCTTCAAAGAGTTTAGGTATTGATGCGCTTGCTGTACCTGTTAGCTGCATAACTAGTATAGAAAAAAGTGGTTATTTTAAAAAGGTTATACGTACTAAAATAGGGTCTCCTTATGTGATTGAGGAATTCGATAACTTAAAACAAAATTTTAATTCTGTGGCTGGTTTTGAGGCAAATGGGGGGTTTTTACTAGCGTCATCTATTATCATTGATAATAAAAAGCTATTACAGCTACCCACAAGGGATGCCATCTTACCCGTACTGGCAGTTTTAAATTTGGCCGGTAACTTTGCCCTTTCAGGCTTAGTAGAATCTCTCCCGCATAGATTCACTTTTAGCGACCGCTTAAAAGCCATCGAAAAATCTAAAAGTAAGAGCGTTATTGAACGAGGTATATATGAGGTTGATGAGCTCGTTGCAGATTTAGGTTTAAGTCACCTCAAATTAGAATCTAAAAATTCTACTGATGGGTTAAGGCTAAGCTTTAATAACGGTGATGTTGTCCATTTACGTCCCTCTGGTAATGCACCTGAATTACGTTGTTATACTGAGAGTGATAGCTTGAAGGGGGCAAGGGAACTATCAAGGACCACTTTAAATTCGTTTAAAACACTCATTAACGAGATACATTAATAAAAGAGTAATCTGAATGAGTTCTTCACTTAAAAAAGACCCTGCAATACAAAGCTTATTAAAACGGATGCCCGAAAATGTGCAGTCCAGCTTTTCTGACGATCAGTTAGCTCATTTAAAAGTTGCTATTGGTGCAAGGCAGTGGGGTAAACATACAATAGATTGTAGAGGGGTAATTAAATTTTTTAAATATAGGTATTATTTTGTTTTGTTAGCAGGTAGAAATAGGCGAGAGCTTAGCGAACAAGAACAGAAAATAGCGGCATTATCACAAGTTATCACAATATCTATATTTTGTTTGTTTGTAATTACAGTTTTACTATTAATTGTTTATTTGATCAAATCTGCGTTAGGTATTGATATATTTAGTGATTATTCTTTTGGAGTATGGTCTTGGTTTCGGGGGTTGTTTAAATAAAGGCACGATATTTATGTTTATGTTTACAAATGTTTGTGGAATTTACGTAAGTTTATATTTGTTTGTTTTATGCAACTTACTCACTAGTTATAAGTTTTTTGCTTATTATTGCTGTATATATACAATAAGCAATATTGAATACTTTAGTATGATGCTGTAACATTTGTGGCGTAGTTTTGTGGAGCTGATTCACTTTTTAAGATATCTATAGGGATACGATAGTATGACATCTTCAAGGACGTTTAAGCCAAATGGCTCGTCTGATGCAAATTTTTATCGTTTGTTCGATATTTTTGCGTTATTTTTAGCCTTTCAATGTTCTGCTTTATTTTATAGCTTCGAGCTTTCGCCCATTTATATGGTTTCAGTTTTAACCGTTGCTTTGAGTTTTTTATATTGCGCTGAAATATTCTCTGCTTACCGCTCTTGGCGAGCAGGTAAATTTAGAACCATGGTACTTTGTGCTTGGGGGGCTTTATTTGTAGCCTTTGCTGTACTGCTGTTTATATCGTTTAGTTTTAAGTTTACTGAATCGCTCTCTCGAATTGGTTTGGGTTTGTGGTTTTTGCTTAGTATTGTGTTTTTGTATGCTTGGCGTCTTGCTGTGCACTTATTTAAAAGAAGCCGAAGGAAGTTAGGCTTGAATTTACGAAATGTTGCAATTGTTGGGGCAACAGAATCAGCGGTCAATTTGTATAATGAAATAATAAAAAATGATGAACTTGGTTTTAACTTTTTAGGTTTTTTTGACGACAGACAACCCGAACGACTTTTTGAAAATTCTACTAAGCACGATGTGGCTGGACGAATACAAAACGCAGTAGAAGCTGCTCGTAATAGTGATATATCAGTGTTGTATATTGCTCTTCCGATGAAAGCTGATAAGCGTATAGCTGATATTTTACGTCAACTAGGCGACACTACAGTAGATGTACATATTATCCCTGACTTTTTAATATCTAACTTGATACATGCACGTATTGAACATGTTGGTGATGTTGATACTTTAAGTGTGTTTGAATCGCCATTTATAGGTGCACGCGAATTTATGAAACGTACTGAGGATATAATTGTAGCCTCTATTATATTAACGTTGATATCCCCTATTTTAATTGCCATTGCATTTGCTGTTAAATGTACTTCTAAAGGGCCTGTAATATTTAAACAAGACAGGTACGGGCTTGATGGACGTAGAATTAAGGTCTGGAAATTTCGCTCAATGAGTGTTACCGAAAACAGTACAGTGGTTACACAAGCTACTAAAAATGATGTGCGCATTACACCTTTAGGTGGTTTTTTACGACGTACAAGCCTTGATGAGTTGCCGCAATTTATAAATGTTTTAAAAGGTGATATGTCTATTGTAGGCCCACGACCGCATGCGGTTGCTCACAACGAAGAGTACCGAAAAAAAGTAGAGTTTTATATGCTACGGCATAAAGCGAAACCTGGTATTACAGGTTGGGCGCAAATTAATGGTTGGCGCGGCGAAACCGACACTCTTGATAAAATGGAAAAACGTGTTGAATTTGATTTACATTATATTAAGCACTGGTCGTTATGGTTTGATATAAAAATTATTTTTATGACAATTTTTAAAGGATTTAAGAATGCAAACGCATATTAAAACATTTACCCCTATTTTTGCTTTGTTAAGTGTAGGTTTTGCAGCTCCCGCAGCTGCAAATTTAAAGCCAGGTAGTTTCATAACTAAAGATGGCGCAGAACTTACACCAACGTTACAAACTGGGCTTAGTAGTAATGATAACTTTTTTAGCACACCTGATAATGAAGAGTCGCGATTAATCTGGACTATAACTCCTAATGTTAAAGCGGTTATTGATGATGGCCCAGATAGTTATAGCTTAGACTTAGGAACTAGCAGTTCTTTACACAATAAAGATACAGCTGATAACTTTACCCAAGTTAATATTGGTGCCGTTGTACATAAAGAATTTACTAGTCTACATCGTTTAGATATTAACGGTGACGCCGATTGGCTTTACGAGCCCCGTGGTAGTGGCTTGACCGAAGGCTTGGGTGATGCTGTTAATGAGTTAGTAAAATATCAGCAACAAAATGTTTTAGTGCACTACGAATACGGCGCTCAAAGTTCAAAAGCGCAAGTTGCTTTAAAAGCTGGTTTTTTTAGTAAAAAATATCAAAACTTTAGAGAAATATCGCAATACCGTGATTACGATAAATCGTTAATTGGTGTAACTGGTTACTATAATACTCAAGCTTCTACACGTACATTTTTAGAGGTTAAGCAAGAAAACTACCGTTACGATTTTTTACAAGCTAATGGTATTTCACGTGATAGTGATGATGTAAAAATACTACTTGGTATGGAGTGGGAAGCAACAGCGGTTACATCTGGCTCGTTTAAATTAGGTTATCAAAATAAAGACTTTAGCGCTAATGAGCGCCAGAACTTTAGCGGTTTAAGCTGGGAAGCGGGTGTAAACTGGCAGCCACTTAGCTATTCTACCGTGCAATTTACAACTAGCCGCGCGGCTAAAGATCCTTTAGTCCAGGGTGATTACATTAAAGAAAGTACATACGGTATTAATTGGACCCATAACTGGAGTGACTATTTAAGCTCGCTTGCAGGTGTTAATTATACTGACGAGCAATATACTGGCGATGTAGGCCGTAAAGATAAATCTAAAAGTGCTCGTTTAGGTTTAAACTACGTTGCTAGTAATTTTGGTATGGTTTCTACTTACGTCGATTTTATTGATAAAGATTCTACTCAAAGCGCAATAGAGTTTGACCGCGTTATTGTTGGTGTTAATTTTACATTTGCTTTAAAGGCTAATTAATGAAGTTTATTTTTAGTTTAACGCTGCTAGTTTTAAGCAGCGTTTGTTTTGCTCAAACTGCGCAAAGTTACGTAATCGGTGCTGGTGATAAGGTTGAAATAAAAGTATTTGGCCAACCTGATTTAGAGGTTACTGCACTCTTAGGTAATAGTGGTGAGGTTAATTACCCTTTTTTAGGTAAAGTAAAACTTGCCGGGCTCAATACCTCTGAGATTGAACAAGTTATAACGCAAGGGTTAAAGCCTGAATATTTAATAAACCCCAATGTATATGTTCAGGTTATTGAGTACCGTCCTTTTTATATTCATGGTGAAGTAAAAACCCCTGGTGCTTACCCTTATCAGCCTGCTATGACAGTTAATCAAGCTATTGCACTAGCCGGTGGATTAACTGAGCGTGCCTCGGTAGATAAAATTTATATTTTTAAAGAGCAAACTAAACAGCAGCAACAAAAAGGTAATTTAAATAGCCAAATTGCAGCGGGCGATACCATAAAAATAGAGCAACGCTTGTTTTAAAGTAGTTTACAAGGCAGTAATTAATGAATCAAATAAATGAAACTCAAGTCAATAATGAAGATATTATTGACTTTAGCGCTTATCTTAATGTTCTTAGGCGCGCAAAATGGCGTATTTTGAGTTTTGCGACCGTTGTTACTTTATTAACAATAATGGTAGCACTAACGTTAATACCCAAATATGTTGCTACTGCAACTTTACTTATTGAGGCAGAGCAAACTAAAGCAGTTAGTTTTGATGAAATATATGGACTAGATTCGACTAAAAAAGAATATTATCTGACGCAGTTTGAAGTAATTAAGTCCGACAGTATTGCCCGCGAAGTAATTACTAAACTTAATTTAAAAGATCATACAGATTTTATTGCAAAACCGTCAGTGTTAGGTGAACTTAAAACAGCTATAAAAGAGCAACTCCCTTTTTTAAATAAAAAAGAAGAAACGATATATTCTCCTGATGAACAAGCTGACCGTGAAATGTTAGGCTTGCTAACTGCATTTAAATCTCGCCTTTCTGTTTCACCTATTCGTAAAACGCAATTAGTGCAAGTAAGTTTTGAGTCAAGCGATCCTAAATTAGCAGCGCTTGTAGCGAACACTGTTGGTGAAGTTTATATAGATAGCCAAATGCGTGCAAAAATGGGGATTACTCAACAAGCTTCCAGTTGGTTAAATACACGCTTATCGCAATTGCGAATTCAGCTAGATGACTCAGAAGTTCGCTTGCAAGCTTACCGAGAGCAGCAAAAACTTGTTGATATTGAAGGTATAGCAGGGCTTGCTACGCAAGAGCTTGAACAGATATCGCAGCAGTTAATTGTTGCACGCAATGAAAAAAACAACCTTGAAAGTATTAACCGTGTAATAAGTGAGTACGGAAATAATAACTTAGAGCTTTTAGGCAGTATGCCGGAAATCACTTCGCATAAAGTAATACAGGATGTTAAGCGTGAGGTGATACTAGTTGAGCGTAAATTAAGTGACTTAGGTGAGGTTTATGGCCCTAAACACCCTCGCATGATCTCTGCTCAAGCTGAGCTTGCAACGGTAAAAAACAATTTAAATAAGCAAATTAAGGGCCTTATTACCGGCATTGAAAAAGAGCTAAACCGCATTACTCGTACTGTTAGTGCGCTTGAGCGTGACTTAGTTAAAATACGTGCAGAATATCAAGATATTACCCGAAAAGAAACCCAATATAACCAACTAAAACGCGAAGTTGAGACTAATCGAAATATATTTAATACGTTTTTATCTCGCTCTAAAGAAACTGAAGTAACAAGTGATTTTAGCTCTGCTGCCGCACGTTTTACTGATCGTGCCTATGCCCCAAACAAACCAGCAAAACCAAATAAAAAGCTTATTATTATTTTAGCTTTTATAGCTAGTTTTGGTTTTGCAGTAATTATGAGCTTTATATTTGACGCCCTTAACGATACTGTTAAAACCAAAAATGATGTTGAAAGTAAGTTAGCACAGCGCATGCTGGGTTTATTACCGCATGTAAAAATACCTAAAAATAGTGTTTTTCCGATTCACGCATATCTTGATGACAATTACAGGCGTTTTGCTGAATCAGTTCGTACGTTCAGAACTAGCTTGTTATTAACTCAGTTAGAGCGTGATCATAAAGTAATTGCAGTTACATCAAGCTCACCGGGTGAGGGTAAAACAACGACCTCAGCTAATTTAGCTATGTCGCTTGCACAAATGGGTAAAGTATTATTAATTGATGCAGATTTACGTAAACCAAGTATTGCAAAGCGCTTTGATATACCAGTATTTCACCCAGGGTTAAGTAATTTAATTGTAGGCACAGAGCAGTTAAGTGAGTGTATACATGTTGATGTGCAGTCAGGCGTAACTATTATGCCAAGTGGTCAGATTCCTAGTAACCCGTTAGAGCTTTTATCTAACGCGCGCTTTAATGAAGTAATTGATGGCTTGAAAGCTCAATATGACCATATAATTATAGATACACCACCAACACAAGCCGTGAGTGATGCGTTAGTTGTTGCGCAAAGTACAGACTCGGTAATTTATGTTGTTAAGTCTGATATTACGCGAATTAAGCCTATTAAGGCGGGTATTGAGCGCTTGTTTGAATCTAAAGCTCATGTTGCAGGTATTGTGCTTAACCAAGTAGATATGAGTAAAAGTAAAGACGAGCATAGCCATGGTTATTACGATTATTACGATTACTCGCAAAAACCTGAACAACCTAATGCATAGTTAAATGCAAATCTATGATTGATATTCATTCCCATATTTTGCCAGGAATTGATGATGGTGCTAAAGATTTAAATGAATCTTTAGCACTATTAACTATTGCGCAAAATGATGGAATAACTCATATGGTTGCCACGCCACATATACATATTGGGCGATTTAATAATTCGGCTTCGCAATTGTATAGCGAGCTTGCTAATTTAAAAGCACAGGCATTTGTAAATAATATTGGTATTAAACTAGCTGTGGCCGCTGAAGTTAGGCTTGATGTAGAGCTAATGAGTTTAGTGCTTAGTAATAAACTCCCGTTTATTGGTACGCTTAATTCAGTAAATTATTTATTATTAGAACTCCCGCATTCGCATGTTCCCCAAGGCTACGATAAGTTTATAAATTGGCTAGCTAAACAAAATATAAAAGTAGTTATTCCTCACCCTGAGCGTAATCGCGATATTCAAGCTAATCCTTTTTATATTGAGCGTTTAAAGCAATTAGGTTGTGAGTTTCAATTAACCGCTTCAAGCATTGAAGGTGCATGGGGTGAAACTGCTAAAAATATTAGTATAGATATGCTAAAAAAGGGTTTAGTAACCTATGTTGCATCTGATGCTCATTCAGTTAAGCGTAGGCCGCCTATTTTGAGTAAAGCTAAGCATATAGTGAACGAGTTGATAGGCAAAAATGATGCACATAACTTGTTTTTCACTAACCCAAAGCGTTTAACTGAGTCGTTGTTTAATGATTAATATAAATACAAACCGCCTCACACAAATTGTCATACTTGCAGTTATTACATTAGTAATAGGTTATCAAAGCTTACAAAGTATGCGTGCAAATACATGGTATTTTAATGCACTTAATATTTTAAAGCAGCCCAAAGGTTTAATTACTCCTTTAGAGCTCAAACTTGCTAATGATGCTATTATCCTTGCTGTAGAATTAGAACCAACTCAATCTCATTATTGGCAGTTAAGTGCATATGTAAAAATGCTCAATTTAGCTGTAACTATCGACCAAAATAATAATAAGCTTTTGGTTTACCAGCAAGCAGAAAAAGATCTATTAAAGTCATTAGAGTTAAGGCAAACATGGTCAGAAACGTGGATTGCACTGGCACAAGTAGTTAGTTATCAAGAAGGGCCTACAGAACGAGTATATGAGTATATTCAGCAGGCTAAAAAATTTGGGCCGTACAAGTTTGATGTGCAGCTTGGTATTATTCAAATAGCGCTAATGAACTGGCAGAAACTATCTCCAAAGTATAAAGCATTGTATGTTGCTGAATTAAATTTAGCCGTTAAATATGGTTATAAATTTTATCAAGTTTTTGAAGTGGCTAAGCAAGCTGATGCTTTGCCTATTTTATGTTTATCGCTTAAATTTGGCGCCAACTTTGAAGCTGTTAGAACCAGGTGGATCTTTAAAAAACATTGTAATTAGGTTGGTTTTGAAAGTGTTTAGCTTGTTTACGTTAAAGTGAAATGTTAAAAACCAATTGCACAAAGAGAAGAGAATGAGGAGTAAATGAGAAGACACCAAGTAAGCTATTCACGAATTGATTTATCACTTCTCTAAAAGCGCAGTGACTCATAACCTCTTTGTGAATATTTTTTCGGTAAACTCGTTGTTTTTAAACGCCTGCAAGCAGGACGTCTTGTATCTCTACAAGAGAATTGTGCTTACTTATAATCGTGAAGTGGGTTCACGTTAAAGTTAAATCTGAAAAACCAATTGCTCAAAGAGAAGAGAATGAGGAGTAAATGAGTAGACAATAAGTAAGCTATTCACGAATTGATTTATCACTTCTCTAAAAGCGCAGCGTCTCAAAACCTCTTTGTGAATACTTGTTTTATTGGTAAAAGCGTTGCTTTAAACGGCAGCAAGCAGCACGTCTTGTATCTCTAGAAGAGAATTGTGCTTACTTATAATCGTGAAGCGGGTTCACGTTAAAGTTAAATCTGAAAAACCAATTGCACAAAGAGAAGTGAATGAGGAGCAAATGAGAAGACACCAAGTGATCTATTCAACTAACTTATTTATCACTTTTCTAAAAGCGCAGCGTCTCAAAACCTCTTTGTGAATACTTGTTTTATTGGTAAAAGCGTTGCTTTAAACGGCAGCAAGCAGCTCGTATTGTATCCCTACAAGAGTTTTGTGCTTACTTGTAATCGTTTAGCTTAATTACGTTAAAGTTAAATGTGATAAACCAATTGCACAAAGAGAAGTGAATGAGGAGTAAATGAGAAGACAACAAATAAGCTATTCACGAATCGATAGATAACTTCTCTAAAAGCGCAGCGTCTCATAACCTCTTTGTGAATACTTGTTTTATTGGTAAAAGCTGAACTGTTATTATACGGCGTAAAAAATTGCCCAGAGGTTAAAAACCTCTGGGCTATAAATTGACTCTAAATTGAGTCTAGCGTTAACTAAAAACTTTCTGGTTCGTTAGGGAGAAGAAGAAAGTACTTAAAACTATAGTAAAGCTGTTCAATAAAGCATAACTAATTTTGCCATCTGGTTACATTTGGTAACAAAGGATTAGATTAATTATGCGTAATTTGTACTTTAGTTTAACCCCAGCTTATTAACTGCGTGTTTTGTACTAGATCGCGTGGTAGTGAGTTTTTGATCTTATTTTTTTGCCATTTACCCAGCCCAATAGGGCAACCACACAGCGTTAAAACTACTTCACCTATTGTTTGAGTTGCTTCAGTTAAGCGTATATCTTTACCTTGAAAATAATCATTGGCTTGCTCGTTATTTAACGCGTAAATATTCGTTTTGCACTCGTTGCCAAACACAGTAGCAAATTCGTGCGTTAGTCTTACGCCATTTTTATGAATAATGCCAATTTGAATACCTAAGCGTGCGTACTTAATTTTATTTTGCAGGGCTTCAAACCCCTGCGGGAATAACCAAAGTTCTTTATCGCGCTGCATTAAGTTGCCAGGTAGGTTAGTTAACCCAAAATGCTTTTTAAGCGATTGCATAAACGCGGCACTTTGTTTTTTATCAAACTCGTTAAATGGGAATGCACCTTTTTTAACAGTTTGATTTGGATTATTACAGCTGGTGTGCTTTTTAAATTTAGCAATAAAGAAGCCTTCGCTATCGAATGTTTGCGGCCAAACATGTAAATAGCCCTCATTAGTTGTGGCTTTACTTGCACCTTCAAATAAATCACTTAGTGACTCAGGCGTTATATAGTCGCCAAATTCACTGAGTAAATAATCGCACACTTGCTGGTTTTCGAGTGGAGTAAGTGTGCAGGTTGAATACACTAATGTGCCACCTGGCTTTAATGCGTAAAATGCGCTTTTAATTAAGTCTTTTTGTACTTGGGCTATTTGTATGTTTGATTCTATTGACCAATTTTTTAGTGCGTCGGCGTCTTTACGTACCGTGCCTTCGCCAGAGCAGGGCGCGTCTAGCAATATGCTATCAAAGCATTCAAACATGTAGTTGCCAAATATAACGCCATCAAAATGCGAGAGCGCACAGTTGCCTACTCCCATGCGTTTTAATGTAGCGCTAAGTACTTTTAGGCGCGACGACGAAAGCTCATTTGCAACAAGCACACCTTGGTTATCCATAAGTGCTGCAAGTTGCGATGTTTTAGAACCTGGTGCTGATGCCATATCAAGCACGGTGTTATTTTGAGAGTCTGCGAGTTCAATACTTTGTTTTAAGGCAATAGGGGGCAGCATTGAACTTGCTTCTTGCACGTACATAGCACCGCTTAGATGTAAGTCGGTATTACCAAGGGCTAGGTTTTGCTCTTCATCGCATGGGCGCTCTAACCAAAAGCCTTCACTGCACCAAGGGATGGGGGTTAGCAGCCAATTTTTTTCAGTTGCACGTTCTACAAATTCTTCAATGCTAATTTTTAATGTATTAACGCGGATAGATTTTCTGAGCGGCCTGCGACACGCATTTAAAAAGTCATCTAAGTTTAGATGCGCTGGTAAATAAGTTTTTACGTCATCAATAAAGTGCTCAGGAATAAAAGTGTTGGCGTTCACGCGTTAGCTCATACTATAAAAATAAAGCGCGATAATAGCATTTATATTAGGTGTTTTCAGCGCTAAAAAACGTAATATCAGTCTTATTGTAGTGTCGACACTTTGTTGTTTCGCTCTATTTTAAAGGTGATTTTATACGACTTTAGATTAATAGTGTCGACAATGAGCGTGTTTTTTAGCCATTTTGATAGGTTTAAGGGTTGACATGATTTTTTAATAAGCTCATAGTAACCACACTAATTGTCGACAATCTAAAAAATAACTTATGACACACACATTTTTAAACGAAGCGCCTATAACTACCGCATCAGATCAAGTATTTGTAGATATGCGCCGTGAGATTGTTGAAGGCAGTATAGTTCAAGGCAGTAAAATATCAGAGCCTGAGCTTGCCAAGCGTTATGGTGTAAGCCGTGCAACGCTTAGAGAGGCATTAAATCGCCTAGAAAGTTGCTACCTTGTTGAGCGTAAAGCTAACGTAGGTTGCCGCGTAGTTGCCCTTACCGCTGAGCGTTTGATTGAAGTTTATCAAGTTCGCAGTTCACTTGAAGGTTTGGCATGTAGGCTTGCTGCCGACAATATGGAACCCGAAGAAGTAAAAGGCTTAAAGCAATTACTTAATCAGCACCTACAAACACAACGTGTTAAAGAGGGCGAATCTTATTATCAAGAAGCCGGCGATTTAGATTTTCATTATCGTATTATTCAGGGCAGTAAAAACGCACATTTAATTCATTTACTGTGTAATGAGCTCTATCAATTAATACGCATGTACCGTGTACAAATGGGCATGGTGGGGCCGCGTGTATCAAAAGCATTTGATGAGCATTTAGCGATTATTAACGCCATTGAAAACCACGACGGCGAACTGGCCGAAATGCTTATGAAGCGCCATATAAGCGCATCGCAAGCAAATATCCAAACCAAATTTGATGTATACCAATCAATATGAGTATTCGAACAATTTAACGGATTAAATCGCTCCGTAACGTCGTTAAAAATTTTTTATTTACGACTGCATGGATGCAGGAGGTAGAGCAATGCAGGGAGCAATTGCCGAGAACCACTAAACATAAAAATTATTGCCTAGTTACAGAACGATTTTCTTATCGTTAAATAGACCTCATACGCATACAGATTGATATTAGTCGCAAAAAACAGAAGCTGCTAAAAGCTAAAAGCTAAAAGCTAAAAGCTAAGCAGAGCAGTTAAAGAGTCACAATTACATATTAAAACTATAAGTTACTCCACGTAGCAACCGTTCAAAGTGAGGAGAAAGTAATGTCAGCAGGATTAAAATTTAAACACGCTATTGCCAATAACAGCCCGTTACAAGTGGTAGGTACTATTAACGCCTACACAGCGATGATGGCAGAAAAAATGGGTCACCAAGCTATTTACCTCTCAGGTGCCGGTGTTGCAAACGCCTCGTTTGGTATGCCTGACTTAGGTATGACGAGCCTTGATAACGTGCTTGAAGATATTCGCCGTATTACAGGTGCTAGCGACTTACCATTACTTGTTGATGCCGATACCGGTTGGGGTGGGGCATTTAATATTGCACGCACAGTAAAAGAAATGACTAAAGCGGGTGCGGCGGGTTTTCATATAGAAGACCAAGTAGCGCAAAAACGCTGTGGTCATCGCCCTAATAAAGAAATTGTAAGCCAAGGTGAAATGGTTGACCGCATTAAAGCGGCGGTGGATGCAAAAACCGATAGCGATTTTTATATTATGGCTCGTACCGATGCATTTCAAAAAGAAGGTTTAAACGCCGCGATAGACCGTGCAGCTGCCTGTGTAGAAGCAGGTGCTGACGCTATTTTTGCAGAAGCCGTACACGACCTTGCTGATTACCAAGCATTTGCAAAAGCGATTAACGTTCCAATTTTGGCAAACATTACTGAGTTTGGCCAAACACCTATTTACACAAAAGAGCAGTTAAGCGATGTAGGCGTTGAAATGGTGCTTTACCCACTCAGTGCATTTAGAGCCATGAATAAAGCAGCGCTAAACGTGTATTCAGCAATTTTAAATGAAGGCTCGCAACAAAGCCAAATTGAAAATATGCAAACGCGTTCTGAGCTTTACGACTTTTTAGATTACCACACGTACGAGAACACACTCGACACACTTTTTTCATCAAAATCTGACAAATAATAATTATTAAAAAATAAAATCACACACAAATTTAAGATAGGAGAAGATCATGGTAGATAAAGCATTAGGCGGCGCAGGTTTACGCGGACAAGTAGCTGGTCAAACAGCATTGTGTACTGTTGGACAAAGTGGTTCTGGTTTAACGTATTGCGGTTACGATATTAGCGAACTTGCCGAAAAAGCGCAGTTTGAAGAAGTGTCTTTTTTACTTTCACGCGGTGAGTTACCAACCACAACCGAATTAGCAGAATATAAAGCTAAACTTAAAAGTTTACGCGGCTTACCAGATGCACTTAAAACCGTGCTTGAAAATATTCCTAAAGACGCGCATCCAATGGATGTAATGCGCACGGGCTGCTCAATGTTGGGTAACCTTGAAATGGAAAATGACTTTAGCGAAGCCAATGATGCAATCGACCGTATGGTTGCTGTGTTCCCAAGTATTATTTGTTACTGGTACCGCTTTACACACGATGGCGTACGCATTGAAACACAAACTGATGACGACTCAGTTGGCGCACATTTTTTAAATTTATTACACGACAAAGCACCTAGTGAATTGTTTGCACAGGTAATGAATGTATCACTAATTTTATACGCAGAGCACGAGTTTAACGCCTCTACCTTTACAGGCCGTGTGTGTGCATCAACGCTTTCTGATATTCACTCTTGTGTAACTGGTTCGATTGGTACGCTACGTGGTCCACTACATGGTGGTGCTAACGAAGCGGCAATGGATATGATTCAAGGTTTTACAAGCGCTGAACATGCTGAGCAAGAAATTATGGGCATGCTTGAACGTAAAGACAAAATAATGGGTTTTGGTCATGCTATTTATCGCGAGTCTGATCCGCGTAATGTAATTATTAAAAAGTGGTCTGAAAAACTAGCGGCAGAGGTGGGCGATACCGTGCTTTACCCTGTGTCTGTTCGTTGTGAAGAAATTATGTGGCGCGAGAAAAAACTGTTTTGTAATGCCGATTTTTTCCATGCATCTGCTTATCACTTTATGGATATTCCAACTAAATTATTTACGCCAATATTTGTAATGAGCCGTGTTACGGGCTGGACTGCCCATGTAAAAGAGCAGCGCGCTAACAACCGTATTATTCGCCCAAGTGCCGATTACACAGGCCCTGATGCACGTAGTTACACACCAATAGAGTCACGTTAAAAAATGAGTGAGCACGCATGTGCTCACTTTTTTATTGCACATAGCCACTAGCGAGCAGTTTTTCTCAAACTTTTTATTAAACACGCTAGCTGTGAGCAAACACCGTCACCAAATTAGCGAACCCTTACCATGACCATAATTAATAATATCCAATACCGTAAACCTTTACCTGGCTCAAACGTAGACTATTACGATACGCAAGAAGCCGTAGATGCAATTAAGCCAGGTGCATATGCCACACTACCTTATACATCGCGTGTATTTGCCGAAAACTTAGTACGCCGATGCGACCCTGCCATGTTAACCGATGCACTTAATCAGCTAATTGAGCGCAAACAAGATTTAGATTTTCCGTGGTATCCGGCGCGGGTAGTGTGCCACGATATTTTAGGGCAAACAGCGCTTGTTGATTTAGCAGGTTTGCGTGATGCAATTGCAGCCAAAGGCGGCGATCCGGCAAAAGTGAACCCTGTGGTACCCACGCAGTTAATAGTGGATCATTCACTAGCGGTAGAGCATGCCGGTTTTGATCCTGACGCATTTGAAAAAAACCGCGCCATTGAAGATAGACGAAATGACGACCGTTTTCACTTTATAAACTGGACAAAAACTGCGTTTAAAAATATTGATGTTATTCCACCGGGTAACGGCATTATGCATCAAATTAACCTTGAAAAAATGTCGCCGGTTATTCAAAACCGAGATGGCATTGCATTCCCAGATACCTTAGTTGGTACCGACAGCCACACGCCACATGTTGATGCGCTGGGCGTTATTGCTGTGGGCGTAGGTGGGCTTGAAGCTGAAAGCGTAATGCTGGGCCGCGCTTCTTATATTCGCTTACCCGATATTGTAGGTGTTGAGCTAACAGGCAAGCGCCAACCAGGTATTACAGCTACCGATATTGTGCTAGCTATTACTGAATTTTTACGCGAACAACGTGTTGTATCTACTTATTTAGAGTTTTACGGTGAAGGTGCCGATGCGCTTACTCTTGGCGACAGAGCAACCATTTCAAACATGACGCCTGAATTTGGCGCAACTGCCGCCATGTTTTATATTGATGATAAAACAATAGATTACTTGCGTTTAACAGGGCGTGAAGAAGAACAAATTGCCCTTGTAGAAAACTACGCAAAAACAGCAGGCCTTTGGAGCGATAGCTTAAAAACCGCAAAATATGAGCGTGTGCTTAAGTTTGATTTATCAAGCGTGGGGCGCAATATTGCGGGTCCATCTAATCCACACCGCCGTGTATCGACAAGCGATTTAGCTAAAGAAGGTATTTCGGGTGTTGTTGAAAATGAAGAAGGCTTAATGCCAGACGGCGCATGTATTATTGCGGCTATTACTAGCTGTACTAATACGAGTAATCCACGCAATGTAATTGCCGCTGCACTACTTGCCCGTAACGCAAATGCTAAGGGTTTAATGCGCAAACCTTGGGTTAAAACCTCATTAGCACCAGGCTCAAAAGCAGTGCAATCATACCTTGAAGATGCAAACCTACTAACAGAGCTTGAGCAACTTGGCTTTGGCATTGTTGGTTTTGCGTGTACTACCTGTAATGGTATGAGCGGTGCGCTTGACCCTGTTATTCAAAAAGAAGTAATTGATCGCGATTTATACACTACAGCGGTGCTTTCGGGCAATCGTAACTTTGATGGGCGCATTCATCCTTATGCTAAGCAAGCATTTTTAGCGTCACCTCCTTTAGTTGTTGCGTACGCTATTGCAGGTACTATTCGCTTTGATATTGAAAAAGGGATACTAGGGCAAGATCAACAAGGCAACGATATTACGCTTAAAGATTTATGGCCATCAGATGAAGAGATTGACGCAGTAATTAAGCAAAGCGTTAAGCCTGAGCAATTTAGAAAAGTATACGAGCCGATGTTTAATTTAACCGTAGATTACGGTGAAGATAACGATCCTCTTTACGATTGGCGCCCAGAAAGCACCTACATTCGTCGCCCTCCTTATTGGGAAGGTGCACTTGCGGGTGAGCGCACTATGACCGGTATGCGCGCGCTTGCAGTACTTGGCGATAACATTACAACGGATCATTTATCGCCATCAAACGCAATTATGGCAAGTAGTGCTGCTGGCGAATACCTGACCAAAATGAACGTCCCAGAGGAAGACTATAACTCGTACGCAACGCATCGGGGCGATCATTTAACAGCGCAGCGTGCAACCTTTGCCAATCCAAAGCTGCTAAACGAAATGGTACTTGACGAAAACGGCGACGTTAAGCAAGGTTCGTACGCACGATTAGAGCCACAAGGTACTAATACCCGTATGTGGGAAGCAATCGAAGCTTACATGGAGCGTAAACAACCGCTTATTATTGTAGCCGGTGCAGATTACGGGCAAGGTTCGTCGCGCGATTGGGCTGCAAAAGGCGTAAGACTTGCAGGCGTTGAAGTAATAGCAGCAGAGGGCTTTGAGCGTATTCACCGTACTAACTTAATTGGTATGGGGGTTTTACCGCTTGAGTTTAAAGCAGGCACAACGCGTAAAACTCTAAAGCTGGATGGCAGTGAAACGTACGATGTAACGGGTGATTTAAAACCAGGCGCCACAGTTAATTTAAGCATTACCCGTAAAGACGGTGAAGTGCTTACTGTGCCTATGAAGTGCCGTATCGATACCCAAGAAGAGCTTTCTATTTACGCGGCTGGTGGTGTGTTACAACGCTTTGCTCAAGACTTTTTAGAAGCAACGCAATCTGCATAAGGGCAAACACTATGTTTAAACCGCAAATTAAAGTGCCTGCAACCTATATGCGTGGCGGCACCAGTAAAGGTGTGTTTTTTAATTTAACTGATTTGCCAAAGCCTGCTCAAGTAGCAGGCGAGGCGCGCGATAATTTATTACTGCGTGTTATTGGCAGCCCCGATCCGTATGCTAAGCAAACGGATGGCATGGGCGGCGCTACATCAAGTACCAGTAAAACCGTAATCTTAAGTAAAAGTGAGCAAACTGACCACGATGTTGATTACTTGTTTGGTCAAGTGGCGATAGATAAACCTTTTGTGGATTGGAGCGGTAACTGTGGCAACTTAACGTCAGCAGTGGGTGCTTTTGCCATTAGTAATGGTTTGGTCGATAAAAGCAGATTACCTAATAACGGTGTTGCTATTGTGCGTGTGTGGCAGGCTAATATTAAAAAAAGCATATTAGTGCATGTCCCTATGACCAATGGCGAAGTACAAGAAACCGGCGACTTTGAGCTCGATGGTGTTACTTTTGCTGCAGCTGAAGTAAAACTTGAATTTATGGCCCCCGCTGATGGCGATGGCGCGTTATTTCCAACAGGTAACGTAGTTGATGACTTAGAGGTTCCAGGTGTTGGTACTCTAAAAGCAACCATGATAAATGCAGGTATTCCTACTGTATTTATTAACGCCACTGATATTGGTTATACCGGCACAGAGCTGCAAGACGATATAAATAACGATGTTGCAGCGCTTGAAAAGCTTGAAACCATTCGTGCTTATGGCGCCGTTAAAATGGGCTTAATCACTGATATTAATGAAGCACAGGCTCGTCAACATACGCCAAAGGTTGCGTTTGTTGCAGCGCCTTTAGATTACACTGCATCTAGCGGTAAAGTTATTGAGGCTGCCAACATTAACTTACTCGTGCGCGCAATGTCGATGGGTAAACTGCATCATGCCATGATGGGCACAGCCGCTGTAGCTATTGGCACGGCTGCGGCTATTGAGGGCACACTTGTTAATATAGCCGCTGGTGGCGGCGCATTGAGTGAAGTTAACTTTGGTCATCCGTCGGGCACGCTAAAAGTAGGTGCTGAGGCTAAAAATAATGCTGGCAACTGGCTAGTTACCAAAGCAAGTATGAGCCGAAGTGCACGTGTATTAATGGAAGGGGTTGTAAGAGTCCCTTACTAATCACTGGTGAAGTTAAGCGCAACTAAACATTTATTTTAGTTAAGCAAACAAATTTTATAAACGTTTGCTTAGCTAAAGTAAAACCTACTCACACTCGTCATAAATAATCCTTTTTCATTAATTTTTCGAATTATCGTCTTTTTTAGCTCTCATCCACCGCATTTACTTGAAGAATATAATTAACAAACTAGATTATATGTAATATTCATTTAATAAAGTGAATATATTGTATCAATATGTGCTGGTTCTTTATGAGTGTCTATAGGTTATTGAATAATAGAGATGCTGATAAAGAAGTAGCTCATAGAATAAAGATAAATACTTATATAAAACGTATAAATATGTAGCATAACTATATAGCTTAATGGTATTTTTAATGTTCTAGTAACAAAAGTTATGATTGTGTACTTTTTTGATGCTTTTTGAATATAAAAGCTTACATAAATCACTATCAACTAAACTAATTTCTGATACTCATTCCAGGCTATCAAGGAGAAATAAATGGTAAAGCGTACGATCAAATTTACACCTATTGCAGCTTCAGTTGCACTTACATTAGGCTTAACAGCATGCGGTTCTGATAACGACAGAAATATTCCTGTTACACCTGTAGAATCTTTCACTGCAACGGGCGATGCACAATTTAACATTGAAGTAACAGGTAAAGCAGTTAAAGGTTCAATGAAAAGTGCAGTAGTAACTGTAATGACTTTAGATGCATCTGGTCAAAGCGTTCCTGTTGCATTTCGCTCAGCTGCTTCAGCAGAGGCTGAGTCTTTTTCTGAAGAAGCACTATCACAAGATGCTGCAGATGCAGCGGTAGAAGCAAGTAAAATTGCCGCTAACCCTGAAGTGCTAACTGATGAAAACGGTCGTTACAGCATCTACCTAGATGATGATTTTACTGGACCTGTTTACATTACTGTTAAAACGTCTGAAGAAGGCGATGATAGCTTTTTACGTTGTGATGCTTACGTAGGTTGTGGCACTTACGATGTAGCGCCAGAAGTTGACGACGAAAATGATGGCGATACTGATATTGAGTTTGGCGAATGGTACAAAACTGACCTAGAGCTTTCTGTTGTTAAGTTTATTCCAGCTGTTGAAGCAGATACATCTGGAGCGAGCGGTGCAGCTGGCGACGATAATGTTATAGGTTCTTATAAAGCTAATGTTACTTTTTTAACATCGTTAGTGGCAGGTCTTCTTCTTGACTCAGGTTCAAGTGTAGATGAAGACGCTATTGCTACAGCGAGCTTAAACACTGTTGTACAAGTAATGGGTCAAGACGCAGCACTTTTACTTTCTGCTATTATTGGCGATTTATCTAACGGCGGCGCTGTAGATTTAAGCAATGTTGATGGCGAAGAAGAACTTACTGACGGTATTTTAGCAATTGCACAGCTTTCATCTTCAATTCAAGGTTTACCTTCAATTGGTGATGTAATGAGCAGCATTAAAGCTGGTATTAAATCAGGCCAGTTTAAAGGTAATACTGACGCTGGCATTGCTGCAATAGCTACAATGTTACAAACAGCAATTACAAATACTGCAAACATTTTTGTTGCTGTAGCAACGGGTGATGAAACTGCAATTGAAAACGCTTTAAAAACGGCATTCTCTATTAACAACCCTAATGCAACACAAGCACAAATTGATGCGTTTGCCGCTAATTCAGTAGGTATTGCTAAAAAAGCAAAAGCAGCTAAAGACAAAGCTGTTAAAAATGGTGCAGCAACTGATGCCGGCCTTGCAGCCGCTGCAGTAAAAGTTAAAAAAGCACTAGAAGTAATTGGTTGTACTGGTGCAGAGTGTACAGTTGGAGATGATTTTTATACAGCTCTAGCAGCTGCTTTAACAATAGAAGTTACAGCTTCACAGACTGCACTTACTGCATTAGAAATGGATATTGAAACAGCTCAAAGTTCACTTGCTGATGTTCAAGCAATGGGTGGCGATGCTCTTACGGCTGATAACGCAGCTGCATTTGTAAGCGCTGTAACATTACTGAAAAATGAAGCTGCTACTGCTGGTTTAACAGCTAAAGCGGGTTCTATTTTTGTTAAATCACAAGGTTATGTAACTGCTGCAAAAGCGTTAGTTACTCAAAGCTCTGATTACCAACAGATTCTTGATTCTGCAACGTCTTTACAAACAGACGCAGGTGTTGCTGTAACTGACACCGTTGCATACGACGCTGCATTAGCTGCACTAGTAGCGGAAGCAGAAGCAGCGATTGAAACGTTTGATATTGCTCTTGCTGCTGCAAAACTAGTTGCTGAAGACACTGCAGACGTTGCTGATGAGAAAAAATCAGCAGCAGACACAGCTGAAGCAGCTTCTACAAGCGCACTTGCTAACGCAGAAGGTGCAATGGTAGATACAGCCGCAAACGCAACTGAAGCTCTTGAGCTTGCTATGACTGCTGTTACTGCTGCGTCTGATTTTGCTGCTGCTGTTGATGCACTTGAAATTGCTATTGAGCAAGCACTTGTTGCTGCTAATGCTTACCTAGACCTTGAAGGCGAAGGCGCACAAGCAATGATTGATGCGCTTACAGCTATGCAAACAGCTGCTGTAGCTCAAGGTGACCTAGCTAGCGAGCAATTTGTAACAGCTTATAACCTACAACTTGTTGCTGAAGCGGCGGTTGCTAAACTTGAAGTACTAACTTCTGTTAAAGCTACATCAGAGTCATTATCGACTATGACTGTGCTTACTAACACTGGCGGTCAAGCGGTTATCGATGCAGCAGACGTTCTTGCTGACGTAATTGATGAACTAGCTGAAATGGGTAACTCAGGTGAAGGTACTTCTACTCGTCAA
The DNA here is from genome assembly GCF_014164415.1 of Pseudoalteromonas sp. SG43-1. NCBI lineage: Bacteria > Pseudomonadati > Pseudomonadota > Gammaproteobacteria > Alteromonadales > Pseudoalteromonadaceae > Pseudoalteromonas > Pseudoalteromonas sp. SG43-1. Next base: position 55,830 of record NZ_JACJFD010000004.1, on the reverse strand, counting down.
CCTGATTGGTCATATAACTATGACTTAGATGCGTTAGTTTTAGAATTAGAGAACGAAACTACCGGTGAAATGATCAGTGCTTCAGCTTCATACCAAGGCGAGCAATTAGTTGTTGCTTGGGGCGCTACATTAATGGGTGAAAATGACGCAACTGTTTCACTTGTTACGGGTGAAAGTCGTACTGCAGCTCTAGAAGAGTGTGAACTGTTTGCTGACGGTACGATTATTGATCCTACGCAAATTGATTCATGTTTAATATTCACATTTGATGGTGCAGTAAATGCTGACACAGTTGATGACGCTGAAATTGTTAACACTGAAGCTTGGAACCACGTTGAAATTATGGACGGTGATTCTGGTTTCACTGGTATGCTAAACATTACTGCAACTGAAGAATCAGATTCTTCAAGTATTACACTTGAAGGTATGTCTGGCGACTTAGACTTTAAAGTAATGGGTATGGTTGACAGTAGTGGTGATGAAGATGAAAGTACATTAGAAGTTATGGTTAAAGGTGACGCAGCAATGGGTTACACATTATCTCTAACTGGTATGGAATCTACAGGTTACACTGGTGATGTTAAAGCTATGTACAATGGCGAAATGATGTCATTTGGTACTGCTTCTAAAGTTACTAACGGTGTATCTATCACTTACATCGATGGTGATGTAGTGCCTTACACTGATGTTGATTTAATTGATTCATCTAAGTAATATTTAAACTATAAAAGGGGAAAGCAGCGCTTTTCCCTTTTTTTATAGAAAGCGATTAAATTATGAAAAAAAAAATTCTCTTGTTAGGATTTTCAACAGCTTTTATTTCTCCTCTTGCTTCCGCAGATAACCAATTTCAAATATTTACTCATTTTGACGCAGAAATTTATACTGAAGCACAACCAGTACAAGCCTTTGTAGATGATTTTGATGCACCATTAAAATCGGGTGACAGTGCATTTACCTATAATATTTTTGAAGTGGGTGTTGGCTACGGTAATTTTAAAGTGGGTTTACAAAGTCGTTATGACTATGTTCTTAACTTTGATCCTGATACAGCTAAATATACTCATACCGAAAAGAATGATTTAGAGTTTGAAGATAGATTTTATACCTATTACCTCGATGCTAAACAAGCAACGTCTAATGGTGTATTCGTATCTTATGATTTTAAATTTTTAGATAAAAATGCATTAACAATAACACCTAAGCTTTCTGTTTTTGCCAGCTCACACTATCAAGATGCCACTGTAAATGGTGAAATTTTTAGTGATGAAGTTGAAGGTGCTGTAACTGTCGATTACAACTTTTCAAAAGATATTTTATTTAAAGAATTTACACCTTCACAAAAGCCTGAAGGGCTAGGCTATAGCCTAGATATTTTTGCCGATTGGCAAGTAAATGATGAGCTTAAAGTTGGTTTTAGCGTAAAAGATTTGCTGTATAAAATAGAGTACGAAGACAGCGGCTCTGTAAAGGGTCAAACGACTGAAATTCCATTTAGCGAAGATGATAACGGCGATATTATTACTCAGCCAACAGTTTCATTAAAAACATCTGCATTTGGAAATACGGTATCTCATGATTTCGAAATGGAAATGCGACTACAAGCATTTGCCGATTACAGAATAAACGACCGATTTTCGACTCAGTTAACTTTAAAACGTTACGATAAAGACACGTTTAGCCAATTAAAAGGCCGTATTCACTTTTGGGATCATTGGCGAGTACAAGCAGGCTACGAAACAAAAAGCGAAGCATTTTTAGTTGGTATAGAAAACGAATATTTTGGTCTTAATTTACAAACTGATAGCCTAGATTTAGATAAAGCCTATTATGCGAATGTGAATTGGTACGTGAACATTAAGTTTTAAGGAATGAAGATGTTAAAACAAATTATACCTTTAGGGGTCGCTATTGCATTGGCAGGTTGTGGTTCTTCATCAGACAGTGACAGTTCAGAATCTGTTGCAGTGAGTGAAATTGCTACATCTTCTTCTGTGAGTTTTTATGTATCTAATTGGCAATCACCACAGGGCACGCTTAATGTTTTAGATAGCGATGGGGTGGTGCAAGAATCAATTGAAGTCGAAAACATCAATACTGCGAGTGTAAGTGTAACTCCACTTACTTTTAATAGTTTTGAGTTTATACCTAGCGATACAGCTCTACCTTGTCCGCGATTTACAGGGTGTGGCAGAACTGTGCGTGGTGATGTAAATGACTTAAACGCAAACCGGTTAATCGACTACCAAGAATTGACAACCGTTACCCTTAATTACAAAGCGGATGCATTTAGTGCACCGGGAGTAAATAAGGTTTATTTATCACCATTGAGCAAAGCAATTACAGAAGAAGGCTTTAGTGCTACACAGGCGAGTTTATCAGCCACGCCTTTTTATCATTTAACGCACAGTAATTTAAATGCAAGTGTTGAAGCAGAAATGGTGACAAATGCCTTCACCTACGCGGCAATTTTAGCTGGTGTTGCTGATAGTTCGTTTAGTGTTGAAAGTGCTTTTAATGCATTTACTAACTTGGAGACTGACCAGCAAGCTTGGCAAGATTACAGCGACTTAGCAGCGCAGTATGTTACAGACAACTTATTTAGCGACCAAGGTAATGCTTTGTTGAAAAATGTAGCTGGTCAAGTTAAGCAAACGATTGCAAGTGTAACTACATTTACAAATTGGCAGGCTCGCTCAGCAGAAGTGCAAAGCTTAGACTCAAGAGAGTTACTTGTTGATACGCGAAATATAATTGGTGTTGCAAGACTTCAAGAAAAAAGCTATTCAGATGAATTAGACGCAAAATTTACTGAGCTTGAAGGTGCGTTTGATGAAGATACACAAAGAACCCTTGATGCACTTAGTAATGCTTTAAACGAAGTTATCACAAATTATTCACCACTAGCTGATGGCTCTACACCATCAGGGCAATATAAGCTTCGTGATTTAGATATTGATTACAACCAATCACCTTATACTTGGGCTATTACTGGCACATATGATGAGTTACCTATAACCATTGATTTATCAATTCCAACTTTCAGAGTAAGTGGTGTATTAGGTAATAAAATCGAAGGTGTAATGAGCGCAACGGTCACAAATGGTACTACGGTATTAAGTGTGGATGTAAGTGAGTTGCTGATTGAGTTTGATGGCATAGATGCTCAAAGTGAATTAAACCCAGAAGCCGATACGGGTATTACACAGGTAACGACCAACGTAATTATCAATAAAGCAGCGGGTAAACTCGAAGGTGATTTATCAGTAAACTTAAATCGTTTTGTTAATTCACTAGGTGAGGAGTCAACCACGTTATCTACTTTTGATTTTAATGGTGATTACGTAAGTGACATTCAAAGCACTGCATTTCATATCACAGCAGTAGAGGCTTCGCCTTTTGTTGGTGAAGATAATGACGATTTAGCATTTACTTTTGAATTAGATTTTCCATTGAGTGGTGCAAGCGATTTTAAATTTGCGTACGTAGGCGACGTGGAAAACTTATCAGAACTTACTTCTACAGATATATTTGTTAGCATACAAAATCGCGCGTTAGATTTACGTATTCGTGATGTTAGTGGCAACATTAATCTAATAGCGAAAGGCGAAAATGGACGTTGGTTAGATGTTAAGCAGAAGGGCCGTAATTACAGTGGCGGTTTATATTTTGGTGATACTAAACTAGCTGATGTTACTGCGGTACGTGGTATTCCTGGTGTTTTATTTCCAAATGGTGAGTTTGAGTCGTTATTTTAACCATTAGTTAAGTGGTTTTAGAAATATTCAAAATCCGATATTAGTTTTCTAGTATCGGATTTTTTAATGTTTGTTATATTAGTTAAATGCGCCTGAATCGAGGTAGCTGCCAATCCCGAGTGTAAACATCCATAGCCCCCATAAGCTGTGTTCAATAACACACACGACCGTTGAGCGGCTTTGTGCGTAGGTATACGCAAACAGTAAACCGCCCAAAAAGGCTAAGGCTACTGCAATCCAATTTGCATACACAATATGCGCCAGCGCAAATACACTCGCACTGACTACAATACGCACTGCTTTTTTTGGCATGATGCGTTTATAACGATGAAAAAAATACGTTCGGAATATTAATTCTTGAGGAATAACCGACAGTATTGGATACAGCACCAACAGTAAAAGCCAATCATTAAACGAGTTACGGGGAAGGGTAAACCAGTTGCCTTGATGAATAATCCCGTAAAACATGCCTGAGAACAGCGCACCTAAAAAAAAGAAGCTAAACACACGCCTTTTAACAGCAGAAAATTGCCCAAGGCTTGTGAGTCTAAACCGTTTAAAATGGGGATCGCCCAGTAGCAACATACAACACACACTCATAAGTATAATAAGCGCAGGGATAAGCCAATTAGCTAAATGCTCGCGTAATCCAAAACCCAACAAGGGCAGCAATATAAAAATGAGGGTAAATTCAAACCAGCGGTATTGGTTAGCGTTCAAGGTCGTCTCAACTTGCTTTTTTTAATAAGCTAACAAGCTAAGACGACACTTTTATGACGAGGGGGCTTACTTTGCTGTTTCCTCTTCATCAGGGAGGTACTTGTACAAGGCAATAATGGTGGCAAAAATGCTTACAAAAGTAATACCCATTAAACCAAACACTTTAAAGTTAACCCAAAAGTCGAGCGAAAAATTATATGCAATATAAATGTTTAGTGCTGCGATGCCAGCAGTAATTACAACCCACATTAAATTAAGCTTATCCCATAACGGTTCTGGGACAACAATGGCTTGCTTTGTATCATTAGCGTTTTCGAGGATTGAGCTAAGCGCTTTTTTAACGAGATTTTTATTAAGTACATAACGGCTAACAAGTAACGTTAAACTTAAACCTGCATATATCAGTGTTGCTTTCCATTTAATGTATTGCTCATCATGAAGTACCAGCGTTAGCGTACCAAACACGGCAGCAATGCCAAAAAATATCCAATGACGAGTAGGTACATTGCCATGTTTAAAGTAGCTATAAGCAACTTGAATAAGCGTAGTGGCCATCAATAAACCGGTAGCCCAATAAATATCGACGAGTTTAAACACTGCAAAAAACAGTATGAGTGGAATGTATTCAATTAATGCGTGCATATACTACCTAAATTATACAAAAAAGAGTCAAAGGCTTTTTACCACATAAAGCTTAGCAACTACAAGGTTGACTTGTTGCCCTGTAACCCTTAGCCTGCGTGGCTTTATTACCAATTTGGTTTGGTATTTTTCATATCATCATATTCCCACGCTTAACCAACACTGATTTGGCGTGTATTTAGGAGCCTAAAATGAATAAAGCAGAACTCGTTGCTGCCATTGCACACAAAAGTGAATTAACAAAAAAAGATTCTCAAGCGGCACTTTCAAGCTTGCAAAAAGTCATTACTAAATCGCTTTCTGAGGGCGATCAAGTTCAAATTAATGGCTTTGGTACCTTTGCGCTAAGTTATTACCCAGCGCGTACTGGGCGTAACCCACAAACAGGGGCTGCAATTGAAATAGAAGGCGCAAATAAAGCGGTTTTTAAACCAGCTAAGGCGTTAAAAGATCTGCTTTAAATAGCATTACTTAGCTTGGTCGTTGATTGAGCTTTGCGTGGAGTTATTAAACATAAAATTATGGGCTTTGCCCATCACGCCAACAAGTTGTGCGTCTACAAAATAAACATAATGCCGAGCGTTAGTTGTAGGCGTTGAGCTTGCTCACGCGAGAAGCGAAGCTTCTGTATTTAAATCACCAAGTAGCAAAGCTATGTCTGATCTATGTAGTTTTTTCATCCCTTCTAAATGATTTACATGGCATTATAAATCCTACTTAAATTAACTCCTTTATTTTCAATTGCTTGTTATCGGCACGCATCGTGCTTTTTTGATTGTGTATTTTAAATATACCTTTTAAGAAAATAAGGAGATCTCAATGAGTACATTACAAACAAGCACACGTTTACAAGGCAAAAAAATCGCAATTTTAGCCACTGATGGATTTGAGCAAAGTGAGCTTTTATCTCCACGCAGCGCATTACTTGATGCTGGTGCAAACATCGAAATAGTATCAATTAAAGAAGGCCAAATTACTGGCTGGGATGAAGACAAGTGGGGCGATAAAGTAACAGTAGATAAACTAGTTACAAACGCGGATCCTGCTGATTACGACGCGCTTATGCTTCCTGGTGGTTTATTTAATCCAGACAGTTTACGCCAAGATAAAGATGCTAAAGCATTTATTGATGGATTTTTTGGTGCAGAAAAAAACAAACCCGTTGCTGCTATTTGCCACGCACCGTGGTTGTTAGCTGAAATTAATAAATTGCGCGACCGCACTATTACTTCTTTTCCTAGTATTAAAAGCGATTTAATTAATGCAGGTGCTAATTGGGTTGACCAAGAAGTATGTGTAGACCAAGGTTTGGTAACAAGCCGAAGCCCAGCTGATTTAGAAGCATTTAATGCTAAATTTATTGAAGAGATTTTAGAGGGTAAACACCAAGCTCACTAATTTGCTTTTAAAAAACAAAAAAGGGCATTTAATTGCCCTTTTTTAATGCGTAAATTTACACTTTTTATAATGCGGTTGCGGCTTTCATTTCACTAACAAATGCTTTTAACTGCGTTGTCATTGCGTCTAAATCGTTAAGGTTAGCTTCAATAATTTTAACTACAGCAGAGCCTGAAATAGCACCTGCTGCGCCTGCATTAAGAGCCGCTTTTACATCATCTGGCGTTGAAATACCAAATCCTAAAAGAGCAGGAGCTGCATGGTATTCTTTTAATTTAGTAACAATATTACCCGCTGGCATTTGTGCTTTAGTATCGGTACCGGTAACACCTGCGCGCGATAGTAAATACGTATAACCACGACCGTAAGAGGCGCATTGGCGAAGTGTGTCATCATCTGCATTAGGTGTTGCTATAAAAATTGGGTCTACACCGTTATCCATTGCCGATTTTCTAAATATTTTAGATTCATGCAGAGGCACGTCAGCCACTAAAATAGAGTCTACACCTACCGCTTTTGCATCTTTATAAAATGCTTCTATGCCGCGCTTAAAAACAAGGTTTGAGTAAAGCAATAATCCAATTGGAATATCGGCGTTATACTCGCGTATCTCTTTAATAACATCAAAGCAATCTTGCGTGTTAATGTGCACATCAAGTGCGCGAATATTTGCTTTTTGAATTACAGGGCCATCCGCAATCGGGTCAGAAAACGGAATACCAAGCTCAAGTGCATCAGCGCCGCCGTCAATTAGGCTTTTAATAATCGCAACACTTTGCTCTTTACCTGGGTCGCCAATTGTTACAAATGGTACAAACGCACCTTGTTTTTTCTCGTTAAGCGCTGCAAACATTTTGCCGTAACGATCCGTTTTTACTTGGCTCATAGCTGACCTCTTTCAGATAGTACATTGTGAACGTGTGCTAAATCTTTATCGCCACGACCACTTAAATTAATAACTAAAACGCTTTCCTCGGTTTGCTCTTCTGCATACTTAAGTGCATAAGCAAGCGCATGGCTTGATTCAAGCGCCGGAATGATCCCTTCGTTTTTAGCAAGTGATTGAAACGCATCAAGCGCTTCTGTATCTGTGATACCCACGTATTGCGCTCGACCGGTTTCGTGTAAAAATGCGTGCTGAGGACCAACCGCAGGGTAATCAAGACCCGCTGATACAGAGTAAGACTCTTCAATTTGGCCATCGTCGTTTTGCATAATGTACGTGTAAGTACCGTGTAATATACCTTTAGTGCCTTTACAAATTGTTGCACCGTGCTCATTTGTATCAAGCCCTTTCCCAGCAGGCTCAACACCAATTAATTTAACGCCTGGCTCGTCAATAAAGTCGGTGAACATACCAATTGCGTTTGAACCACCACCAACACAGGCAATTACAGCGTCAGGTAAACGACCTTCGGCTTTAAGTACTTGTTGTTTAGCTTCTTCACCAATAACTTTTTGATACTCACGTACAATTGTTGGGAATGGGTGAGGACCAGCAGCTGTGCCTAGTAGGTAGTGCGCGTCTTGATAATTAGCTGACCAGTCACGCAGGGCTTCATTTACTGCATCTTTTAATGTGCCAGAACCCGCTGTTACCGGAATAACCTCTGCGCCCATTAACTTCATTCTAAATACGTTTGGTTGCTGACGTTCAACGTCTTTTGCGCCCATATAAATTCGACATTTTAAACCCAGTAATGCACATGCAAGCGCGGTTGCAACGCCGTGTTGGCCTGCGCCTGTTTCAGCAATTACTTGTTTTTTACCCATGCGCTTAGTAAGTAACGCTTGGCCAAGTACTTGGTTGGTTTTATGTGCGCCGCCGTGTAATAAGTCTTCACGCTTTAGATACAGTTTTACTTTTGGGTTTTTAACTAAATTGCGCGTTAAAGTAAGTGGGGTAGGACGACCCGCATACTCGTTTAATAATTTACTTAGCTCAGCCTGAAACTCAGGATCTTTTTGTGCTTTGTTAAATTCGTTTTCTAACTGCTTAAGCGCAGGGACAAGTAACTCGGGTACAAACATACCGCCAAACTCGCCAAAATAAGCTGGATTTTGCATTTTAACCTCAATAATTTCTGATGCTTGTAAAAGCATTATGTAATTTGTTAGGGCACTTTTTACCCGCAGATTCTTCAACGCCTGAGTTTAAATCAAGGCCTAAGGCACCTTTAAAAAGCGCATCTTTAATATTGTCTGGATTTAAGCCTCCAGCGAGCATAAACGGAGTGGTTGCATCATGAAGCACCGACCAATCAAATGCTTTACCTGTACCGCCAGCTTGTGTATCGCTGTGTGTATCGTAAAGGTGTCGGTCAACGCCATTTACAGGTGTTGGCAATGCATCTTTTATTGCTTGGGCTTTCCAAATCTCGCAGCCGGTAGGTAACTGTGTACGCAACTGAGCGATGTAATCGTCACTTTCTTGACCATGTAATTGAACTGCCGCCAATTTTAGCACACTTGCGTATTGAGCAACTTGATCAATTGGGGCATCTACAAACACACCCACAAAATTAAGCGGGGCACTTTGGCTAAGCTCTTTTGCGCAATCTAAATCAACATAGCGTGGCGATTTAGGATGAAAAATTAAACCACCATAAACAGCACCGTTTTGATATGCCGCTTGTGCATCTTTGGTACGTGTTAAACCACATACTTTATTGTCACCTAAAATAACACGGCGACATGCTTGCTCTAAATCACGCTCGCCCATAAGTGAGCTGCCAATTAAAAAACCATCGCATAATGGAGCTAAACGTTTTACGTCTTGATGGGTGTAAATACCCGATTCCGAAATAACCACTTTATCAGCCGGAATAAGTTTGCGTAGCTTTTCGGTAGTGGCTAAATCGGTGCTTAAATCGCGTAAATCACGGTTATTAATACCAATAATTTGTGCATCAAGCGCAAGTGCACGGTGTACTTCTTCTTCATTACTTACTTCGGTTAATACCGACATGTTCAGAGAATCGGCAACTGCGTGCAGTGCTTTATAGCTTTCGTCATCGAGTACTGAAAGCATCAGTAATATAGCGTCACCGCCATAAATACGCGCCATATACACTTGGTACTCATCTATAAAAAAGTCTTTACAGATAAGCGGTTGTTCTACTTGGCTGCGCACAAATTCAAGATAGTCAAAACTGCCTTGAAAATATTTAGCATCAGTTAACACGCTCATGCAGGTAGCGTATTTTTTATAAACCGATGTGATTTCGGTTAAATCAAATGGCTCTCTAATTAGCCCTTTTGAAGGCGATGCTTTTTTACACTCTAAAATAAACTGTGTGCCTGGGGCGGCTAATGCTTTGTAAAAACTACGGCTTGTAGGCACTGCAAGGTGTTTAAAGCTTTCAAGCGGGCGTGCGGCTTTACGCTCAATTAGTTCTAATTTTTTATCAGCAACAATTTTGTCTAATACATTAGCCATTACTTACCTCAATAATTGCATTTAGTGTGTTCATGGCTTGCCCTGAACTTAATAATGTTTGTACTTGCTTTGCCCCTTCTTTTAACGTTTCTGCTTTACCTGTTAGGTATAAAAGGGCAGCTACGTTAACCACAATGGCAGCATTATGTGCATCTGTGCCTTTGCCTTGTAAGATGGCAAGGCTAGCATTTGCGTTGTATTGTGGGCCTTCACCAGCGAGTTGTTCAAGTGAATAGTTTGCAAGGTCAAAGTCGCTTGGGTTTAGTGTGTACTGTGTAAGCTCGCCATTATTCAGCTCAACTACCGTTGTTGGACCGTGTAGAGCTATTTCGTCAGTGCCCGAGCCGTGAACAATCATAGCGCGCTTTGTGCCAAGGGTATTAAGTGTTTGTGCCATTGGCATACATAACGCTTCGTTGTACACACCTAACAATTGCACATCAGGTGCTGCTGGGTTAGCAAGCGGGCCTAAAATATTAAAAATAGTGCGTGTTTTAAGCGCTGTACGCACGCCCATCGCATGGCGTACGCCACTGTGATAGTGCGGTGCAAACAAAAAGGTAAAATTGGTTTGCTCAAGGCATTTTGCTGCCTGCTCTGGGCTCATATCTATATTAATGCCCAGCGCTTTTAGTAAGTCGGCAGAGCCTGAATTACTCGATACACTGCGATTACCATGTTTTACCATGTTAATGCCGGCAGCAGCGGCAACTATGGCTGCTGTTGTGCTTATATTTATTGTGTTTGAACCATCGCCGCCAGTGCCACAGCTATCAGCAAGTTGTGTACTGCTGGTAGTAAAAGCAACAGCGTTTTCGCGCATTGAGGCTGCAGCACCTGCTATTTCATCGCTTACTTCGCCTTTAATTTTAAGGCTTATTAGTAGGGCGGTTAGCTCAATCTCGCTCATGTTACCTTGCATTATTTCATCAAACAGTGCTTTGGCGTCTGCATAGCTTAATGATTGCCCTGTAATTAGTTGTTCAATAGCGTGTTGAACATTTATGGGTTGTTCTGGTTGTGTACTCATAATGTCCTCTATTATTTGGCACGTGTTAAGTAAGCGACACTTTGCTGAAGTAGCATTGCGCCGTTTGGCGTCAGTATTGATTCTGGATGAAATTGATAACCCAATGCATTGTCATCATGATGATAAATAGCCATAGGGATATCTTCATACTGGGCAATAACCTTTATATTACCAGGCACTTTTGTTGCCATTAATGAATGGTAACGTGCTACAGGCATTGTATTGCCCATACCATCAAATACAGGATGTTCGCCTAAATTAATAATTGAAGACTTACCATGTACGGTTTCACCCGCGTGACCGATTACTCCGCCATAGCTTTGTGTTAACGCTTGTTGGCCTAAACAAATGCCTAGCATTGGGAAGTGGCCTTTAGAGAGCTCAATAAGCTCCATTAAACAGCCTGCATCGCTTGGTGTTCCAGGGCCAGGCGAAAGTACTAATAGTACTTGTCCTTGCTCTTGGCGCATTTTATTAAAAATAACCTCAGCGCTAATGTTGTTTCTGTAAACAACCAGTTCGCAGCCAAGCATCGTCAGCTCATCAACAAGGTTGTATGTAAATGAGTCAAAGTTATCTAAAAAATAGATTTTGATAGGATTTACTTTGCTCATTTTATACCGCCTTATACGTAGATTTTATGGCGGTGATAACCGCTTGTGCTTTAGCGCGAGTTTCGTTTGCTTCTGAAATAGGATCTGAGTCAAACACCACACCGGCACCGGCTTGCACATACGCTTTGTTATTTTTAACAAAAGCTGAGCGAATAACAATACAACTATCCATTGCGCCATCACCAGTTAAGTAACCTACTGCGCCGCCATAACTGCCACGGCGCTTACCTTCTGTTTGACGAACAAGCTCAGCAGCACGAACCTTTGGTGCACCAACAAGCGTGCCCATGTTCATACACGCTTGGTAAGCGTGCAGTGCATCAAGCTCGGGTTTTAGTGTACCAACAACGCGTGACACCAAATGCATTACTTGTGAATAGCGGTCTACTTTTAATAGCTCTTTAGCAAAACGAGTACCTGCAACACTAATACGTGCTACGTCGTTACGGGCTAAATCAACCAGCATTAAATGCTCGGCGCGCTCTTTTTGATCGTTTCTTAGTTCAAGCTCAATACGGCTATCTAGGTCTGGGTTTATTTGCCCATTAGCAAATTTACCACGCGGGCGAGTCCCCGCAATTGGGTATACTTCTACTTGCTTATTACTTACGTCGTACTTAAGGGCCGACTCAGGAGACGCGCCAAATAATGCAAAGTCTTCATCGCGCATATAAAACATGTAAGGGCTTGGGTTTTGCTTTTTAAGCTGACTATACGCATGTAAAGAATCAGGGCAAGGTAGTGAAAATGTACGCGACGGCACTACCTGAAAAATATCACCATCTACAATGTTCTTTTTAAGCTTAACAACTTGCTCGCAATACGTTTCGTCGCTTATATCAACGCTTACTTCACATTCGCCACTTTGCATATCCGCACTAAATTCTGCTGCGTTATCGCACAGCGTATTTAACCGCTCAAGCTCTTTACCTACTTCAAAACAGTTAGCGTGTACGTCTGGGCCGTTAAATACATTACCAATGAGTTCGGTTGTTTGCTTTTGATGATCAATAACAACTAACGTTTCAGCTAAATAAAATACGTAATCTGGGCAGGTGTTTTCGCCATCAGGTACATCACTTAATTGCTCAAAGTTTGCCACCATATCGTAGGCAAACACACCGCCTAAAAATACCGAAAACGGATTTTCGGTAGTGCTTTGAATGCTGTTAATACAGGTACGAAGAGCGCTGAAGGCGTTATCGGCAACAAGCTTACTTGCTTCGTCTATATCGCTGCTGGTGTCTTGGTAGTTAAGTGTAAGCGTTGTGTCGTTTAATTGTGAATCACAGCTCTTAACATTTGCTTGTAAGTAGCTTAATAATTGCTTGCCGTTATTAGATTGTGCGCTAACAGTTACCGTTTTACCCTTACATACAATGCGCAGGGCGCTATCAACTAAAATTAAACTTTTTACACTGTCTTTAGAATCAATCTCAGCCGATTCAAGCAGTAGTGAGTTAGGCTTATCAAGTGCCGCGTATAATGCAAGAGGGCTACTAATATAGTCGCGTACTTGCGTAATGCTTGTTACTTCGCCTGGTGTGGTAGTTATATGACTAAAAATCAAACCTCATTCCCTCAAAAAATTAAACCCCGCAGTGCTTTTGCAATGCGGGGTTTGAATAACGATATCTAAATTACAAACAGATCATTACCGTCCCGCTATATCAGGCGCCACCACCAACGATGTGTAAGAGTAAGACCGTTATTCATGTTTTTCTGCCTCAAAATTTATTAAATATTTTTAACGTATATGTTTCGTAAAATTTAGTTATAAAAAAACCCGCATAGTTGCGGGTTTTGAATTTTTGCTAGACACGACAATTCATCACCCGAAAATTACGAGTGCCACCACCAAATAGTGTTTAAGTTTGAATTGATCATTATTGTTAATTCTTAATGTGTCTGAAAGTGGCTACAGTAAAACGTATCTTATGCTTTTGTGTCAAGTGTTTATTTAAAACAATTTAGTCAAAAAAGTTGTTATACTTACATAAACACCAGTAACCCTTAATTTTAAGCAGTTTTCTTTTGATAAAATATGATTTACATAGCCATACCACACATTCAGACGGGCGTTTAACGGTTGAAGAATTATTGCATCGCGCTGTTGATAAAAATATTGATGTGTTTGCTATTACCGATCATGACACTGTGGCGGCTATTAAGCCTGCTCAGCAATTTATTGAAGCAGAAAACTTACCGCTTTCATTAATAACGGGTACCGAAGTGTCTACCAAATGGGAAAGCTTCGAAATTCATATTGTAGGTTTAAATATTGATATTAATAATATTGACCTTACTTCTTTATTAACTGCTCAGCAGCAAAAGCGAGAAGAGCGTGCACTAGAAATTGGCGCACGCCTTGCAAAAAATGGCTTTGATGGCATTTACGAGCAAGCTAAAGAGCTGGCAAAAGACGCGCAAATTACGCGCGCACATTTTGCACGCGCTCTTATTGAGCGCGGTGTAGCTAAAAATTTCCCGGGTGTTTTTAAAAAGTACTTAGGGCGCGGCAAAACAGGCTATGTACCTAGTTGCTGGTGCACCATGCAAACCGCTGTAGAGGCAATACATGCTGCTGGTGGTGTTGCTGTACTTGCGCACCCAAGTAGCTATCAAATGTCAAACAAGTGGCTACGCAAATTATTAGTAGAATTTAAAAGTGTAGGAGGAGACGCAATGGAAGTTGCACAACCTCAACAGGCGCCAAGCGAACGTCAATTTTTAGGTGAACTCAGCCGTGAGTACGAACTACTTTGCTCGCAAGGGTCTGATTTTCATTTTCCGACAAGCTATTTAGAGCTTGGCAAAAATTTATACTTACCGAAAGACTGCCAAGGTGTTTGGCAAGTTTGGGAAGGACAAGAAGGGGCATTAACATGAGTCAATTATTCCATATTCATCCTGATAACCCGCAACCAAGATTGATTAGTCAAGCCGTTGATATTATTAAACAAGGCGGTGTTGTTGTTTACCCAACAGATTCGGGCTATGCCATTGGCTGTAACATTGGTAATAAGCAGGCCAAAGAGCGCATAGAGCGTATTCGTGGTATTGAAAAAAACGATAATTTCACGCTAGTTTGCCGTGATTTATCGGAGCTATCTACTTATGCACGTGTAGATAACCAGCTATTTAGATTAATTAAAAATAATACGCCAGGGCCTTATACCTTTATTTTTAAAGGCACAAAAGAAGTCCCTAAGCGTTTATTAAACGACAAGAAAAAAACCATTGGCATGCGTGTAATTGAACACCCAATTGCTTGTGCGTTACTTGCCGAACTTGGCGAGCCATTAATGTCGTGTTCTTTAATTTTACCCGGGCAGCAGTTTACTGAATCTGATCCGGATGAAATATTAGAGCGATTAGATAAACACGTTGATTTAATTATTCACGGTGGCCATTTAGCCGAGCAAGCAACCACAGTAATCGACTTGTCGGAAGATGAAGTTAAAATATTGCGTGTTGGCTGTGGTGATACAAGCCCGTTTGAGTAATAACAAGTGAGCGAAAGTACTGCTGATACAAAAAGTAGTGAAAAGCCAGTGCAGCAGAAGCTGCCACTGGCTTTTTTGCATGGTAAAGCGGTTGTAGATAAACCAGAAGACTTATATATCCCGCCCGATGCGCTCGAAATAATATTAGAAACCTTTGAAGGCCCGCTCGATTTACTGCTTTATTTAATTAAAAAGCATAAGCTTGATGTGCTCGATCTTTCTATTTTTAGTATTACAGAGCAGTATGTAAGTTACGTTGAAATGATGACCGAGTTTCAACTCGAACTTGCCGGTGAATATTTAGTTATGGCTGCGTTACTTGCACAAATTAAGTCGCGCTTATTACTCCCTGTTCACGAAGAACTTGAAGAGGAAGAAGACCCTCGCGCTGAGCTTATTAAACGCCTGCAAGAATATGAGTTATTTAAAAAAGCCGCCGAAAACCTCGATGATATCCCCCGTGTTGGGCGTGATATTTTTATAGCGCATGCCGCTATGCCAATAAATGAAGACACAAGTCATAACCTCCCTGATATTGAACTTAAAGACTTAATGCTGGCGTTGAGTGATGTTATGGCGCGAGCAAAAACGTTTGAACATCATCAAATTACTGCTGAAGTACTCTCAACCCGAGAGAGAATGAGCCAAATATTACAACAGCTATCGAAAGCAAATTCAGCAGTGGTATTTAATGCGCTTTTTACGCCTGATGAAGGGCGTAGTGGTGTTGTGGTTAGTTTTATAGCCATGCTAGAGCTCATTAAAGAAGGACTTGTTACCTGTTTGCAAGTAAGCCCAGAGAGCTTAATTTATGTCAGCTTGAGCGAGCAATCAACCCTATAAACTTATCTGTTTAATCCTCAACTTCTAAAAACTGACTTTAATTATCAAAGTTCTGTGCGTATACGCACGTAAAGTGTTTGTAAATGCTATTTTCATTTACGGCTATGCACTATATTGTAACGTCATAGCATAATAGGACTTTAAACATGTTTAAAAATACACCTTCATCTTACGGACTTGTCGCCATTATTTTACATTGGCTCATGGCGTTGACTATTTTTGGCCTGTTTGGTTTAGGTTTATATATGGTTGAGCTTACTTATTACGATAGCTGGTATAAAGGCTCGCTCGATTTACATAAAAGTATTGGTATTACGCTTGTGGCCGTATTTTTATTTAGAATTTTATGGCGTGCTTTATCTACACAACCTAAACCATTAGGTGAAAGTAAAGGCATGAACCAATTAGCACATACTGCGCATATTGCTATGTATATTATTTTGGCCGTTATAGTTGTTGCAGGGTATTTAATATCAACCGCAGACGGACGTCCAATAGAAGTGTTTACCTTATTTAACGTATCAGCGCTTGATTTTGCATTTGATGACCAAGCCGATATTGCAGGAAAAGTACATTATTATGGCGCGTGCACATTAATCGGGTTTGCAGTATTGCATGCACTAGGGGCGTTAAAACATCACTTTATCGATAAAGATAAAACCTTAATCAGAATGATCAAACCATTAAAGGATGATTAAAATGAAAAGATTATTAGTAAGCACAGCCGTTTCGGCTGCAATGATGTTATCGGCAACAGCCGTTAATGCAGCTGATTATGTAATTGATACAAAAGGCGGGCACGCATCTGTTAACTTTAAAATTAAACACTTAGGTTACAGCTGGTTATATGGTCGTTTTAATACTTTTGACGGCACATTTAGTTACGATGCTAAAAATCCTGATGCATCAAAAATTATGGTAAATATTGACACCACTAGCCTTGATTCTAACCATGCAGAGCGCGATAAGCACTTACACGGTAAAGATTTTTTAAATGTGGATAAATACCCAAAAGCGACATTTAAAAGCACCAGCATTAAATTTGATGAAGATGGTGAAGAGGCTGACGTAACCGGCGAATTTACGCTGCATGGCGTAACTAAAACTATTACCTTTGAAATAGATAAAGTGGGTGAAGGGAAAGATCCGTGGGGTGGATACCGCGTAGGTTTTGAAGGCGAAACCAGCCTTAAACTTACCGACTACGGTATTGATTACAACTTAGGGCCTGCATCTACTCATGTTGATATTATTTTATCAATAGAAGGCGTTCGTAAGTAATACAGTTATTGAATATAAAAACGCCACTTACTGTGGCGTTTTTTTGCTTAACAGAAACTCAAATTAAGCGACTTTGAATTTGCTTATTTTGCGCTATTAATGCGCGATTTTAATAGAGGCCTTAAATCCTCAGGCAACCAGCGCATAAGTAAATCGTTATAAGCCTGCGTTTTTTTAATAACTTTAAGCTGCTCATTAAGAATAGCGATGTCTTTTGCGCCTTGCTCGTTTTTAGTACAACCAATAAAGCCATAGCTGAGCGCTGGGGATTCGGTTAATGGACGCTGCGTTAAGTTTTCTTCAAAGTGCATTGATTTAGCTAAATAGTAATGCTCGCTTGGGTAACCCAACAAAATATCAATTCGTTTTAGGTTAAGCATATATGTAAGGCTCGCTAGGCTATCGCGTGTGGGTCTAATTACTAAATCAATGTTGGGTGTACTGTTTATTAAAGTATCTATCTCTTGGCCGTAAGAGCGGCTCATAGAAACTCCAAGAGTTAGTTTTTTATCTTGTATTAAATTGAGTAGTGATACTTCTTTTGATTCCGCTATATTTAGCGCTTTGGCCAGCTTTTTATGCATTGCTATTGAAGGCGAGAGGCCTGTTGTTGAGCTTTCGTCTGTGAAATAAATATGCTCTTTTCTGTAATCATTTTTATAAAGCGATAACGCACAAACATTATTTGAAGTATTGGACAGCTCTTGAATTACTTTACCTGAGGGGATAAGCATGCGGTTAAAGGTAATATTAGGAAGTTGTTTTTCAAGTAAAGAAATTATGCTTTCGTCACGGCCTTGGTGTTGATATTGACCATTTAAAATATAATAGGGTGCAAAATCGTGCGCTAGCCAGTTTATGGTTCTAGCATTGCTTATTGAGCTCAGACAGAAAAAAAGTAAGAAAGTTAAAAATATACGGAGCATTACAACAGCTACCAGTAATTATTATTGTAAAACTATTGTAACCAATAAAGGGCTAAAAAGTAAAATGCCAGCAACAAGGCTGGCATAATATCTTATCAATAATTGCAATAATAGAATGGCAATTAAAGTTATATGTTGCTTAGTTAGCTTTTAGCCACTTAACAAACTGGCGTGCATCACTCGCTTTTTGAAATAATGCATTTTTTAAACCTTGTGTATCACTGAAGATTACACGATGTTTGTTTACTGAAATTGATTGCACTGGATGTGCTATTTGGATCATAGACCCGTTATATTTATAAGACATAATAAAACTCACTTTATTCTTGTTATTTATTCTGCGCTATATTTGTATAGCAAATTGCAGTCAATAAATTAACGATGTTGTGTTTAGCTTCATTACAGTGTTGACGATCTTTATGACACTTTTGCGATGATAGTAAAAAATCATCTCGGTATTATTCAAGGGGTTCTCGCCGTACAATAACTTAGCTTTCAAATATACGTTTTGCGGGGCTTACTGGATCAGGGTAAATGGTTAACCGCGGCGGTTTCTTTAAACCAGAGAGGGAAGGTAACTTATATATAAATTGTGTGCAAGCTATTTATTATAAAAATATTTATAATAAATCTTATCAACTGCTTACAAAGCCCATTTTTAGTTACCAAAGGATAAGTATGAATTACCTAATAGTGAGTGATATTTATGGTTTAACCCCTGCTTTAAGTAAGTTATCACAGGCAATTAGTTCAAATTTAGTGATTGTTGACCCATACAATAACAAGATTCAAGCTATTGAAAGTGAACAAGATAGTTATAATAATTTTATACAGCAGTGTGGCCATGACAAATACACGGACAAACTTCTAGAATGCTTTGAGAGTTTAAAAGTGCCGACCACATGTATTGCGTTTAGCGCAGGGGCAAGTGCAGCATGGCGGGCACAGTTATTAACAGGCAATACACACCTTAAAAAGTTAATTGGCTTTTATCCGTCGCAAATTCGTAATCATTTAGCGTTAGATGCAAATGTACCCTGTGAATTCATATTCCCAGCAAGTGAGAGTCACTTTAATGTTGATGAAGTTATTAAAGCTTTAAGCACCAAAGCAGGTGTTAAGTGCTATAAAACCAATTTTTTGCATGGTTTTATGAACGAGTACTCAACCAATTTTAATGCGCAAGGGCTGGTTGAATATAGTAGCTATATAAAACAGAGCAGCCGTTAAAGCGTGTTTAGCTGCTTTTTATTAATATCAGGAAAATCAGTACGGGTATTATATTTTGCATACAGCGTTGTAAAAATGCTGCTGCCGGATAACTTATCTAACTCTTTTATAAAGGTTTTAGCGCTAGAACGAGCGGGTCTACAGCATGTTTGATACTGTTTTATTATACCCGCGACAGATAAACCTTGTTTTTGTAGCTTAAGGTCGGCCTGTGCAAAAAAAGCCGCACCCGTCCAATAAACACGTTGCTGGGCGCGTTGTTTCCACATATCGGCAGAGAGCTTATTAAGTGGCTGTGTTTTAGTTTTGGTTTGCAGGCGGGCACGATCAAATCCTGCATTTAAACGTTGTACAAACTGTGGCTGGGTGATTATACCGCTGTCACGCATTATTACGTTTTGCATATAACTGGCAAAACCCTCGCTTAGCCAAAAACCGGAGTAGGGAAGTAGCGGCAAATATAAATGCGAAAGTTCATGGTATAGCGTCCAATCTTTAGTGAATGCATTTAAACTGGCGTAGCGATCTATATGTAGTTCAATCCCATCGGGGTTATTGCGCTTAACTGTAGCCCAAGGTACAGGCTCAAAAGCAAAGTATTGCGGTTTTAAATATATAGGCAAAGTGGTTTGCTTTAAAGGCCCCAGTGTATTTTGTGTTTTTTCAACACTTTGATTAACCCATGTAGACACCGTATTTTGAGCATTACTTGAGAGCGAGCTAAGGTTATGTATGACTACTTCAACGGCTAATAAGTTAAAAGAGCTGATTGATAGTAGCAGTACAAAAAAGTATTTCATTAAAATGCTCCACTGTAATTTAATAACTGGTACGCCAGGCTTAATATACAAGACCAACTAAATGGATAAATAATCACGCCTAATTCTTTATTTTTTAAAATGATAGTAACTATAAAAGTACAAATACAGACACCTCTAGCTAAGCATGGTTTAATCAATTAATCGTTATTTTAAGTTAGGTTTTAGCCATGACGTATCAGCATATTCAAGTTCCTGAGCACGGCCAAAATATCACTATTGATGCACAAGGACATTGGCAAATACCGTTAGAACCAATCATTGCTTTTATTGATGGCGATGGCGTGGGGCTGGATGTTATGCCGGTGATGCGCCACGTTGTTGATAGTGCAATTGAGCATTGTTATAAAAGTGCACGGAAAATTCATTGGATGCAAGTTTATAATGGCGAGCAGGCCGCAAAGCTGTATGACGGTGACTGGTTTCCACAAGAAACAATTAACGCGGTACGTGCCTGCAAAATTGCCATAAAAGGGCCGTTAACCACACCACTGGGTGGTGGCTTTAGATCGCTTAATGTTGCACTCAGGCAAGAAATGGATTTGTTTGTAAATATGCGAACTATAAAAGGCTTTAGCGCACTTCCTTCTCCTTTAAAAAATCCTTTTTTAACAAACATAACAGTGCTTCGTGATAGCAGCGAAGACGTGTACTCAGGTATTGAGTGGCAAGCAGGGAGTGTAGAAAGCGAAAAAATGCTCGATTTTTTATGTGAGGAAATGGGCGTAACCCGCTTAAGGTTTTCACAAGAATGCGGTATTGGTATTAAAAATATATCTAAAGAAGGCTCTGAGCGACTAATGCGCTTTGCCATTAACTATGCACTTAAAAACGATAGTGAATCATTAACGCTAGTGCATAAAGGCAATGTACTTAAATTTACCGATGGGGCATTTAAGCGTTGGGGGTATGCACTTGCACAAAGCGAATTTAATGCCACTGCACATGAAAATGGGCGTTGGCTGCAAATAGAGCGAGTAAATCAAGCACCTCTAATTATTAAAGAAGTTATAGCCGACAACATGCTGCAGCAATGTTTAATGCACCCAGAGCAATTTGATGTAGTGGTGACGACTAATCAAAATGGTGACTTTTTAGCGGATATGCTGAGCGCACAAGTTGGCGGTGTTGGCATAATGCCTGCTGCAAATTTAAATAACGATGTCGCATTTTTTGAGCCTACACACGGCACGTTTGAACGTATAGCAGGGCAAAATAAAGCAAACCCCAGCAGTAGTATTTTAAGTGCGGTATTAATGCTTAAATTTATGGGATGGGACGAGGCCGCATTACTAATAGAAAATGCGTTAGAGCAAACATTTAAAAGCGGTGAAGTAACCTTTGATTTAGCGCAAGAGCAGAGCGATAACTCAAGTATTCATAACTCGACAACCTTAACTTGTACTGGCTTTGCAAAGAAGGTTATCGAGCACTTTTAAACACATTCATTATTAAGCTGCTGAGGCAGTTTTTACTCTGTGCATGCAAGGGCGGTTGGTTAACTGCGCTGCACGATGGTAAATCTCATGTGCTTGAGGTTCATCGCACTGCGTACCACTAAGCGTATCCATTAACGCAACAACAATAATTGCAGGAA
The DNA here is from genome assembly GCF_014164415.1 of Pseudoalteromonas sp. SG43-1. Lineage (NCBI taxonomy): Bacteria > Pseudomonadati > Pseudomonadota > Gammaproteobacteria > Alteromonadales > Pseudoalteromonadaceae > Pseudoalteromonas > Pseudoalteromonas sp. SG43-1. Next base: position 34,028 of record NZ_JACJFD010000004.1, on the reverse strand, counting down.
CCTGGCAGCAATATTCGTCTAAAACGGCTTCTGTCGTTTGTGCATCAACATGGCAAAGTGGGTGGTTTTTAAGTTGGTATGCGTTTAGCAATGTATCCACTTCTAATACATCATTTGGTTGGTGCTTTGTTTTACGGCATTTACAACCAAACTCATCAACTAAAGTAGCTAATGCTTGGTAAGTTTCAGTGGTGTTAGTTTTTGCGCATAACTGCTCTTCAATAAACTGATGTAAGTTAGCATCAATAAATAACCCGTCTTGTTGTGTGAAGCTTGATGTTGTCATAATTATTACTCTTAGTTTGTTGGCTTAACTTCACTCTAGCGCTAAGTGTATTATTAATGAAATTGTTGTTTTCAATAACTGACATTGATTTCATCAATAGTAAGTTTTAAAACTAAATAAAAAATAGAAAACATACCTAAATTATACTAATTAATTTGGTGCAGAGCGGTAAAAACGTGCACAAAACTGGAACAAGGGGATTAGTTGATGAGTTAAGGTGGATGCTTAGTTAATTGTTTTTATTGAATTTTAATTGTTTTATGAAGTTGGTACTAAGCTTGCTAATCTTACACTGTAGGTAGACTCCTATATCGACGATTTCCAAAAGCGCCATGGTATTTTCCCAAAGTTGAATACCACGGCGCTTTTTTATTTTCTCGTGTATTTTATTTAGCCGTAACAATAGTAATATTAAATTTTAATAAAGTAGGGAATAGCCACTAAAATAGCGCCTACAATCAACAGCATGCTAACACTGCTCATAAAATACGGAAATACCAATAGCGACAAACCAATACAAAGCGGTACTACGGCTTTTTTTCTTCGCCCGTAAGTAAGGTAGCCAATACCTATGCCTCCAAACAAAACACTCCACGCAATTATTGATGCACTATCCATTTGTAAATTACCTATTTTGAAATACTGATTTAAATTACGACCGACATAGCCAGCTTTTCAATACCATGTGAAGGAGTCCATCTTTTAAATTCCACGAAGCCATGCTTTTTATATAAATTTATTGCAGGAGTATTAGCAACCGCAGTCTCCACTATTGCATGAGAAAAATCATCCATCGCTAAAACATAACTTATTAGCTTACTTGCGATACCTTTTTTAAAATGACTAGGATCAACGGTTAAACTACAAATATCTAAACACTCGTTGTTTGTATCTACTTCAATAACGGCTGCTAAACATTCATTTTCGCTGTAGCCATAAAAGGTTGTTTCTGATTTTTTTATACCTTTAATATTACGCGCTAAAGGAGGAAAGTTATGCGCGCCAATCAGTTTAGCCTCTATAGCATAGGACTTTTGAAAGACAGCAAAAATTATATTTGCAGTATCGTTATTCTTATTATTAAGTTTGTTTATCATTATATTCTTCTAATGAAAGTAAAGCTTGGACAGTATGCGCGATAGTAAAATACCTAGTGTTTGATGTGATGAAAATAATAATTTATCTATCTGCGATCGTTTTAGCAAACGCTAATAACTCACGCCTTAACCATTGGTGCGCTGGCGCATGGTGCAGCAGTGGGCTCCATATCATTTTTACTTCAATAGGCACTATTTGGAATGGCACCGGGCTGATTACCAAATCAGTATGAGAGGTTAATAATTTAGCTTGCCTGCGCGGTAGGGTGGCAATAAGTTGCTCTGATTGGCAAAGCAGGCTTGCGACCATGTAGTGGCGAGTAAAAACACGTATTTTACGGGTTTGTTCTAGTTGCCAAAGCGCTTCATCTACCCAGCCTAATTTTTGCTTTCCTGATTTATTAGTAACAGCGGCTTCAGGCCCCCAGCCGGCACGATTTACCCAAATATGCTCTTTTTTTAAGTAGTCGTCTAACCCTGATTGTTGTAAAAATGTATTTTTAGGATGGGTTAAACAACAGTAATTATCGCGCCATACACTGGCTTGATGAAACGAGCGTGGCAAACCATTAAAGCGATTTATTGCTAAATCTATAGTGCCTTTTTCCATGTCTTGCAGGTTTATGTCGCTTGGACTTAATACATCAAAATTAATACCGGGATTTTTACTAAGCTGCGCAGTTATAAAAGGGGCTATTAAGGTCGACTCTATGTAGTCATTTGCCATTATTCTAAAGGTAACTTCAGCGGTTGCAGGGTTAAATTGCTCACTAGGCTGCGTAATAGCTTCGGCCATTTTTAAGAGCGCCTCAACTTCAGGCTTTAACGCAAGTGCCTTTGCCGTTGGCGTCATAGAGCCTGCGGCACGCACAAGTAGCGGGTCGTCAAATAAATCGCGCAAACGTTTTAATGCGTTACTCATAGCCGGTTGCGTAAGCGCGAGTTTATTTGCAGCTTTCGACACACTTTTTTCATCTATTAACACATTTAAATAAACGAGAAGGTTAAGATCGACATTTCTTATATTCATATGGGCGTGTTGGCCTTTCAGGGTTGAAATTTGTTCAATCTAGGGGCGATTTAATCGCGGCGCGAGGTTTGCCACCTAGTGGGCTAAGTAAAAATCGAGCAACAAAGAGTTAATCGTCCCTAGAAAGAACCCTATGGGCAGTGTGTATTTGGCCTTTATGCAGCGTTAAAGTACATTTATGGGGAGCCACCACACTACATGTACTTTGCCTTGCTTATAAACCAAATACACGGCTGCAAAATTAACCTCGAAAGGTCAATACGCCCAATAAATTCTATTTATATGCTGTATTAATTATCTAAATTAAAGCCTGCTTGCTAAGGTGTAAACAATTAATAAAAAATAACCGCCATAACTGGCATCAATATAAGTGCTGTATTTATGCAAAATAGGCTAACACATCAATCTAATAATACGCTGCAAAACGTTATTGCCAGTAAGCTTGCACGATCTGTTTTTGCTGGATTTGAGGCGATGTTTTCGCAATTTTTAAATATTACACTGGGTGCACAAAGCCGTTTTGAACAACGACAGTACCACAGTGTGCAAAGTGCTATGCGTGAACGTTTACAAGTGTATGAGCGCGAAGTGAAAAACGTGAGTGAAGCCGTGAGAGTTATTGCTTATGCTGAGCTTACTTGCCCGCAAACGTGGCAGTTAGCTAAAAATATTTACGGCGATATGGTACAAAATCACGAAAACAAACCTATTGCGCATACTTTTTTTAATTCAACGTTTGGCGCAATTTGGGACGATAAAAAAATTCGTACTGTGCATTTGTTTGTATTAAAAGCAAAGTATCGTAGTGAGCCACGCTCTTATGAAAGCTTAGTGAGCAGGGTATCGCTACATAATGGGTTTAATAACGCCGTTAAAACGCTTATCACTAATCAAGTATTTAGAGTGCCGTTTAGTCATTTAGAACGCGATGTAGCCACATTACAAAGTACGTTAATGCAAGGCGCTAAGCAGCAATGCAAACAGGTGTACGAACTTATAAATTTAAACGACGGTTATATTGAATACGCCAACTCATTATTTTTTAGAAACAAAGCCTGTTATTTAATTGGGCGCTGCATTGCTAAAAATGGCGACAATATGCCTTTTGCTATCGCTATTTTAAATACCGATGAGGGACTAAAGCTTGATGCTGTAATGATGGGCGCCGATCAATTAAGTTTATTATTTGGCTTTGCACGCACCTATTTTATGGTTGATACCGATAAGCCCGCTCGTTATGTAGATTACTTAAGTGTGTTAATGCCACACAAACAACGCTTTGAGTTATTTAACGCCATTGGTTTTATAAAGCACGCCAAAACTGAGTTTTATCGGTATAAGGTCGATACGACTAAAAATAGCCCAGCCAACTTCAAGTATGTCACAGCACCAGGGACGCCAGGTATGGTAATGCTGGTATTTACTATTGAAGGGCTAGATTACGTTTATAAAGTAATTAAAGACAAATTTAGTGCGCCAAAAACAGCCACCAAAGCACAAGTGATAGACAAGTATAACTTTGTAAAACAAGCCGATAGGGTTGGGCGTTTGGTAGACACACACGAGTTTAGATATTTAGCGTTTGATTTAAGCCGTTTTAGCGACGAACTGCTTGAGCAGATGAAAAACCAAATTGGTAGCAGTATGGTTATATCGGGTAAGGCACTCATTTTAAAGCACGTTTATGTTGAGCGTAAAATGACCCCGCTTAATTTATATATTAACCAATGCGATAACAAAACCCTAGAACGAGTAATGCATGACTACGGTAAAGCAATTAAAGAGTTAGCGGGCGCTAATATATTTCCGGGCGACATGCTAATGAAAAACTTTGGTGTAACGCGATGGGGGCGAGTGGTGTTTTACGACTTTGACGAAATTTGCCCACTAACCGATTGCAACTTTAGAGACGTTCCACAAACCCAAAATGCACTCGAAGAGCTAAGTAGTAACTCGTATTTTGATATAGCTGAAAACGATATATTTCCGAGCCAATTTAAGGTGTTTTTTAGTGCCAACGATATTGCGTTTAACTATTTTAATAATGAGCACAGTAACTTGTTTTTAGCGACGTTTTGGCAGAGTTGTCAGCAACAAGTACATAATGGTTATCTACCCGATGTTTATCCTTATAAACAAAGTTGGCGCTTTTGAGGTTGTTTGAATCTGTGATCATCCCCATCTATATGTTATTACAGTTTTTAAACTTGGAGCAACAATGAAATATATTTCTCATGAAGATGGCAACCTTGCATTTAGTGAAACCGAAAAGCCGGTTTTAAAGAGCCATGAAGTACTTGTTAAAGTTGCAGCAATAGGTGTAAACCGTGCAGACAGTATGCAGCGCCAAGGTAAATACCCGGCCCCTGCGGGAGATAGCCCTATTTTAGGTTTAGAATGTGCGGGTACAGTTACTGAGCTTGGAAAAGATGTAGATAAAAGCTGGCTAAACAAGCGTATTTTTACATTGTGCTCTGGTGGTGCTTATAGCGAATATGTAGCAGTTGATGCAAAACAGCTTATGGAATTACCCGATGATGTAACAATGGCTGAAGGCGCTGCAATAAGCGAAGTGTATTTAACGGCATTTGGCGCGTTATTTGAGCTTGGTAAATTACAAAAAGGGCAAACAGCGCTTATTCATGCAGGTGCTAGTGGTGTGGGCGGTGCAGCAATTCAAATGGCTAAAAGCGCAGGTGCTACCGTAGTTATTACCGCTGGTACGGATGATAAATGCCAACACGCAAAAGAACTCGGTGCCGATCATGCAATTAACTACAAAACCACCGACTTTGTAGAATATATGAAAGCAAATGAGTTAACAGCAAATGCAATTGTAGATCCTGTTTCGGGTAGTTACTTAAATAAAAATGCCGCTATTGCAGCCATGGATTGCCAAATTGTGATGCTTGCATTTTTAGATGGACGTTTTGCAGAGGTTGATTTTGCGGCGCTTTTACAAAAGCGTATTTCGTTTCATGCCTCAACGCTTAGAAATCGTAGTATTGAGTTTAAACGTCAGGTGCGCGACGACTTTGTAGCGCGTTTTTACAATGATATTGCCACTAAAAAGTACGACTTTAACTTGTATAAAACATTGCCTTGGAGCGACGCAAACGAAGCCCATGCTATTTTAGAGCGTAATGAAAACGCAGGAAAAGTGGTTTTACTTGTAGAGTAACTCTTTAATTTTAGGGTTTAGCCCATATACTAAGCCCTATAAAAAACACTTAAGGTTTAATAATGAATCCAATACTAGCAATACTTAAAGAGCACAATGTAAGCGACGAAAAAGTAAAAGCATTGTTTGAAGCGTTTACTCAAAACCCAATGATGGCAATGGCGCTTGTTCAAGAGCTTGGTATTCCGCCAGAAAAGCTACAGCAACTAATGGCAGTCGTGATGACTCAACCGCATCTTATTAAAGAAGCGACTGACGAACTTGGTTTAGATTTTGAAAAAGTAAAAGAAGCGAAAGAAAAACTAAATCAATAATTTGTTATGTCATGAAACAAAAATAAATAAAAAAGCATAAGTATTTACTTATGCTTTTTTAGTTGGCTTATTCTTTTATGACTACTCTTTTGGAAGTAGTACGGTGTCGATAACATGAATTACGCCGTTGCTTGCTTTTACATCAGCTTTTACAACTTTAGCGTCATTTATCATTACGCCCATGCTGTCGGCTTTAACCATAACTGATTGGCCTTGTAGTGTTTTCGCACTATCTACCTTCATTACATCGGCTGCCATCACTTTTCCAGACACTACGTGATAAGTTAATACCGCCGTTAGCTTATCTTTGTTTTCAGGCTTGAGTAACATTTCTACAGTGCCTTCAGGTAATTTAGAAAATGCAGCATCTGTTGGTGCAAAAATAGTAAAGGGTCCTTTACCTTGCAGTGTTTCAACTAAACCTGCGGCTTTAACAGCAGCAACAAGAGTAGTGAACGAACCATTTTCAACGGCTACTTCAACAACGTCTTTTTTCATACCATGATGATCAGCATAAGCCATTGTAGTAAATCCAAGGCTTGCAGTTGTAAACAATAATGCAGTAGTAATTTTCTTAAACATTTTATTTTTCCTTTAAGTTAATACCCGTTGGTTTCGTTAAATGTTACGACGCTCTAAATTTAATCGATCAATTAAAATTAGTAGTCAACATGTTTTGTTACATCATTGATTGAACTGCAGCTAAATAGCAAAGTCATATAAACAGTTACTTAATTAAAGACTTGTTCAATTGAAGGGAATAGGCATGAAATTAGTTTATAAGTTTTGGAAAAACAACCGCTCTCTTATCGTATTTATTGCACTAATGAGCGTATTTAGAAGCGCTGTAGCCGATTGGTACGAAGTGCCAACAGGCTCTATGAAGCCAACAATTCAAGAAGGTGACAGAATACTTACCGATAAAATGGCCTACGATATTCGTGTCCCATTTACGCATATAAAACTACTTAAACTAGCGGACCCACAAACCGGTGATATTATTGTTTTTGACTCACAAGCTGCCGATAACCGTTTAATTAAACGTGTAATTGGTGTGCCAGGAGACACCGTTGCGCTTGAAAATAATGAGCTCATTATTAATGGTAAAAAACTTACTTATGCAGATCAGCAAAGCAACATAGACTCGCTTGATAAAATCGAAGATTTAAACGGGTTAGCGCATTCGATAAGAGTGGCAAATATTCCTTCACGTTTATCGGGCTTTGATGCAATTACAATTCCTGATGATTATTATTTAGCAATGGGCGATAACCGCGACAATAGCGCTGACTCGCGTGTAATAGGTTTAATTCCGCGTAATGAGTTATTAGGAAAAGCAGAGCGCGTTATAGTGTCTCTTGATTACGATAACTATTACCTACCAAGAAAAGACCGCGTATTGAAAAAGCTCAATTAAATAAGATAATTAATTTTAGAGTTAAAATATAACTGCCTATTTAGGCAGTTTACTTATATATTTTTTTACAAGCTTGGTAAGAACACTACGCTCTTGTTCGGTATTTAATATACGACTAAACATTACTTTAGCCCATAAAAAAACCGCTGACATATCAGCGGTTTTTTTATTGTATGAATAATATTACATTACGCGCATACCAGGCTCTGAGCCGTCATCTGGGTTAAGAATATAAATTTCTTTTCCGCCAGGGCCTGCTGCCAATACCATGCCTTCAGACATACCAAAGCGCATTTTACGAGGCTTAAGGTTAGCAACCATAACGGTTAGCTTGCCTTCGATATCCTCAGGTGCATAAGCCGATTTAATACCCGCAAACACTTGGCGAGTTTCGCCGCCTAAATCAAGTGTTAGCTTAAGTAGTTTATCTGCGCCTTCTACGTGCTCTGCTTTAGCAATTTTAGCTACGCGTAGGTCTACTTTTGCAAAATCATCGAACTCAATCTCGTCGCTAATTGGCTCTTTTGCAAGTGGGCTGTTAGGGTCAATTGTTACTTTTGGTGCTAAGCTTTCTTTAGATTCTTCAACCATTTTGTTCACTTTATCCATTTCAACACGTTGCATTAACGGTTTAAATTTATTGATAGGGTGGCTTACTAGTGCATTTTGAACGCCGTCCCATGCAAGGTCGTCATTTAAAAACGCTTGTACGTTGTCTGCCATTCCTGGTAGCACGGGTTTTAAGTAAGTAATTAAAACGCGGAACAAGTTAAGACCAAGAGAACACACTTCGTGTGCTTCTTGTTGCTTAGTTTCGTCTTTAATTAATACCCAAGGCGCTGCGCCATCAATAAATTGGTTTGCTTTGTCGGCAAGCGCCATTATTTCGCGAATTGCGCGGCTGTAATCGCGGTTCTCGTAGTGTGTTGTAATGCTCGGTGCAGCAGCTTGAAACTCTGCTAACAGCTCTGGTTGCATAATAGTGTTGCTTAGCTTGCCATCAAACTTTTTAGTAATAAAGCCAGCACAACGGCTCGCTATGTTGACTACTTTACCTACTAGGTCTGAATTTACGCGCTGTGCAAAGTCTTCTAGGTTTAAATCCAGATCAACAATACCGCTGCTTAATTTTGCTGCGTAGTAGTAACGTAAGTATTCTGGGTTTAAGTTATCTAAATAAGTACGCGCTTTAATAAACGTACCCTTAGATTTAGACATTTTTTCGCCATTCACAGTTACAAAACCATGAGCGAATACGTTAGTTGGCTTTCTAAAATTAGCGCCTTCTAGCATTGCTGGCCAAAATAAGCTGTGGAAGTAGATAATGTCTTTACCAATAAAGTGATAAAGCTCTGCGTCTGAACCTTCAGCCCAAAACGCATCAAAGTCGAGGCCTTTTTCGTCACATAGGTTTTTAAAACTCGCCATGTAACCAATAGGTGCATCTAACCAAACGTAAAAATATTTGCCTGGTGCATTTGGGATTTCAAAACCAAAATAAGGTGCGTCACGGCTAATATCCCACTGTTGCAAGCCATCGGTAAACCATTCGTCTAGCTTGTTAGCCATTTCTTGTTGAATAGTTCCCGAGTGTAACCACTCTTTGAGCATGCCTTCAAATGCTGGCAGGTCAAAAAAGTAATGCTCAGAATCTTTAAGTACAGGCTCAGCACCTGACATTACAGAACGCGGGTTAATGAGTTCGGTAGGGCTGTATGTAGCACCACACGAATCACAGCTATCGCCGTTTTGGTTTTCAGACTTACACGTTGGGCAAGTACCTGTTACAAAGCGGTCTGGTAAGAAAATACCTTTTTCAGGATCGAATAATTGCGAAATAGTGTGCTTTTTAATATGACCGGCATCGTTTAGGCGGTTATAAATAAGTTCGCTTAATTCTTTGTTTTCTTGGCTGTGCGTGCTGTGGTAGTTATCAAATTTGATATTAAAGTCAGCAAAGTCGCGTTGGCGCTCTATGCTCACTTGTTTTACCATTTCTTCAGGCGTGATCCCTTGCTTTTGCGCATTAAGCATAATTGGCGTGCCGTGGGCATCGTCTGCGCAAACATAATAAGCTTCGTGGCCTTGTAGTTTTTGAAAACGTGACCAAATATCAGTTTGAATATATTCCAATAAATGACCTAGGTGAGTAGGGCCATTTGCATAAGGTAATGCGCTGGTAATCAGGATCTTTCGCTGCGTCATAATCATTCCGAATTGAGGATAAAACGCCGTTTTTATTATACAAACGGCAATTATCATTAATTTATCTACAAGCTATCTGCTTAGAGTGCGCACAGCTTATGGATTTTTATTAATTGACTGGTGTTAATGCCCTGAATGTTACATAATTCCGTGGCACTTTTCATCAAAGAAACGCTATTTAATTGCTATGTTTGGACTGTCGAAATTATTCTCTTCTAAATCGGTGCAAAAACAACCGATTATAACTGCCTTAGCGGCATATCGTAGTGCGGCTTTTGCCGTCGGTATTGACGAAAGCTTCATTGATACTATTACTCAAAATGACGATAAATCACTACACATTAAATTAACTCTGCCATTTGCTGGGCAATCAGAAATGCCTTTAGTTGAGCAACACGTAAGTGAAAGCTTAAATGTGCCTGTAACAATTAGCGCCAAGGTTATCATTAAAGAGGCGGCTAAGTTTAAGACGATTAAACATATTGTACTTATTGCCTCAGGCAAAGGTGGGGTAGGTAAGTCGACTACTGCTGTTAACTTGGCAGGCGCGCTTAAAAATGAAGGCGCAAAGGTGGGTATTTTAGATGCTGACATTTATGGCCCATCTATCCCAATGCTTTTAGGATTAGTGGGCGCAGAGCCCGTCACTAAAGATAACAAACAGCTACAGCCTTTTGATGCAAATGGCATTAAAGCGCAGTCAATTGGCTTTTTAGTTCCAAGCGATGATGCCACGGTATGGCGTGGACCAATGGCGTCAGGCGCGCTGAGCCAGTTACTTAACGAAACCGATTGGGGCGAGCTTGACTACTTAATTGTTGATATGCCACCGGGCACCGGTGATATTCAGCTTACAATGAGCCAAAAAGTACCCGCTAGCGGCACCGTTATTGTCACTACACCGCAAGATTTAGCGCTAGCCGATGCGCAAAAAGGTATTGCTATGTTTAATAAGGTAAACGTACCGGTGCTTGGCTTAATAGAAAATATGAGCCACTACATTTGTACTCACTGTGGTGAAGCTAACCACGTTTTTGGTAAAGACGGTGCACAAAAACTGGCGCATAAGCACGGCGTGCCTGTACTTAGCCATATTCCACTTGCAATAGATATACGCGAGTATTCTGAGCAAGGTAAACTTATTGCAAGCGATAACGATGCCGCAATAAGCAAAACATACAGCGCAGCAGCAAGGTTAATAGCCAGCACGCTTTATTATCAACAGCATCACAATGCAATTGAAATTGTGATTACGGAAGATTAATAAATAATGAGACTTTCAGACACACATATTAAAGAATACTTAAGCGATGGCCGCATTGTTATTGAGCCTGCACCAACGAGCGAGATGATTTCAGGCGTGACTGCCGATTTACGCTTGGGTAATAAATTTAGAACGTTTAATGCGCATAACGCGGCATACGTCGATTTAAGTGGTCCAAAAGATCAGTTAAATAAGGCCATGGAATCGATCATGAGTGAAGAAATAGTGCTTGATGAAGGTGAAGCATTCTTTTTACACCCAGGTGAACTTGCACTAGCTATTACCCATGAAAAAGTAACTCTACCAGCAGATATAGTAGGCTGGTTAGATGGACGCTCATCGCTTGCGCGTTTGGGTTTAATGGTGCATGTAACCGCGCATCGAATAGACCCAGGCTGGAGCGGTAATATTGTTTTAGAGTTTTACAACTCAGGTAAATTACCACTGGCACTACGCCCACTGATGAAAATTGGTGCTATGAGCTTTGAAATGTTATCGGGCCCGTGTGAAAACCCATACAATATTCGTAAAGATGCAAAATATAAAGATCAAAGCAGCGCAGTAGCAAGTCGTATTAGTGACGATAAATAATCACCAAATATAGGCATTACTCGTCCATTTTATGAAGCGCATAACCCAGTAGTTCAAAGTACTGGTTAAGCGCTTCATTTGCTTTATTAATATGCTCACTATTTGGGTATATTAAATTACTACTTTTTAAGCCTCCCACCAAAAAGCTATTTTTTATATATGTGTGGCCTTCAATACAGGCTTCAAAACACCGTGCTGCAAGCTCTTCTGGCATGCTCATATAATTCATATTGTGGGCTTTATCGTGTTCTATACACGCTTGTACAAAGTTATTTGCATCAATACCATCTTCATCTAAAAATACATGTTTATAAAAACTGTTCAAAGCATTATTAAGTGGATGCGATAAATTAGGCGTGTTTGAAAGCCACAATTTTGAGGCAAAACCAAAGCGGGGTTTTGCTGCAAATAAGTGCTCGCTTATATGATGGTCAAACGCATGGAACCATTCATGAGCAAGTGCACCACCGCCTGCATTTTTTGCAAGAGCAAGTGTTTGAGAGGCTGCATTATAATGCGCTTGCACGCCTTTTTGACCACCATGGCCAAATGCAAAGTTAAGCTTGCCGCGCAGGCCAATTGCTTTAGGTGGTAAATGCAGTATTTGCGCAAGGTCGGCCAGTGCATCGTAAATTAAATTGGCGCTAATGTAGCGCTCTTCTTTAGTTACCCATTTACCAACGACCATTGACCTAAAGCCGAAGGTATCTCTTATATCGCTAAAGTCGACTTGGTCGTCAAAGCGATAGTCGGGTCCTTGGCGAGTAAAGCCACGTTTTAGTCTGTTAGGGTAGTTACGCATTGCAAGTTTCATATAGTAACGAATTTAATCTAAGTAACGTGCTTTTACGTGCTCGGGCATGTGTTGGGTTTGTTTTTGTATTAATTCATTAAGCGTATTATAAAGTGGTGCGGGATTTAGCTGCTCTATTAAAAACAAACTATGCGCTACAGCCTCAAGTGTGGATAGGCTGTCGGCCCGAGGGGCTTTACGAATAGCATAACGATTTTTAGGTAGCTGTTTAAAACTGACCGTTTTAAATTGATTTAGTAATGTGGTGAGCTGCAAAATTTTGTAGGCTTTTTTCCATGTACCATCAACCACGATTAAATGGGTGATTTTTTTTACATTTGGTTGCTCAGTGTTATCGTCTAAATTTACAGCGTGTTCGTTAGGGTAGAGTAAAACAGTTGAGCTTACTGGCAGTGTTTTTAGTATGGAAAAGTCATCATTATTTTCGCCTTTGATTATTTGGCAATCAGTTAGGCATAAATTGAGTAGTTTAGCGGTATTTTTTGCTATTTTTTCTTCACTCGGGTGCTGTAGAATAATAACCGTAACTTTGTTGTTTATATTTGTAATTGCGTTGCAAATACAGGTGTTTAGTGAAAAGTTACAATGATTACAAAGTGTGCGTGCCATTTAATAAACTTTTTGTTGCCAGTATGATCCTCGCAATTATACATTTATAAGGTAATTAAGTTGGTTTTTTTTACGCATCAATATAAAGTAGTACTATTAAACTGTAACTTACATGGATTGTTTTAAGGGCTTAAAATATGACAGAAATAAATATTGATACATCAGCATTAGAGAGTATGGAATCGTTATTGGGTGAGCAGTTTGCTGATACACTTGATTTTTGCTGCTCAGAGTTTGAACGTTTAGGCTCAGAAGTGTTAGCAACCATTGGTAAAGATAAAGAAGCAGCTATTCGCCACTCCCATAGCTTAAAATCGAATGCGGCGCAGTTTGGTGCTTCAAGCCTTGCTGAAGTATCGCGTGTTATTGAACAAAATTTAAACCTAGATAACTTAGCTGAAGCTATCGACGCATCTAATAGCTTAATGGCTCAAGTAACAGGCTCTCAAGCTAAGCTAAATGAATGGTTAGCATCTCGTTAATTATTGAAGCTGAAACGTGAATTTATTTCAGTATTAAGCACCTAAATTGACTGGCATTTTACGCCTTTACTAGGTTAGTCTAAAGATTCACTAGGGCGTGTTGATCTTTCGGGATTGAATTTGCAACGAGTGTCTGGTTTTTAGGTTAGGCAGAGCCTATGCAGTGTGGTTTTTCCACATAAATAGGCGATAACAACACATAAAATCCAAACACGCATTGCCCAGAGGGTTCTTCCTAGGGGCTATTTTCTCTTTGTTACTCAATTTTTACTTAGCCCACTAGGTTACAAATCTCGCGCCGCGATTAAATCGCCCCTAGGTTGAACAAATTTAATCCATAAAGTCAATACGCCCTAAAGAGGTAAAAATGTCTGATATTAAAAAGAGTCACAAATTAGAAGGTGTATGTTATGACATTCGTGGGCCGGTTTTAGCACAAGCTAAAAAAATGGAAGACGAAGGTCAAAAAGTATTAAAATTGAATATAGGTAATCCGGCTGCTTTTGGTTTTGATATGCCAGAAGATATGCACCGCGATATTATCCGCAACTTATATTCAGCCCAAGGTTACTGTGACTCTAAAGGCCTCTATTCAGCCCGCGTGGCTATTTATCAGCACTATCAACAACGTGGATTACATAATTTAGATGTAGATAGCATATATATTGGTAATGGCGTAAGCGAACTTATTCAGATGATCACCCAAGCGCTATTAAATAATGGCGATGAAGTGCTTATTCCAGCTCCAGATTATCCACTTTGGACTGCTTCTGTAACATTATCGGGTGGTAATCCGGTGCATTATTTATGTGATGAAGAGCAAGATTGGTTTCCGGATATTGCCGATATAAAAAGCAAAATAACGTCTAAAACTAAAGCTTTGGTATTAATTAATCCTAATAATCCGACAGGTGCGGTTTACAGTGATGATTTGTTAATGCAATTAATTGATATAGCGCGTGAACATAAACTGCTGTTATTGAGCGATGAGATTTACGAAAAGATTTTATACGATGGTATAACGCATACTTCAATCGGCTCACTGTGTGATGATGTACCAATCATTACTTTCAATGGTTTAGCAAAAACCTACCGTGCAGCGGGGCTAAGAATGGGGTGGATGGTTCTAAGCGGTCGTACCTCGGTAATGGATGATTTACGCAAAGGCCTTGAAATACTTTCATCTATGCGTTTGTGCGCCAATGTACCTGCGCAATATGCAATTCAACAAGCGTTGGGCGGCGTGCAATCAATTGATAATTTAATTAACCCAGGTGGGCGCTTATACGAGCAGCGCGATATAGCATGGCGCGGGTTAAACGCTATTGAAGGCATTAGTTGTAAAAAACCTAAAGGCGCGCTCTATGCGTTTGCCAAAGTAGATACAGCACTTTTTAACGTTAAAGATGATGAAAAGATGATGTACGATTTGCTAAAAGCCGAAAAAATATTACTTGTACATGGCAGGGCGTTTAATTGGCCCGAGCCGGATCATTTTAGATTGGTATTTTTACCAAGTAAAGATGATTTATCTGATGCGATGTTAAAAATGAAGCGCTTTTTTAAAGACTATCGCCAAGTATAGTTATTTAAAAAATAAAAAAACGAGCCAAATTTGGCTCGTTTTTTACATTAGTCATGAATATATTGGCTAATACGCTTTATCTACACGCACCGTGTTGTCGTTCAAGTACACTAATCTTACGTTATCGCCTTTGCTAAAGCGCATTGATTGGTCTTGATCTTGAACAACCATAAACTGGTCGCCGTTTTCAACTTGTATTAATAACTCTACAAAATGATTTTGCTGATAATGACTTTGCTGCTGCCTATTATGTGCAACACTGCCGCCAATTACCGAGCCTAATATTGTTGCTACTGTGCGGCCGCTACCGCCACCAAACTGGTTGCCTACAACACCACCGAGTAATGCACCGCCGAAGGTTTTCCAGCCGTTGTTTTTGTCTTGAATGATTTCTTGTTCGGTAATATTGCGTACCGATTTTACGTCACCAAATAAAACTTGCTGCACAGGGACTGCTTTATTGCGCTCGTATTGAGCAAAAGTTGGCGCGCTCACACTAAGTAGGGCACACATTATTAATATTATAGCTTTCATAATAATCTCCTATTGGTAGCCTTTATGGGCTTATTAGCCCGTAAAGGCTTAGTAACTACCAACCAAATGTCGATTTTTCTTTAGTTTTACGAATTTCAGTTTCGTCAGCCCATTCAACTAGGCCGCTTTCCATATCCATTAAACGCATCGTAAATTTATAGTATACGTCTGATTTATCGGCATTTGATTTAACTATGCTCGATAAATTTCCGTATAACATATATTGCGCGCCAATTTGTTTACCAAATGCAACGGCTGTTGCAGGGTTAACAAGGGCATCTTCGTTTTGAAACGTTAATTGCTCACGCACTGACTCAACACGCGTCATATCTACAAAACGGAATTTACCACTGCGTAGCATTTGCGTTGAGATTGAATCGGTGATTGATTCAGTATCAATGTGCTCACTAGTTTTGTTTTTAATACGCTCAACAAATACTACAGGGCGTTTATTAGCGGTCATTGTGCCAACAACGGGTGAGCTGAGTAATGAATCGGTCATTTGGCTCGCTACTTTTTGTAAATCGGTAGAGCCAAAATTAATATCGGTTGTTTCTACTGCTTGTGCATCGCCATAACTTACTACGGCTTTATTAGCACAGCCACTTAATACTAAAGCGCTCAAGCCAACTAAAGCGTAAGTTGATACTGTTTTAAATTTGTTACTCATGATCATGGTTGTTTCCTTTAATCTTTAAATTCTTGTGATTCGGTAGACACTTCTCTTACTGCTAAAGAAAAGGTAACCGCATCAGAGCTCGGTGCTAAGCCCGGTAATTGTGTTTTTGCAAAACCAAATAAGGTGAGTGCTTGCCAAGGTGAATGGTTGCCTTTAATTACAAAGCCGTCTTTATCAAACCAATTAAACTGATACTGTAAATATTGTGATTTTTTATACTGGCTCGAAAGTGTCACTACTACATCGGTTAACTGGTTGGTTTGACGTGTTTTCACATCAGTAATGGCCAGCTTTTTACCAAGCTCTGGGTTATCTACACGTAATTGCTCATTAAACTGGTTTTTATTTTGTTCAACAGAAATACCCGATGTAACCGGTTGGCTGGAACATGCACTGAGCATTAAGGCTGCTAATAATGGCGCTATGTATTTCATGATGGCTCCTAAAGTTGAACTACGTGGTAATTAAAGTAGTTATTAATAGAGGTTAAGTAAATTAACGTTAACCCTTGCTTACTAATGGTAAAATTTATGGGTGCTTGTGTGCCTATATGCACAGAATGCTCACCTGTATTTAGGCTTTGCCTTGCGACACTTATTTGATTTGGAAGTGTAAGCCAGCTGCGTGTATCAGCTTGCTCAGACGCCAAATTATAAATATTAGCAAGTATGTTACCTACATCACCGGCACTGCGAGCAAGTTCTGCCCGTACTTTCTCTTTGGCTACTAATCTGAGTACTTGGCGAGCGACTTTTGCAGGTATTTGATCTTCTAGAGTTTTAGCTGCAAGTGCCTCAATGTGTACCAGTGGGCTAAGCGCCAAGCTTTGTGCATCTATATTTATATTGTTAAGGCGGCGCACATAGGCATTATCTTTATATACCGGCATCGCCAAGCTGTAAAAGCGTGCATCGCCACGTGATGAATAAATTGGCAAGCGCAGTTTAAATTCATCTTGTTTTGGTACTAATCCTTGTTCAAATAAAACAATTACTTCGCCTTGTGATGAAGAAATAGTGGGCGTATCGCCAAAGCGTTTTTTAAATTCATTTAGATCTTGGTCAAACCCTTGTTTTTTAGCAAGGCGCATCACATCTTGCTGTAAATAAATATTGTTAGGTTGTATAGCCAATGCTTTTTTATAATCGATATAGGCGTCGTCGTATTGTTTAGCACTTTGGTAAAGCAAAGCAGATAAGTAAAATGTGTAGGCATTTTGAAAGCCATTTTTTATGTTTCTGGTTACATTGCTCATGCTTGGGTAGTGTTGCTGAGCTTCTTTAACGGTTGAGTCTACTTCTGCTTCATTCTCGCTAAGCGCATCAACTTGTACTTTATTAGCTCGGCGAATTTCGACCAATGCGCCTTCAACATCATTTTTATACACGTAGTTAAGTGCTTTATAACTATGAAGCATGCTCATTTCGTAAGCGGGTGGCACATAAGTTATTGCTGAGTCGTTGGTAAATAAAGCGTTACTTTGTTCAAGGCCCGCACTAACTTGTATTTTGGCGGCTTCACGCTTTTTTTGCATTTGCGTATACACGTTCTCAAATTTACTTTGTGCATCATCTGGTGTATTTGCTAAGTCGTTTAAACGAGCTTGCTCAAGTTGGTTGAGTAAGTAGCTGCTGTGCAGGGTGCTATTATTAGCAATAAGGGATTGCGCTTCTTCGATGTTGTTTTTCTCGATCGCATTTCTTATTGGTGTCATTTGTGTGGCATAGTCATTAAATAGGTCATTAAAACCCATTGTGCTACACCCACTTAAAATAAAACAAAAGCTTAAAATTATACTGCGGCGCACTGAGCACTCCTCTTAATTTACCTGTATACATTAACATACTATTTTTAGCTAAATGTGTGAAATATTGTAAAAAATCGTAGAGTAAAACTGCCTGCTAATAAAGAAATATAAAGTGACATTAGTGAACAAAGTGTGAATTTTTTTGGTTTATTATCACTCCACTGAAATAGTATTTTCGCTTTAGCGGTCTTGCTAAGAGTTATATCACTTAGAGGAATTAAAAAATGAAAAAGTTTACAGGTGCAGCAATGGCTGTAATGGTAGCAGGTTTAGTTGGTTGTAATGCAACAGAGGCAGAAACGGCAACATCAAGTGCAGTTGCTAGTAATGGCGCAACAACTGATTTAGTTCATTGTTATGATGCGAATGTATGTGGTGGCCATAACGATTGTAAAACAGCTGAGAATGCATGTGCAGGTCAAGCGTCATGTAAAGGGACTGGTTTTGTAGCAATGCCTGCAAAATCATGTGCTGACGTTGGCGGTACAGTAAAAGATAAATGGGTTGGCAGTGTAGCTAAAGCAGATTTAGTACATTGTAACGATGTAAATGTGTGTGGCGGTCATAACGATTGTAAGACTGCTAATAATGCTTGTGCTGGACATGCATCATGTAAAGGCACCGGTTTTGTATCAATGCCTGCAAAAGCATGTGGTGATATTGGTGGTTCTGTAGGTAGCTAATACCAATTTATCGAACGCATAAAATAAGCTTGAACGATGTGTTTATTATTCAGGCTTATTAAGGAAGTTTATGACAAATCGTTTTTTAGGTTTTGGTTTAGGACTAAGAGCCCCGCATTTTGAGCAAATTATTGCAGATAAACCAGCTGTAGATTGGTTTGAAATTATTTCAGAAAACTATTTTGTAGCCGGTGGAAAACCTTGGCATTATTTAAATAAAATAAGAGCAGATTATCCGATTGTTATGCATGGGGTATCAATGTCAATTGGTAGTATTGACCCTATTGATAAGGACTACTTAAATCAGTTAAAAAACACAATTGCGAGGGTTGAGCCGCATTGGGTGTCTGATCATTTATGTTTTACCCAAGTGGGCGGTATTAATAGCCACGATTTACTACCAATGCCTTACACCTCAGAGGCGCTTGATCATTTAGCAAATAAAATTTCGCAAGTTCAGGACTACCTAGGGCGCGAAATGATTTTTGAAAATGTATCGAGCTATTTAACCTATAACGATTCACAAATGAGTGAGTGGGAATTCTTAGCGCAATTACATAAGCAAACAGGCTGTAAGTTTTTAATGGATGTAAATAATGCTTATGTAAGTGCGCGTAATCACGACTTTAATGCAATGGATTATTTATCAGCTATTCCGAGTACAGCTATTGCACAAATTCACTTAGCAGGACATCAAGACTTTGGTACGCATATTATAGATACGCACGATGAAGATGTTCCCGATGCGGTATGGGACTTATATGCTCAGTATGCAAAAACATTAAATCCGGTAAGTACCATGATTGAACGCGATGATAATATTGGCTCCCTTGATGATTTAATTACTGAGCTTGAGCATGCCAAAGCGCTAGTGAAACCGTTTTGGGATATAAGGTCATGAGTGGTTTAGCAAAGCTGCAACAACAGTTTATGGATTTACTGCAAGGAGAAAGTTCGGATATTAGCGAGCAAATTGCGCAGCAAGGGCAGTTAAATACACAACAGCGACTCTCTATTTATCAAAGCGCTTATAAAATTCGCTTAAGAGCCGTGATTGAGCAAGATCACGAACAGTTGGGCATTTACTTAGGTGATGATTTATTTGAGATGATGGTTGATGGTTATTTAGCTTTATATCCTTCAACTCATACGTCACTACGAATTTTTGCAGAGAAGCTACCAGATTATTTAGCCGCTAATACTCCTTTTAGTGATTACCCCATACTTGCAGATATAGCAAAATTTGAACGACTATTACTAAGTACTTTTGATGCAAGCGATAAAACATTACTTAATGTATCAGAGCTTGAAAGTATTGAACCTCAGCAATGGCCAACTTTACTATTAAAATTACATCCAAGTGTTCAGTTAGTTGTGTTTAATACGTTGGCGGTTGAAAGTTGGCAGGCAATAAAACAAAAGCAAACACCGCCAGAGCCAAGAGTCTCAGAACCTCGCTTTTGGGTTGTAGCACGTGATGCTCAAAGGCGTACACAATATTTAAGCGTTGATGCACAAGAATACCGCTTACTGAGTTTATTAAAACAAAACACACCCTTTGCACAGTTATGTCAATCCTGTTTAAATGAACTCCCAGGCGAGAAAATCGCTGGGTTTTTAATTACTAAAATTAATCAATGGCTTGAACGTGGTTGGTTAATTAGCGAGTGAGTTAAAACAATATAGTTATTTTTCGTTGCGAAGGAATTTTTTTGAAAGCCACCATATACACATTAATTGCTTTAATTGCGTTTGCCGCAAATTCTCTTTTTTGCAGAATGGCCTTAGCAGAAGGTTATATAGATGCTTGGAACTTTACTGTTATTCGCTTACTTAGCGGGGCTGCATGTTTGGGCATTATAATGGCTATTTATACCCATAATTTAAAACGTAAAGGCACATTCAATCCCGCTATTTTAAGTGACAGAGGAAGCTGGCGAAGCAGTATTAGCCTGCTTGTTTACGCGCTTTGTTTTTCGATTGCCTACGTAGAGCTAGATACCGGTACCGGTGCACTAATTTTATTTTCTGCTGTGCAACTTACTATGATTGGCTGGGGTATTTATCAAAAAGAGCAATTAAGCGTACTCCAGTGGTGTGCATTTATAGTGGCGTTATCTGGTTTTGTATATTTAATGCTGCCATCTGCAGCGGTGCCTTCATTATTAGGTGCATCACTTATGGCACTCAGTGGTGTGGCATGGGGTATTTACAGTATTCGCGGTAAAGTGTGCGTATCGCCACTGCGTACTACTGGGTTTAACTTTATAAGAAGCTTAGTTGCTATCCCTGTTTTATTACTTGTAGGTATGAGTTATTTAAAAAATATGAGTATTGAAGGGGTATTACTTGCGTGTGCCTCGGGGGCAATAGCGTCTGGAGTTGGTTATAGTGTTTGGTATGTAGCAATGCCACTACTTAAAAGTACCCAAGCTGCGGTTGTGCAACTTTGTGTGCCGGTACTTGCTGCCATTGCTGGTGTTTTGTTTTTATCAGAGCAGGTAACAATGGAGTTTATAGTCGCAAGCTCGTTAATATTAGGCGCTGTGCTGGTGTTTATTTTAAATAAAAAGAAGGCTTAATATAACCTAACCTTCTTTTAGGTGTGGGCTCACGTTTGTTACAAAGCGTTTATAAATAGCTGGTAAGTTATCAAGTATTGCCCGCTTACCCTGTAGTTCACTGTTTTTTATGCATTCAAAAAGTACTTGCTCGCTAAGTTTATTCACTAATAATTGTGATTGCTTAATATGGCTTATATGCCAAAGCTCAGGTGCTACGCCACCTAAATCATGCTGGTAAGGGCGATAAAAACCAAATTTAACTAAGTTAGTATCAAGCCAATTACTTAAAGGTGCAAACGGCCCACCTTGCAGGTATTCATCAGGTGTTAGCTGTAGCTTATAATCATCACTCACCGTAGCTTTATCAAACACATCTAAGTCAGTCCCTAAATGGTGCCTGCTTGCACCAGGTAGTGCAGAGTAGAGCATTATTGCTATGCATTTATCTACATCATTTAATTTAGTTAAATCTACAACCTTTTGCTGTTTATTATAAACAGGTCGAATACCTAAAAACTTATTATTCCAAATAATTGACTGGCGTTCAAAGTCGCGAAAACTTGAGGCAATAGTAAGATCAAATCCCGCTTTTTTAGCTGCACTTTGTAGTGCTAAAAAGTCGCTAATAATAGCGCTGTGCAAGCGATGATTTTGTATGTCAGTTAAATGTGTATCACTTTGCCCTGTGATACACATTATCGATGTTGGTTTAGTTACATTCATTATGCTAAAAGTTGCTCTAGTATTTGCTCGTAAATGTCGGTAAGGGCTATTAAATCATCGGTACTTACGCATTCATCTACTTTATGAATAGTTTCGTTACGTGGGCCAAGTTCAATTACTTTAGCACCTGTTTGTGCAATAAAGCGACCATCTGATGTGCCGCCGGTAGTTTCTAGGTTTGTGGTTAAACCGGTTACTGATTTAATCGCTTTTACTGTGGCATCAACAAGTGGGCCGTGCTCGGTAATAAAAGGTAAGCCATTTACTATCCAGCTTAATTCATAATTTAAGTTATGCTTTTGTAGTATGTCATTTACACGTTGTTGTAATTGCTCATGTGTTACTTGCGTGCTAAATCTAAAGTTAAACTGTACTTCTAGCTCACCCGGGATCACATTACCTGCACCTGTGCCGCCATTAATATTTGAAATTTGAAAGCTGGTAGCAGGGAAGTATTCATTTCCGTTATCCCACACCGTTTGGCTAAGCTCTGTAAGGGCAGGGGTTGCTAGGTGAATTGGGTTTTGTGCTAAATGTGGATAGGCGACATGCCCTTGGACACCCTTAACGGTTAAAAAAGCGGTAAGTGAACCTCTTCGGCCATTTTTAACAACATCACCTAATACATCCCGTGATGAAGGCTCGCCTACTAGGCACATATCAATTTTTTCACCGCGCGCCTCTAGCGTATCAATTACACGGGTAGTCCCGTTTATAAACGGGCCTTCTTCGTCGGAGGTAATTAAAAAAGAAATTGAGCCTTTATGATCTGGATGTTTAGTAACAAACCGCTCGGTTGCAACAAGCATTGCAGCTAACGAGCCTTTCATATCGGCAGCGCCGCGCCCATGTAATAAACCGTCTTTTATTAATCCTGAAAATGGCGGGTGTTGCCAATTTTTTTCAGGGCCTGTTGGCACAACATCAGTGTGGCCTGCAAAACAAAAGTGCGGTGATTGTGTGCCTTTTCGAGCCCATGTATTTAATGTGTCGGTAAAAAATAATGACTCAATATTAAAACCAACCGCAGCAAGGCGGTCGTTCATCATCTGTTGGCAGCCAGCATCCTCGGGCGTTACTGACTCACGTTGTATTAGTGCTTGGGCGAGTTTAATTACATCATCTTTCATGATTTAAATATCTCATCGTATTGAGCTGCTTTAAAACCTAAATGGTAACTGCCATTGTTAATAAGTACTGGGCGTTTGATCATGGCAGGTTGGTCAACTAACAATGGGATAGCACTTTCTTTCGTCAAACTCTGTTTTTGCTCATCAGTTAGTGCGCGATAAGTTGTGCCACGTTTATTAACAAGCTGTTCCCAATCGAGTTTATCTGCAAAATCACTTACCATTTGCTCATTTACGCCATCTTTGCGGTAATCATGAAACGTAAATTCGATGTTGTTGTCGGCTAAGTATTTTTTTGCTTTTTTTATCGTGTCGCAATTGCTAATACCGTATAGAGTGATCATAAATCTAGTTCTTCTTAATAATAGTTAATAAGGTATCTACATCCGCATTTACATGCGAATGTGAGTAATGAAATGTGCCGAGATTATGGCCGTTAAGTAAGATTAAACTGGCCAGCATAGGCGTTTCTAGTTCGCGTAAATCAAAATAAGCGAGGCGCTGGCCTTTACTTATTTCACTACCATTTAATTGTGCAATATGAGTATGTGTAATTGATTGCGAACCGGTAATAGTTAAGTTGATTAAAACTTTTAAACCATTTTTAGCCTGTAAAATAAACTCAGTACCTGCGTTTTTTACTTGTAATAACGTGCCATCAAACGGCGCTAAAATTTTGTGGCTACTGAGCTTTACAGTAATACCAGGACCGAGAATACCAAACCTAAAAATAGGTTCGGGGTGTTCTTGAAGCGGTATTACTTTACCTGTAAATGGGCTTGTAATAAGGATGGCACTGCGGGGCGTTTTATTGAGTGCTAGATATTCAATTGTTTGTGCTTTCATATGCTATTGGGCCACCACGTTGTAACCATCTTTTTTTAAGGCGTTAAGTGCTAGTGAGGCCGTTTGCTTTTTTACTAAAATATAATCGGTATCGTAGGTTGAGATTGAAAAAATAGAAATTTTAGCGCGTGCTAATACACCCGATATATTAGCCATTATTCCGGTCAGCGAAAAACCAAGTGGGCCAACCACCTCAAGTGCTTGCCAATCAGATTCGGTATCTAAACTCTCTATTTCAAAGCTACTAGGGCAAACAATAGATAGTTCATCCTGGGTTTTAGATATAAAAAATAAAGGAAGCTTGAGTAGCGCCGCAGGTATATCGGCGTCAACATCTAAACTGTGAATAGATAAAACCGTGCTGTGTAATTGTAATGTTTGTTTTGACATTAAACGCCTGCGATACAGCATTATTGATAGCTTTATAGTATAGATTATTGCCTTCAAGTTAAAGGTGTAAGCGTGACTAAAATGAGCATTTGGAAGTGGGTTTTAATAGAGATTAAAAACTTACCCACAATTTCTGTGGATAAGTATGGGGGTTGCAGGGTATAAATAGCCTAACTAGTTAATTATTAAATAAATAATAGCTAGGCTATAAAAAGCACACGTTGTGTTTAATGTGCTATTAGCGCTTCTGCTTGGGCTGCCTGAATTGCAGTTAAGGCGATTGTATACACAATATCATCGACTAATGCACCACGGCTCAAGTCGTTTACGGGTTTGCGCATACCTTGAAGCATAGGGCCGATACTTATTAAGTCGGCACTGCGTTGTACTGCTTTATATGTTGTATTACCTGTATTTAAATCTGGGAATATAAATACAGTCGCTTTACCAGCTACAGGGCTGTTAGGTGCTTTTTTAAGTGCTACATTTTCCATTATAGCGGCATCGTATTGTAGTGGGCCGTCGATAATTAAATCAGGACGTTTTTGTTTTGCTATTTTTGTGGCTTCACGTACCTTTTCAACATCGGCACCCGTACCTGATGTACCCGTGCTATAGCTTATCATTGCTACACGTGGCTCTATGCCAAATGCAGCTGCAGAGTCGGCAGATTGAATCGCTATATCAGCAAGTTGTTCAGCATTAGGGTCGGGGTTAATTGCACAGTCACCGTAAACTAACACTTGGTCAGGTAGCAGCATAAAAAATACGGAAGATACCAGCGATGATCCTGGCGCTGTTTTAATTAACTGCAGGGGCGGGCGAATTGTATTGGCAGTGGTATTAACCGCGCCCGATACTAAACCATCTACTTTACCTTGCTCAAGCATCATTGTGCCAAGTACGACGTTATCTTGTAGTTGCTCTTGTGCTACAACGGCAGTTAGGCCTTTGCTTTTACGAATTTCGACCATAGGCGCAATATAATCATTTATAATACTTTTTGGCTCGATGATACTTACATGTTCGTTTAGCTCAATACCTTGCTGCTGTGCAATACGCATTATTTCTTCGCGATCGCCAAGCAATATAGTTTTAGCAATGCCACGTTGACCACAAATAGCAGCCGCTTTAATTGTACGAGGTTCATTCCCTTCTGGTAATACTACGGTTTTATCTGCTTTACGTGCTTTATCGGTTAATAAATAACGAAATGCAGGTGGTGATAACTTACGCGTTTTGCCTACACTTTGAGCTAGAGTATCGAGCCAGCTTGAATTGATATGTTCTGCGTTGTGATCTTTTACTTTTTCAATGCGTTGGTCATCATCATTTGGTACTTCCATATTAAAGTTATGCAGTAATAGTGATGTGCGCCATGTGTCGGCATCGGTTGCGAGTATTGGTAAACCGGTTTGCATGGCTTGTTCACACAAAGCCATAATGCGTGGCTCTGGCTCAAAGCCACCGGTGAGTAATATAGCGCCAAGTTTAGTGCCGTTCATAGCAGATAAACACGCAGCAACAAGTATGTCTGAGCGATCGCCTGGTGTTACTAATAAAGCCCCTGGCGTAAAATAATTTAAAATATTAGAAACCGTACGAGCACAAAAAGTAATACGACGCAGGCGACGATGAAGCATATCGCCTTCGTTAATTATTGTTGCTTTCAAATACGCGCTTAAGTCTTTTACGCGTGGCGCTACTAAGTCAAAATCCCACGGGATTGCGCCAAGCAACATAAACGGATTTTTTTTAAAAATAGGTAAAGACGCTAAACGATTTAACTCGTTTTCAAGCTCTTCGGGTTTGTAAGCGTCGACTAAATCGGCGCGTGCACGGCCTTCTTCATCAAGTGGCGCATTTACTTTATTAAAAATACAGCCCAGTACACGAGGATGATCGATTCCACCGTAATTACCTGCTGCAATTTCTAGGCGGTCTTCTATTTGAGTAATGGTGTAATTACCAGGGGTAAGTACAAATACAATTTCAGCGCCGAGTGTTTGCGCAATTTCGCGGTTTACACGCCCAGCATAAGGTTGGCGACGAGTAGGCACCATACCTTCAATAATAGCTACTTCATCGTCGTTTATTTTACTTTCAAAGCGTTCAACAATTTCCTCTAGTAGATCATCACCTTTACCGTCGCCAATCATTTGCTCAGCATAATCAAGAGCAAAAGGGGTGGGTGGGTTAATAGGTGAACCTTGAGTGACTATTTGTGTTGATTTTTCAGGACCTGTTTCGCCTGAACGAGGCTGAGCGATGGGTTTAAAAAAGTTAACTTTAACTGTTTTTTGCTCAAGAGCGCGAACTAAACCAACTGATACCGACGTTAAACCCACACCGGTAGACACAGGAATTAACATAATACGACGTGCCATATTAAAGCTCCTTTACGATGTTAGCGGCATCAAGTGCAATAACCCACTCTTCGTTGGTCGGCATTACTACCACTTTGGATGAAGTATTGGCTGAACTAATAATACCTTGATTACCAAAACGTGCATCAAGATTGCTCTTCTGGTCACAACTGAACCCTAAAAAAGCTAATTGATTAATGACATTTTCACGTATGATATCGGAGTTTTCGCCAATGCCGCCAGTGAATATAAGTGCATCTAAACGTTGTAATGGTACCATGTAAGCTGCAATTTGTTTGGCTAGTCGGTAGCAAAAAATATCCAGCGCTAAACGTGCTTGTTTATGTCCGGCAACAGCGGCTTCTTCAATCGTTCGACAATCGTTAGAGAGTTCGCTAATACCTAGTAGGCCGCTTTCTTGGTTTAATAAATTATCTATTTGCTGAGCGTTGTAACTAAGCTGTGTGGTTAAAAAATTAAATAAACCGGGGTCAATATCTCCACTGCGAGTACCCATAACAATACCAGCCAATGGCGTTAAACCCATACTGGTATCAACACTTTTACCATTCTTTATTGCAGTAACAGAGCAGCCATTACCTAAATGAGCACTAATGAAATTACTCTTCTCTATAGGCTGATTTAATAATTTAGCAGTTTGTCCTGCTACATAGTAATGACTTGTGCCGTGCATACCATAGCGTCTTACACCGTAGCCTGTATAAAGCTTATAGGGTAGGGCGTAAAGGTAGGCAACTTCATCCATAGTTTGATGAAATGCTGTGTCAAATACTGCTACTTGGGGTAAACCTATAAATGAAGCTTGTGCAGATGAAATACCTAACAAGTTCGCATGACCATGTAGCGGCGCTAAAGAAGACGCTTTAGTAATACCGTTAATTACATCTTCATCAATTAAGACTGACTTTGTGAAATGCTCTCCGCCATGAACAACACGGTGCCCAACAGCAATAAGGTGCTCATCAAGGTTATGATCCTTTATTAAGCTTACAAGCGTATTTATAGCCTCAGCATGTGCTTGATTAGCCGCTAAGTCGATAACCGTCTTAGCCCCATTAAATTTGTATTTAATGGAGGGGGCTTTGGCTCCCAAGCGTTCAGCAAGGCCAGATATAATTTCGTGACCGTCGTTTGCATCAATAATGGCAAATTTTAAACTAGAGCTACCACAGTTTAAAACTAAAACATGTTGGGATTCAGGGGCGGTTGTTGGCATAGATTCAATTTCCATAAACAAATTTAGTAAGTGAACATTAATACGTGATAGTTACACTTACGGTATTAAATAAAGCTAAAACAATTAAATGTTCAACTGCAAAGTGGTTAACTCAATGTTAAATATTTTACCTTAATTATGATGTTTAAGTTAGGATTGTTCGCCATTAAAGGGTAAATTTAAGCTCTTTTACTGAGAAAGTGTAACTCCCTCATTTTGTGTTACACTTTAGGTATAGCTCGTTTTCTATTGTATTTAAAAGCAGTATCTGTGAGGAGTCATGATGCAAAAAAGTGTGATGTCACAACTACAAACAGGCCGTTTGTATGGTAAAAAATGGCCAATGCGTAAAGAGCTTGCACCTTTGTTTTTAGAGTTCAGAGTGATTAGAGCGACTGAGCTTGCCATTACAGTAATGCCAATCTTGGCTATGCTAACGTTGTTTTTTCAGCTTAATTACTTAGGTTCTGATTTTTTACCGCAAGCTATTGCGAGTGCATTATTTTTTATATCGTTACCTTTACAAGGTTTATTTTGGTTAGGCAAACGAGCTCAAACGCCTTTAGATCCTGCTATGCAAAAATGGTACAACGAGCTGTACATTAAAATGGCGGCTAATGGATATCAAACGCAGTTAAGTGAAAGCAAGCCCCGTTATATGGAGCTTGCTAACTTACTTAAAGATATGTTTGAAAAAATGGATAGAGCATTTACTAAAGAGCAGTTTTAGCGGGTTATACCATTATCTATTTTGGTAAACTGAGTAATATAAAATGATAAGGTGACATTGTGTTCACCTTTTTGTTCGAGTACTGTCCAGTGCTCGGGTCTAAATTTCCATGCAAATGGCGTCATCATTATTAAGTTTTTAATATCAGTAAAGCTAAGCGCTATATGCTCTGTTAAAAGAGCCTGTTCTGCTTTTTGAAACCCTTTTGGCGTGGCTATTTCAGTATGTTCGTTTACTTCTGAATATATATACGATTTTAGCTCTTTTAAATGATAAGGGCCTGGGCTTGCTACCACTAATGTTGCGTTTTTATTAGCAAGACGTTCAATCTCTTCCTCAAACAAAGGTGCAAATACGCTAATAAGTATATCAGCAAATTGACTTTTAAAAGGTGCTTGGCTAATTGATGCAACACTAAAATGGCAATTAGGGTAGCGCTTTGCCGCATATTTAACGGCAGATTTTGAAATATCGACGCCGTACACTATAGCGTCTGTTTTACTTGCTATAGCTTGGGTATAAAACCCTTCACCGCATCCTAAATCTATAACCGTATTCGCACTTATTCGACCGACTAGATCGCTAAGATTTTGTTGTAAAAAGCGGTAGTATCCACGCTCTAAAAATGCGCGTCTAGCTTGTACCATTTCAAGGGAGTCGCCTGGTTGTTTTGAATTTTTTTGTTGCACAGGCAGTAAATTAATATACCCTTCTTTGGCAAAATCAAAGCTGTGGTTATTAGCACAACGAAGTGTTGAATCAGCTTTCAAAAGTGCGAGATTACATAGCGGGCATTGATATTGTAGACTCATGAGTCTAGGTAGTCCTTATCGTAAAAAGTTTTTACCCAATGCGGGCGATAGGTGATCATAATTGTTATAGCCATGCCGTTGAGCATTGCTTCAGGAAACCAAATTATGGCACTTAAATAAACGTAGTTATCTGCAAGTTCTTGCCAATTGTATTGCCCTATAGCTAAGTAAAATAAAGCACCTAGGCCTATTTTTATACAGGCTATAAACCCTGCAGTTATAAACGCACAAACAAATATATAAACAAAAAAATGACGAGGTAAATACTGGTAGCTAATTATAAAGCCAAGGTAGCTTAGTAAAATAGGAATAAACGCACCAATAAGCAGTTGTACTGGTAACAGTTCAAGTTCAATTTGACCAAATGCAGTTAGTAGCGCTGTGGCAAGTAGGCTACTTAAAATCGTTAATCGCCAACCTAAAATTAATGTAGCGGCGGTAACACCTAGTATGTGTAAATCAAGGCCCGTTAAAATTCCTGCTTTTATTCGCCAAAGCACTGCAAACACTAACGCACATGCAAGAACTCCAGTTTGACGGGCTGGCGTATTAAGCAATGTTTTATATGTTTTTTTATCAAAGCTTAGTAGGGCAATAATAATTACAAGGGCCCAAAGTAGCCCTTGTATTGTTATGCTGAGCATAGTAATTACTTAAATGTTGACCATATAGGGGCATGATCTGAGGGTTTTTCAATACCGCGCAGTTCGTAGTCAATACCAGTATCTATACAGCGTGCTGCAAGCTCATTAGTTGCAAGTACTACATCTATTCGAAGTCCTCGGTTATCTACAAACCCTTTTGAGCGATAGTCAAACCACGAATATTGATCGTCTGTTTCTGGGTTTTGTTCTCTAAAGGTGTCTTTAAAGCCCCAATTAAGTAATGTTGCAAGCCATTCACGCTCTACCGGTTGGAAAGAACATTTACCCGTTTTTAACCAACGCTTTGCATTAACTTCGCCAATACCAATATCTAAATCGGTGGGTGATATGTTGATATCGCCCATAACAATGACGTCTTGACCGGGGGTGTGGTTGGTTTCAAGGTGTGTCATCAAATCTTTATAAAATTGTCGTTTATAAGGAAATTTAGTTTCGTGATTAATATTTTCACCTTGTGGGAAATAGCCATTCATGACGGTAAGGTCGCGACCGTTATCTTGTTCAACAGTGACGCTTATCATGCGTTTTTGCGATTCCTCTGTATCGGTAGCAAAGCCTTTTAAGACCGATTTAGGCTCTTTTTTGCATAACATAGCTACGCCATAATGGGCTTTTTGGCCATGAAAGTAGACGTGATATCCCATTTTTTGTACATCTTCTAGTGGGAATGCTTCGTCATGAACTTTAATCTCTTGCAAACCAATAACGTCTGGTTGATGTTTGTCGATAATTGCTTGTAATTGGTGAAGACGAGCACGCAGACCATTGATATTGAAAGAAATCACTTTCATAAAATTTACCTTAAAATTGGATCTATTTAATGAATTAAATTGTATCAGTAAATACGCGTACATAACATGACTGAAATGAGAAAATAGCTGCACAAATGTTGATCAATTGGTGAGTAAAGTTTAAACATTGTAAATGCAGTATTAATTTTTTAAATAAATAAAAAATTCAATTGAACTTAACTTTATTGAATATATAATGCGCGAAATTCACTTGTTTAGCTCGTTCAAATAGGATCTCTCATGAAAACACAACTACTTTTAGCTACTGCTTTATTAGCATCTGCAACTGCTTCAGCACAAAGCAATACTTACTTCAGTCAAGATAATAAAATTGAGTCTAAGTTATGTGTACTAAGCGCAAACGAAGGCTTTAGTGTTGCTCGTAAAGAAGCTGCTCAGCACGGTGTTTACTTATCTCGTTTTTCTAAAAGCATTTTATGTAATGGTGAAGATATTCGCGATATTGCTAAAAAAACGACATTAAGCAACGCATCAGTTGAGAAAGTAGAAGTATTTGCAAAAGACGCTCAACAAGAAACTCAATTATGTATGACGGCTTTAAAACAAGGTTTAGCACCTGTTCGTCAAAAAATTGGTAACTTAAACTCATTAAAATGTAATGGTCAAAACGTTACTGAGTTTGTTAAACGCTACCAAAACGCAGCAATCTAATTATTAGCTGAACTATATAACTAAAATTGAGATACCTGGTTTTTTACCGGGTATTTTTTTGCAAAAATTACAAGGTTGTTTGCAAAGCTTGCAAGCTTAACTTGTTGAAACTGTTCAATAAATGCACCAACCAAGATTAAGTTATTGATTCTTATAAGTTAACTATTATTGGCATTGGATTTGTATTAGTTAAAGTGACATTTAATTAATTACGAAGGATACGTCTTATGAAAAAGTTAACATTAGCAGCCACTATTTTAGCATCATTAAGCCTAGCGGCTTGTTCATCTAATCAGGGTCTTGAAAGAATAGACAGTGACTTTGCAAGTTTAGATAATGACAGCGATGGCTACATCTCAAAAGTTGAAGCTGATGACGATAGCATTTGGGGCCATTTTTCAAATATTGATACCAATATGGATAACGAAATTAGCCGCAAAGAATTCAACACTTACATGAAGTTAAACAATGGTAAAGTAGCCACTGATTCTGAAGTAAGTGAGTCGGCATTTAAAGCTGAAATCGCTAAATTCGATAAAATTGAAAGCAGCTTTTCAAGCTTAGATAACGACAGTAATGGCTATATTTCGGTAGTTGAAGGTAACGATGATGATATTTCAAATCACTTTGGTTACATGGATAAAAACCAAGATAAGCGCATCAGTAAAAGCGAGTTTATGGGTTACATTAAAAAATACGGTAACGCAGTAGCTGAAGATGATGCATTAGAAGCCATTAAACACAGCTAATATTTGTTGTTTTAAAGAGTAAATTAGAAGCCAGTGATAATCACTGGCTTTTTTGTATTTAAAATCTAGTTATTTAGTAGATATATTTTCCTAGTTTGGTGTTGTTCTGTCATAATAGATGGCTGTGTATTTTTATTTGTTAAGAGTGTGTATGGCGGGTCGGCGAATTAGTGATGAACAACTAGTTGAGATCATTGAAGCAGCTATTTTTGTTGCAGATAAGCCTGTGAGTAAACGCCACCTTAAAGATACTGTATTAATAGATTTAGCTATTTCTATGGCGCGAATAAACGACGCAATAGATACAATACAAGAACATTTTCAAACTCGTGGTATTCGCTTAGTTGAAGTTGGTAGTGGGTATCGTTTTCAGGCATGTAGTAGTTTAAGCCCTTGGTTAAATAACTTGTGGCAAGAACGCGCACCAAAATACTCACGTGCTTTACTGGAAACATTATCACTTATTGCATATAGGCAGCCCATTACGCGCGGTGAAATTGAGCAAGTAAGGGGTGTTACTACGGGTTCGAATATTATTAAAACCCTACTCGAAAGAGATTGGGTTAAAGTGGTAGGGCATAAAGAGGTTCCGGGTAAGCCGGCTTTATATGCAACTACTAAACAATTTTTAGATTATTTTTCGTTAACTGGACTTGAAAACTTACCTGCGCTGCCAACAGAGCAGCAAAGTAAAATTAACCAGTTATTGAGCGATCCTTCTGTGAGAGAACCATCCGAATGAGTATTATACAAGGTGAAAAGTTACAAAAAGTCTTAGCCCGTGCAGGCGTAGGCTCACGCCGTGAAATGGAAAAATACATTGACGCAAACCGCGTTAGTGTAAACGGTAAAGTGGCAAAGTTAGGTGACCGTGTTGAAGAAACCGATTTGATTCGTGTTGACGGGCACACTGTAAAGATTGAAGAAAAAGCAGATAGAATCTGTCGTGTGATTATGTATAACAAACCCGAAGGTGAGTTAAGCACACGTAAAGATCCAGAAGGACGTCGTACTGTATTTGATCGACTTCCGCGTATTGATGGCGATCGCTGGATTGCGGTTGGTCGACTAGACGTTAATACATCAGGTTTGATGCTCTTTACAAACGATGGTGAACTGGCAAACCGTTTAATGCACCCAAGCTATGAAGTAGAGCGTGAATACTCTGCGCGTGTATTTGGTGAAGTAACCAATGAAACGGTTAAAAACTTACTACGCGGTGTTGAGCTTGAAGATGGTCCAGCCAAATTCACGACTGTAACCCCTATGGGTGGTGAAGGCGTTAACCGATGGTTTAACGTAACGTTAAATGAAGGACGTAACCGTGAAGTTCGTCGTTTATGGCAGTCTCAAGATGCGGAAGTATCTCGTCTTATTCGTATTCGTTACGGTAAACTAGAGCTTGATAAGCGCGTGCCACAAGGTGGTTGGATGGAGTATGATTTAGAAACAGTAAACTACTTGCGTAAAACCGTTAAATTAGGCCGCGAGACACAAACTAAGCTTTCTGTTATGCCTGAAAAACGCAAAGATAAACGCGCTAAAATCAACCAAATTCGTAAAGCAGTTAAAAAACACAATCAGCGTGTTAAGCCGACTAAACGTAAATAATCAATTAGTTATTTATTGAACACAAAAAAGCCGCTAATTGCTGTCTCTTATACACAAATCCCTGCTAAGAAATTAGCGGGGATTTTTTTGAACTAAATCTCAATGTCATGATCAGATCTTCAAATCTTGTTTGAGGGCACATTATGATTAACGAACATACTCAT
>NZ_JACJFD010000049.1:0-11462 GCF_014164415.1 Pseudoalteromonas sp. SG43-1 | reverse complement strand
AGGTTAAATAGTGCTAGATCTCTTATTTTATGAAAAAGTTCTAGTCGTATTCGGATAGCCCATATTTGCTGTAATTTCAGAGGTAACTTTTGTCCTACAAGCTTATTTTTATTCCAAGGCTCTTTAGGCTGATATATTGTTAACTGGTGCATTAGTTGTACTCCGGTGTTTATGGAGTTTTAAGCTTAGCCCGCTACAAAAGAATTCGGGTATGAGCGATTAGCGGTCAGTCGAGCCATCTCAATCTTAAAGTATCTTTGAACAGATAGCTCTAGATATGACGATGGCTGATTTTAATATATAGCGAACATCTTACGCGCATACTTCAAGCTTTAATCTCTTCGGGTTTAATTCCCCGCCGCTTGCGGCGTAAAGGTTTTTGACCTCATGCTAATTAAGATACCCCTCTTCGCGAAGCGAGTTTGAACCTAAGCGAAAAGCCTTGGCGCGGGGTAGTTCATTGCGCCAAGGTTCTCCTCTCCCATCGAAACATAATAATTACTTATACAGAGACGCGACTATGACATCGGTTCATCGAAATACTTATGAGTTTCTTTATATGCAGGTCTCTGTTGGATTCTAGAAATATATGCAGCTACCTTAGGTGATGGGGCAAGCATTCCAAAAGTAACCGCAGAATCTAGCAGTCCGCCGAAAACGATGTCTGCTGCTGTAAACTCATCTCCTAAAGCCCAACCACCTTGGGGAGTCATCGCTTCGATAGTCGCTACTACTCGCGTTTTATCACCCCACCCAGCTGTTGCTGAATTAGGATGCTCGATGTTTGATGCCGCCAAGGTTAATGCCGGCTCAATGGTATTTCCAGCAATGAATAGGTATCGATAATATTTCGCTCTTTGATTAGACCCTATAGCAGGGGCGAGCTTCTTATCCAAATATTTATCAGAAAGATACGCACATATCGCAGCTGTTTCTGTAATAACGCTTTCGCCATCTACCAGTGTTGGCAATTTACCCATTGGATTGATAGTTTGCAGATCGCGCAATTCAGGTGAATCTTCAGAAAAATTAATATTGATTTGTTCATGTTGTACGTCTAGCTCTTTTAACATCCAATCAGTTGTAACTGATCTGCTCATTGAATTGTAATAGTGCTTCATCTTGTAATGTTCCTTTCTGTATAAGTTCAATTGTCAAAATACGGGTGAAATTGGTTAAGTGCTTCTAAAAAGTTTAGACTCTAGCCACTGATCTGAAGTATATTTATAAATATGTCACTTACTGGCACATTAAATTATGGCGAAGACAAATTTTAAAGATCGTGTTGCAAGGCGAAGTCGTTTGCTTGGGATGCTTCGTTCTGAACAACATTGGACAACATCTGATTTACGAGAACACTTAGATGTTAGTCAACGAACCTTGATGCGCGAGTTGGCAAGCTTAAAAGAAGAGGGATACCCAATCGAGTCAGATAGAGGTCGGGGAGGAGGTGTTCGTTTAGCAGGTCGATGGGGTATTGAGCGGCTAATGTTAAGCCATAAGGAGGTGATTGAATTATTACTGGCGCTCTCAATTGTTGAATCACTAAATTTACCCTTCATGACAAACAATTTGGAAGTAATCAAGCAGAAGTTATATCAAGCATTTCCTGCAAATCAGCGTTCTAGAGTAAGCAGAATTCGAAAACGGATATTTGTAAGCACACATGTTAGGAGCACTGCACCGTATCAATCATCAGATGATCACATTGATATATCACAGACTATATGTGAATCCTTTCTGGAGCAACGTTGTTTAAATATTAATTATATTTCGGAAAACAAGAGATGCTCTTCGAGAACTATAGAGTCTCATTATCTTATGCTCGCTTGGCCTGTTTGGTACATTGTTGCTTGGGATCACCTTAGAAATGCACCTAGAATCTTTCGTATAGATAGGATAAAAAATGCTGAAATAGCATCAAAGAGTTTTAAACTTCGACCGGAATTAATTGCGAACGACCCCTATGCCCATCATTTCTCATCAATTTAATCTGTTTTAATGTATTAAGTAAATGTCTGCTATTGGCACAAACCGGAAATAGCTTCCAATTAACTCCGTATTTAAATTTTAGGTTTTAGCTGGGCTCTAATTAATAAATCATAATCTATTTGCAACACCTCGCTTAAATTCAAACTATTCTGAAGTTAACGCAAATTTTCAATTTAATTGGTGCTGGCCGAATAAAGGCTCATATGAGAATCAAATCGCCAGCTTCTTAAATAGAAACTAAAGATGTGACCGTTAAAAGGTTTATGCTAATTAAAAAATAACTACTCTTAACTATGACTCAGTTTTCTCTTTATAGTCACACAAATCCTCAATTATACAACTTCCACATTTTGGTTTTCTCGCTGTACACGTATAGCGCCCATGTAAAATAAACCAATGATGGAGGTTAAACATAAATTCTTTCTTATTTGGCGTATTTTTAATTATAGCCTGTTCAGTCTGCTCAACAGTCTTACCCTTAGCGTAACCAGTACGGTTTGCAAGACGTTGGATGTGAGTATCTACTGCTAAAAAGTATCTACCTTCATTATCTTTTAGCCAGCCAAAGGCTGTGTTGAGTACAACATTAGCGGTTTTACGGCCAACGCCTGGTAGGGCTTCTAGGGCTTCACGATTTTCTGGCACGATGCTGTTATGTTCATCCACCAAAATTTGGCACATTTTGTACACGTTGGCAGCTTTAGAGTTAAATAAGCCGATGGTTTTTATATAATCACGCAGTGTATCGTGGCCTATATCTAAAATGGCTTGTGGTGTATTAGCAACAGGGAACAACTTTCGAGTGGCTTTATTAACGCCTACATCAGTTGCTTGTGCTGAAAGAGTTACAGCTACTAGTAACTCAAATGGGCTTGAATATTCAAGCTCTGTAACTGGATGTGGGTTATCGTCGCGTAGGCGCGACAGTATTTGGTGACGTTTTTCTTTATTCATGCAACTTAAAACGTATTAGTGCTAATTGTTGCTCTAATACGTTTTCCCCTTAAGTTAAGCTAGTAACACGTGCTCGAGGGCCTTTTTCAGCCTCTGGCGGTGCAACTTGTTTTGATTTTATTTGTGCGTCAATTACGTTTTTTGCAGCAATAAGTAGCCCAAGCCCTAAAAAGGCACCCGGTGGTAAAATTGCCAGTAAAAATTGATTATCAAAATTAAATACTTCTATGCGCATGCTCTGTGCCCATGGGCCAAGTAATAAATCGGCTCCGTCAAACAGCGTACCTTGGCCGATTAATTCGCGCATAGCTCCTAACACTAACAATACAGCCATAAAGCCTAAGCCCATCATTAAGCCGTCAAATGCTGATAAATGAACAGGATTTTTAGAGGCGTATGCTTCGGCGCGGCCAATAATGGCGCAGTTAGTTACAATCAACGGGATAAAAATTCCCAATGATTGATATAAACCAAAGGTATAAGCGTTCATAAGTAATTGAACTATTGTTACAAAGCCCGCGATGATCATGACAAATACAGGTATACGAATATCTTTTGGCACCCAGTTACGCACAATTGATACGGTAACATTTGAGCCTATTAGTACGAGTAAAGTTGCTAAGCCTAAACCTAAGGCATTTGTTACAGTTGAGGTAACGGCAAGCAGTGGACACAAACCTAAAAGCTGTACAAGGGCAGGGTTATTTACCCATACGCCTTCTTTGTATAATGTTTTTAACTCACTCATTTAGCTACCTCCGTACATTCGGCATTAGGTGCTGCAAAAATATCATCAAAATTAGTTTGTGCGAACAATACGGCGTTTTTAACAGAGCCCACAACAGCACGGGGCGTTATGGTTGCACCTGTAAATTGATCAAACTGGCCGCCATCTTTTTTTACAGCCCAACGAGCGTCATCTTCACCTTCAACGGTTAAGCTTTTAAATGTTGTGATCCAAAGTGATTTTTTAACTTCTACTTTGTCGCCTAAACCAGGGGTTTCTTCGTGTTTAGTCGTACGCACGCCAGCAATAGTGCCATCGCTCAATACCGCTGTTAATAAGTTAATATCGCCACTGTAGCCGTTTGGCGTAACATGCCTAATAACAACAGCGACTGGTTTATTGTTTTTACGAGCACGGTAAATTACTTGATTTGCGTGTGGACCTAGTTTTTCGTCAGTAATAATTACGCAATCTTGTGATAGTTGATTGTCGTATGATTTTGGGTCGAGCACTTCTTGTAGCTGCGCAGTAAGTTGTAGTTGTTCTTGCTCTGCAATTTTATCGGCAGTAAGTGCATTGATCGAGGCAACTAAGCCCGTCGTTGCTAACGCAAACGCAGTTAAAATAGCACCATTTTTAGCCATTGACGAAATGATCATTTTACTGCTCCATGGCCATAAGTACGTGGCTGTGTGTAGTAGTCTATTAGCGGCACTGCAATATTAATCAATAATACGCTAAATGCGATGGCATCAGGAAAACCACCAAAGGTACGAATTAAATAAATTAGTAAGCCAATTAGCGCGCCATAAATTAAGCGCCCTTTGTTAGTTGTTGCTGCAGATACCGGATCGGTTGCTATAAAAAAGGCCCCCATCATTGTGGCTCCACTTAATAAGTGAAATAGGGTACCCGGCTCTGTACCAGGTGATGCAATATAACCAATCGCACTACATAGTGCTAAACTTGCAATAAAACTGACAGGAATATGCCAGTTAATTATTTTTGCTTTTAATAAATATAAACCACCGGCTAAAAAGCCTAAGTTAACCCACACCCAACCAAGGCCAGCCCATTCGTTAAATAGTGGCTTTTGCATACTTTCGGTAACGGTTAAACCGTGGGCTATATCTGTTTTAACAGTATCCAGCGGGGTTGCCATTGTTAGGCCATCAACCCCTGCGCGTACTTGATCTAGGCTAAACCCAGAGGCCGTAAAATCGGTGAATATTAGCCTTAGCTGATCAGCAAAGCCTATTGGCGTATTTATTAAATCGGTAACAGGCAACCATGCGGTCATTTGCACCGGAAACGAAACTAATAGCAGTACATAAGCCGCCATTGCTGGATTGAATAAGTTAAAACCAAGGCCACCATAAAGTTGCTTAACGATAACAATAGAAAATAAACAGCCAATAATAATTATCCACCAAGGTGCAAGTGGAGGGATACTCAGTGCCAGTAACACAGCAGTAAGCCATGCGCTGCCATCACTTAATGCAGGCCAAACAGGGCGTTTGCGCATTAGCATTATTGCAGCTTCAAATACACTTACAGCAACAAGGGCTAGTACTAGCTGAATAAGCACCCCGGTACCAAAAAAGAAAACTTGAGCAATTAGCCCAGGAACACACGCAGCAATAACGCTAAGCATTAATCGTGTTAACGATTTATGGCTGTGATTATGCGGCGAACTGGCCATGGTTAATTTCATGACTGATTATTTCCTTCTTTTTGTAACTTTTTAGCTTTTGCTCTCGCAATTGCAGCAGCCACGGCGGCTTTTTTCTTATCGTCGGCTGATTTAGGTTTATCTGCGCTAATAAGATCTGATGAGTCATCGGTGTTATTTTCTGCACTCTTCGATGCTGCGCTATCAACTTGTAGCTCTTGGGGCTGAGTTTGTTCGGTATCTTCTAGCGCTTTAGCCGCTTTTTTAGCTTTAGCGCGAGCTATGGCCGCAGCTACCGCTGCTTTTTTATCATCAACGGGTGCCACGCTTTGTGGCTCTTCACTCACGGTTTGCTCGGCTTCTTTTAATGCTTTAGCCGCTTTTTTCGCTTTAGCACGCGCAATGGCCGCGGCTACCGCTGCCTTTTTGTCATCAACAGGGGCATCACTTTGTGGCACTTCACTTTTATCATCAACAGGGCCATCGCTGTGTGGCTCTTCACTTGTTGTTTGTTCAGCGTTGTCTAATGCTTTAGCTGCTTTTTTAGCTTTAGCGCGAGCTATGGCCGCCGCTACGGCTGCTTTTTTATCATCAACAGGGGCATCGTTTTGTGGCTCTTCACTTGCTGCTTGTTCAGCGTTATCTAATGCTTGTGCTGCCTTTTTGGCTTTAGCGCGAGCAATGGCTGCAGCTACTGCTGATTTTTTATCATCAACGGGTGTAGTCTCGGCCGATTCATCTGTTTGCGATTTTTGCTCTTTATATTTACGCGCTTGTTCTTTACGTAGTGCGCGCTCTTTTGCTACTTCGCTGTTATCTGGCTCTAGTTCTTCGCCTTGTTGCTTTTTAGCTTTAGCGCGTGCAATAGCGGCAGCAACAGCAGATTTTTCATCGCCGTTATCTGATTTATTTTTAACACGGGCTAGTGCCTCAGCTACTTTTTGTTTTTCGTCAGCAGACTTAGCAGCAGGTTTGCGTTTATGGCGGTTTTGGCGTTCTTCTTGCTCACGCTCTAAACGTTCTTTTCGGGCATCAAAACGCTCTTTTGCTCTGTCGGCTTTAATTTTGTCAGCTTGTTGTTCTTTAATTTCAACTTTGGCTATACGGTAGTACTGTACAAGAGGGATTTCGCTTGGGCACACGTATGCACAAGCACCACATTCAATACAATCAAATAAATTGTGCTCTTGTAGTTTGTCGTACTCTTTTGATTTAGCAAACCACTGCAATTGTTGTGGCAATAAAGAAGCAGGGCAGGCATCGGCACAGGCGCTACAACGTATACAGGCTTTTTCAGGGCCGGGTTCCGCTAGCTCTTTATGATCAGGCGCTAAAATACAGTTAGTTGTTTTAACTATGCCAATACGTACTGTGGGTAGCGTAAAGCCCATCATTGGGCCGCCCATCACAACACTTTGCTGCGGTACAGGAGAGAAACCTTGGCAATCTAGTAAATGCTTTATTTCAGTACCAAGCAGTGCCCATACATTTCCAGGTTTATGAATAGTGTTACCTGTTACCGTAACTATACGCTCAATTAGCGGTTTGCCTTCATAAACGGCTTGTTGTACGGCAAACAAAGTACCCGTGTTATGCACTAAAATACCAATATCGGCTGGAATACCAATGCTAGGAACTTCACGGTTAGTAAGTAATTTAATTAATTGCTTTTCACCGCCTGATGGATAAATAGTTGGCACCGTTTGAATAATAATTTTTGAGTTATGCTCAGCTGCTTGCTTCATTGCTGCAATAGCTTCAGGCTTGTTATCTTCTATACCCACAATGCACAGTGTTGGGTTTAAAAGTTGCTGCATTATTTCAATGCCTTGGATAACTTCTTTAGCGTGTTCGCGCATTAAAACGTCATCGGCAGTAATATAAGGTTCGCACTCAACAGCATTTACAATCAAAAATTCGATAGGTTGCTTGGTATCTGCTTTTACATAAGTAGGAAAACCAGCACCACCCATACCGCTAATACCGGCTTGGTGAATAATATTTATAAGCTCATCATGGCTAAGCTCAGCAGGATTTTTATTTTTATTTAGAGCTACCCATTCGTCTTTGCCGTCTGGTTCAATAATAACACTTAGTTCAGGCAGGGCCGATGGATGTGCTGATGGCATAGGTGCAATATCAGTAACTACACCAGAGCTTGGCGCATGTACAGGTACCGACCAGTTAGCAGCAGGTTCTGTTAGTGGTTGGCCTTTTAATACGTGTTGGCCTTTTTCTACAAGTAACTTACCATTTGCGCCTATGTGCTGCTTAAGCGCAACAATGAGTTTGTCGGGCAAGGGTAGGCGAGTGATACTCGCACTATTAGAGAGTGATTTTTGTTGTGGTGGGTGTATGCCGCCAGGAAATGCCCACACGGTGCCTTTTTTTATTTGTTCAAGTAACTTGTCCACTCAAACCTCTAATCTATTTGTGTAACAGGAATAGCGTCTAGCTGCCATTTCCAGTTTTGTTTAGTTTCGGCTACAGGTAGCATATCAATGCAATCTACAGGGCAAGGCTCAACACATAAATCACAGCCAGTACATTCATCAATTAACACGGTATGCATTTGACGAGTTGCGCCCAAAATAGCGTCAACTGGGCAGGCTTGAATACATTTGGTACAGCCAATACATTCATCTTCGCGAATATAAGCCACTGTTTTTATAGGTTCTGCTTGCTCGCCACCGGCAAGTGGTTTTTCATCAACCCCCATTAAGCCGGCAAGCTTTTTCATGGTAGATTCGCCGCCTGGTGGGCATTTATTTATTTCATCGCCATTAGCTATGGCTTCGGCGTAAGGGCGGCAGCCCGGGTAGCCACATTGTCCGCATTGAGTTTGCGGTAAAATCGTATCTATTTGCTCAACAATAGGGTTACCTTCAACGCGAAAGCGAATTGCTGCAAACCCTAAAATAAGTCCAAAAATGAGTGCTAGCGAACCAATCGCTATCAAGGCATAAAACAAGGTCATATTAAAACTTCACTAATCCAGTAAAACCCATAAACGCCATCGACATTAAGCCTGCAGTGATCATTGCAATAGAGGCGCCTTTAAAAGGCGTAGGAACGTCAGCAGCTGCTAAACGCTCTCGTAGTGCTGCAAACAATACAAGCACTAAAGAAAAACCAACCGCAGCACCAAAACCATATACCGCAGATTGTAAAAACGAATGATCTTCTTTGATATTTAATAAAGCCACACCTAATACCGCACAGTTAGTGGTGATCAGCGGTAAAAATATGCCTAATAAACGATATAGAGTAGGGCTGGTTTTACGCACAACCATTTCGGTAAATTGCACTACAACGGCAATCACTAAAATAAAGCTCATGGTGCGTAAAAAGGCGATATCCAGAGGGATTAAAATATATTGATTAACTAAATAGCTAGTTACAGAGGCAAGGGTAAGCACAAACGTGGTTGCCAAAGACATACCAATCGCCGTATCAAGCTTACCTGATACGCCCATAAACGGACATAAGCCTAAAAATTGTACTAATACAAAGTTATTAACCAGAACTGTTCCAATCAATAACAAGACATATTCTGTCATGTGTGCCTCACGCTATTAAAGTCCTGCTTATTATCCTTTTTTCTGCCCCGATAAACAACATTTGCGAGTCGTTATCAGTTAAATAAACGCAAGGACAAACATATTGATCACAAGGCTGTAAAATTAATGTGATTTTGATGTAAGGAATTAGTCAAATAGCAGAAACAAAAAAAGAGCAACGAATGCTCTTTTTTGTATTAATTGAAAACTAATTAAATGTCTTTAGGTTTTTCTATGTAATAACCTTGAACGCCATCTAAACACAACGTTTCTATAATGTGTTTCTCTTCTTGGCTCTCAACGCCTTCAGCAAATACGCTAACACCAATGCGGTGGGCTAAATCGACCATTAAGCGCATAAAGTACTGATTATTTTTATCATCTTCTAGGCCGCGAGTATAACTTGCATCCATTTTAATAAAATCAGGTTTTAAATCGCGGAAAAACTTAAATGAAGTTAAGCCAACACCAAAACGTTCAACAGTTACGCGTGCGCCAACACGGTGAACCATGTCGATAAAGCGCTTACTAGCTTTGATGTTTTGCTGTAAACCAAACTCGCTTACCTCAAATACTAGTTTAGATGCAATATGCGTATCTTTCAATAATCGGCGCTCTAGCCAAATTACAAACTGATCGTTGTGTGCACTTGAGGCTGTTACGTTTAAACCAAAAAACTTTTCAGATAAATTACGGCTTTTAACTTTTTCAAGAGAAGAGTCGATGATCAGGCGATCAATTTCTATTGCCATATCAAGTTTTTCGGCCATTGCTAAAAAAGAAGCGGTAGGCAGTACTTGATTGTCTTCTGTTTTAAATCGAACTTGTACTTCAGCGTAGGCTTTTATGCTTTTACCAAGCGGCATAATGTTTTGCATCACTAAATGCACGCGCTTAGATTCAATAACTTCCTTAATAACCTTACGCCAGTTTTGATTACCAAACCCCGCACTTACGTTATTAACTAAATCGGTTTCGCGTTGTACGTGCCATGCATTAACTTGCTTTGACTGCGCCATGCTCATCGCGTTATCAACAACAGAAAGCAGTTCGCCTAACGGTTTACCTTTTTCGTAACCTACAATACCCGTATTAGCTACCGAGCTTAACTCTTGGTTTTGTTGGTACTGCGTGAAGCGCGATTGCAGGTTTTCACCAAAGCGCTCAGCTTCTTTTAAAGGAATGTGGGGTAGTACTACCGCAAAATCAGAGCTGTTTAATCTAAATACTTGGCTACCCGTGTAAGTGCCGCTTATGTGCTTAATAATATCAGCAACGCCTTTAACGTACTCGTCACCTTTTTGATAACCACGGCTTTGGTTTATAGCTTGTAGCTCGCTACAACGAACCATAGCTAAAGAGCCAAATGTACTTTGCTCAGTGTTTTCAATATTTTTTTCGTAGTACTCAACAAACATATTACGATTACCAAGCGAGGTAATTACATCTTTGTACGCTTCATGCTTGATAG
This sequence comes from Pseudoalteromonas sp. SG43-1, assembly GCF_014164415.1. Lineage (NCBI taxonomy): Bacteria > Pseudomonadati > Pseudomonadota > Gammaproteobacteria > Alteromonadales > Pseudoalteromonadaceae > Pseudoalteromonas > Pseudoalteromonas sp. SG43-1. The sequence continues at coordinate 1,086 of NZ_JACJFD010000049.1, read as the reverse complement.
TCATAGCAGCGCTTTGTATGTCTTCGTTTTTGTTTTTTAAAAAATGTGATAACCGATTAAAACTAGGTACTAAATCTTTTCCCATTTTTTTCAATCGAGTGCCATCTAATGCTGTTTCTAAATCATTATCAACTTGGTTTTGATTGATATAAATATCGATAATGTCAGCAACTGTTGTACTTATATTTTTATTTAAATGATAAAAAATAGATTTCATTAGAATTATTGGAATAATAACTAAAATGGCAGAAATCAAAATAACAATAAAAAGGGACGTTTGTAGCTGCGACGCTAAATGCTCAATGTTAAGTACAAATTCAACTTTTATATCTGCGGCATCGTTTACAGCAAACTGTGGGCGTACAGAGTTAAAGTTAGAGAGTACAAAATCAGCAAACATTGGTAATTGAGTAGGGGGGTTAATGCTAAATACTTCAGCACCTTGGTAATCTCTTAGAGTAAAGCTTGAAAACGTATTACCATCTGCAATTGATTGTTTTAAATTTTGAGCAGAAATATCGTCTAAAGAAAGGTCATTAATATACTTAGTAACAGTCGTTTGTGCATTTTTTTGTGCATCACTTACCGCAGTATCAAAGCTTATAGATATGAAGTAGCTTCCTGCTGCAACACACAATAACCAAGAGATAATTTGTATAAAAATAAGTTTTTTAAATCCAGCCATGTTTTCAGTCTTTTAATAATCAAAAGGGAAGGAATCAAGTCCTTGATTAATAAACTAAGTACAGCGCATTAAAGAATTAAACTAATGCTTTAGTTATATAAGGAAGAGTAGTGGAAATAGCTTGGAATGTCTATGAAATTCTTAGAATTGGCTCCCCCTCCCCGACTCGAACGGGGGACCTGCGGATTAACAGTCCGTCGCTCTAACCAACTGAGCTAAGGGGGAACTAAAGTACTGATATTATTATGATGATTTGGCTCCCCCTCCCCGACTCGAACGGGGGACCTGCGGATTAACAGTCCGTCGCTCTAACCAACTGAGCTAAGGGGGAACTACATCATAAACATAAACTTGGCTCCCCCTCCCCGACTCGAACGGGGGACCTGCGGATTAACAGTCCG
>NZ_JACJFD010000048.1:0-12274 GCF_014164415.1 Pseudoalteromonas sp. SG43-1 | reverse complement strand
CCTACATGGATGTAGGTAAGGGGCGTGAGCAGGACGCGGAAGCTTTGCTCGGTTTTTACTTATTCTTACATGGATGTAAGCCAGTAGAATAACGCAGGAGCAGTTATCGAGCCCACTAGGTTACAAACCTCGCGTCGCGATTTGATCGCCCCTAGATTGAACAAATTTCAATCCACAAAGATCAACACGCCCTAGTTAAAACAAAGGCTCGCAGTGCGAGCCTTTTTTAATACATTTTATTTAATATTACTCAGCCACACGCTTTGGTATGGTTCTAGCTCTATTGTTAATTGGCTTTCTTCAATCGTTTTATCTGCCACCAAATCAAACCACTTTTGGGTGTTAATTAAGTTTAAGTCGGCCAATGTGAGTGTTTGTGGTTTATCGCTAATGTTATAAACACAAAATATGCTTTGGCGTCTGTCTATACTTTGTCGCCAAAAACCAAATAATCCCCCTGCTAAATGCAGCGTAAACTGTGTAGCATTTGGGTGGAAGGCACTTTGCTTTTTGCGTACTGCCAATAAACTTTTTATGCCGTTAAACACTTTATGATGATGACTGTACTTTTCACCAATTGCCGCCAGTAGCTTTGACTCTTGCCAACGATGGCGGTTAATAGCACGGTTATGCTGAGAGTTTTCAAAGCGTTCGTAATCGTTAGTTGTACCCAACAAACTATGAATATAAAGCCCTGGGATACCTTCAAGCGCAAACATAATTGCGTGAGCACACATAAACCGCTCCAGGCCAAACTTATCTGGGCCATTGTGCGTCCCTTGGAGAGCATCAAATAAAGCAATATTTAGCTCGTACGGTGTATGCGTTCCATCGTTACTGGTTCGCATAGATACACGACCACCAAATTGCATAGTGGTACTTACAAGTGACGCCACTTCACTGGGTTGTAATAAACCTTCAATTGGTCTGAGCCCTATTCCATCGTGCGAGGCTATAAAATTAAAGTATGCCGTACCATTTTGCGCAGGCGGCATGCTCATCATCCAATGCTTAATTGCAGTGCTATCGCCACTAAGTAATGTATGAAGCAATAAAGGCGGCAGTGCAAAGTTATAAATACTGTGCGCTTCGTTGGCATTACCAAAATAAGACAGGTTTTCTTGATTTGGAATATTGGTTTCGGTAATTATAACTACGCTCGGCTCTGCGTGCTCAATAAGTGTTCGCATTAGCCTTACGGCTTCATGTGTTTGCGGCAAGTTAATACAACTTGTATTAAGCTGTTTCCACAAAAATGCAACCGCATCAAGCCTAAACAAACGCACGCCATTGTCTAAATAATGCCTAATTATTCCCACAAACTCTTTAAGTACATCAGGATTGCCAAAGTCAAAATCAACCTGATCGTGACTAAACGTACACCATACGTGCTTTTCACCGCTTGGCGTTGTTACAGTATTTAATAACGATGAGGTTCGCGGGCGTACAACTTGGCTTAAATCATCCGTTAAGCTCGCCGTTTTGAAATAATCTTTACCCGGGTGTAAATCATTTAAAAAGTTCTCAAACCATACACTTCTGCTTGAGCAATGGTTAATAACCAAATCCGCCATTAGCTTTACATCTTTAGCGATATTTTGAATATCTCCCCAATCACCCAAGGACTCATTCACTTGCACGTAGTTCATTACGGCAAAGCCTTCGTCTGAGCTGTACGGGTAAAATGGCAATATGTGCAGCGCATTTAACTGCATATCACATTGCTCTTTTATAAACCTGTGTAGTGTTTTAAGCGGTGCCTCCATTGGGCTCGATACGGCAAATTCACTATCATCGTGTTTAATAATAGAGTCGCCATAAGCAATCAATACTATATCTTGTTCATCCCACCGGTTTGTATGGGGTGTCGGGTCGCGCAGTGCATTGCTACCTAATATAATTTTAATGAGTTGCTGAGCAAGCTCAGTAACCGATAAAGGCAGCTCAACACCCTCATAAATAATATGAAGATGTTGCTCTACTCGTTGTAAAAATAATTCGCTAACTGTGCTCACATGCGCCCCTAATATTTATTGTTTAGACTTATAGGCTAGTTAACCTGCACGCAGGTTAACTATATTCTTCGTTATCTAGCTCTACGGCTTCTTTTAAGCGCTCAAGTACGTCTGGCATTGCTGATACAACACGGTTCCAACTTGGCACAAATGGCGCTTCCATTGGGTTTTCTAAAAAGTGTTGCCCTGCTTCCATAATATTTTGTGCAAACATTTCTACTGCTTTTTCTTCTTGGTGTACATCAAGCGTTAACCCGTTCATTAGCGCGTCGTTATGATACGTTTCTATAAAATCTAAACCGATACGGTAATAAGTCGCTTTTAATGAACGAATTGTTTCGCTGGTAAAAGTAACACCTTGAGTCGCCAGCTTTCTAAACAATGCCTTAGTAATATCAATCGACATTTTAGACAAACCAGCACTTTGATCATCAAGTGAAAGTTCTTGGTGCTTATGGTCATAATTATCGGCAATATCTACTTGGCACAAGCGGTTATGCGAATAGTTACGATACATTTCACTCAGTACACCTATTTCAAGGCCCCAATCACTTGGGATACGAATATCGTTTAATACATCGCGTCTAAACGAAAACTCACCTGCAAGTGGGTATCTAAAAGAGTCCATATATTCAAGGTAGTCGGTATTGCCTAAAATTGTTTTAAATGAGCGAAGCAATGGCGTTACTAATAAGCGCGATACACGGCCATTAATTTTGCCATTAGCAGTACGCGGGTAAAACCCTTTACAAAATTCATAGTTAAAACGCGGATGCGCAACGGGGTAAATTAAGCGAGCAAGTAGGCTTCTGTCGTAGGTTAAAATATCGCAATCATGCAGCGCGATAGACTCTACTTCTGCTGTTGCTAATTTATAACCCATGCAATACCACACATTACGCCCTTTACCCAGCTCACGTGGTGCAACACCTAGCTCTTGTAATTCTTTATCTAGTGCTTGTAAGCGTGGGCCGTCGTTCCATAATACTTTATGGTTTTGGTTTAGCTCTTTAAAAAAGCCTAGTGCATGACGGTACTGTGCTTCGTCGGCTCTATCTAAGCCTATCGTAATTTGTGATAAATATGGTACTTCGCGTAATTCACTAACTATATTTTGCAGCGCAGGGCCTTCAAGTTCACTAAATAGCGAAGGAAGTATTAACCCCATAGGGCGCTGCTTACTAAAAGTAAGTAGCTCTTTTTCTAGGTCTTCTATTGGTCTGTCGGCAATATTATGTAATGTTGTAATAATGCCATTTTGGTAAAAATCAGCCATGAGATGTTTGCTCCTCAGAAATACTTAAAATACTGCTAATACACGGCAACGACGTTATTTCTTCAATCCAGCCCAGCGGTGCTGGTGATTGAGAATATCGTGCTTTGTTGTGCGACAATTTAACCGGCTTTTTACTCGCCGGATTGGCAATAATAATGGCGATATTTGCGTGCTCTAACATTTGCTTATCGTTATCGCTATCACCCAGTGCTATAACCGTGAGAGGCTTTCTGAAATGATGGGTAAACTGTTTAACTAACCACTGCTGTGCAGCGCTTTTATCGGTATTTTTGGCAATATGAATGAAGCGTCCGCCAATTTTTATATCGTAGCCGAGTGCTTCAACATCGTTTACAAAGGCTGTGAGTAATTCGTCATTGCCATACCAATAAAGAGGGTCTGAATAATCGCGAGTTTGTGCGCGTCTTGCTTGTGCATCGTTTAGCCCGGTAAGCTCTGATATTTGCTCACTCGATAAGTCACTAAACAATTTATAATGCGCTTTATAATCCGCCTTTAAAGTATTTAAATCATTTAATAAACTCGATAACGGCTTTGCCATTGCGTAGCACCAATAAGCGCCTACTTTTTTACAACCAATTGGCTTTAATTCAAAATAGTCTTCTGGAATAAATACCGCTGCACCGTTTTCGACAATAAAAGGCTGTCGAATATTTAAATCGTTTTTAAGCTCTATAACTTCGCAAAAAGTTTTGCTGGTATTAAACACCACAGGAATATGCGCATTTTGCAGCTGCTGTAATAACTCACTGATATTATTTGTATTGTAATCGGCGTGATCGAGTAATGTACCGTCCAAATCTGTAAAAATAATAGGTTGAAGGGTGTCATCACTTGTTAGGTGCATACCGCTAATATCTCGGTTGCTATCAAGTTCAATTAAAGCATTTGCTTTAGCGCTCAGTGTGTTTAAGTTCTCACGCGTAATGCGCTCAAAATGAGAAATAAAATACACCAATTGCTCGTTAGTCATGGTGCCTGAGCCTTCACCTTTTTTGGCTATTAGCTTTTGTTCTTGCTCTTGTCGCCATGTAAAAACATCACTAAAACTCGGTGCTTTTAGCATAACGGTATAATCAATTAGGTTAAAAACGGCTTTATATTCATTTGCCAAACAGCTATTTACACAGCGGCGCCAAACGCCTTCTTTATCAAACTGTTGCTCTAACTCGTTAAGCGGCTCACTCAATGAAAACAGCGGTTGTGGCTCACTGCCCACGCACCACCCTTCTAAAATAACAATATCAACTGGCTTTTCATTTGTTAGCCAATCACTTGTTGGCACGCAGTCGTCTTCGTGTTTATTAAAACGGGGAAGCGGTACGTTTACCTCTCCTGCCAGTAAATTAGTTATTGTGCTATTCATTAACGCTACGTCGTGAGTACCCGGTACTCCGCGAGTAGTAAAAAGAGGATGTACGTCTTTGGCAAGCTCAGTACGTGCTTGTTTTGCTAAATAAAAGTCATCAATAGACAATGCAACACTGTTAAGTGGTGTGTTTTTAGAAAACCACGTAACTAAAAAATCTGCGAGTGTTGTTTTTCCTGAGCCCTGGCATCCATTTATGGCAACAAAAATAGGAGTATTTGTTTTTTTAGATTCGAGGATGTCATGCGCAAGTGGAACAAAATATTGCTCACTCAAATATTGATACTTTAAAGGCAGTTGGTGTTTTGCTAAAAACGGGGTTATATCCACAATATTGGCCTCTGACATAGTAACTCCTTTGCATACGATGCGTTCTGGAAATTAAATGCAGATACTAGACCATTATTATTTTTATATATTTATTAATAGGTTAAAAAAATAGCGCATTGAAAATGCGCTATTTTGGTGCAATATTTTTAACTTACGTGCACTATTAACTCTCTTGAGGCTGCGCCTTAGGTAATACAAGGTTGAGTACAATGCCTAAAATAGCGCATAAACTTACGCCCTCTAAACTAAATTGGCTACCACCTATATGCATACCGCCAATACCGCACACCAAAATAAGTGCAACAATACTTAAGTTACGTGGTGCTGTTAAATCATCGCCCGACTTAACTAATGTATTTAAACCCACTACAGCAATAGAGCCAAAAAGTAGAATCATAATACCGCCCATTACAGGTACAGGTATAGTCTGTAAGCCAGATCCCATTTTAGCAACAAAGGCTAAAATAATGGCGATAATGGCTGTCCACATCATTACTTTAGGATTGAAGTTTTTGGTAAGCATAACTGCTCCCGTTACCTCTGAGTAAGTTGTGTTAGGCGGGCCGCCAAATAATGATGCAGCAGACGTCGCAAGGCCATCACCAAACAAAGTACGGTGAAGCCCAGGCTTTTTCAAAAAGTCTTTATTGGTTACTTGGCTTATAGCCATCATATCGCCAATATGCTCAATTGCAGGTGCTATTGCTACAGGCACCATAAACAAAATAGCCTGCCATTTAAACTCAGGCCATGTGAAGTTTGGTACAGCAAACCACTGTGCGTTAGTTACTGCGTCAAATTGCACAACGCCCATTGCAAGCGATAAACAATAACCCGCAACAACCCCTGCCAGAATAGGTATAAGCTTAAATACGCCTTTTCCCCACACTGCAAAAATAAGCGTAACCACTAACGAGAACAACGAAATATAAATAGCGCTGTTGTAATCAATAATTTGAATACTGCCGTCGCCACTTTTACCCATCGCCATATTTACAGCAACAGGTGCAAGCGCTAAACCAATAACCATAATTACAGGGCCTACAACCACAGGCGGTAAAATTTTATGAAGCGTTGCAACGCCCTTAAACTTTACTAATAAACTTAAAAGCATATAAGCAAAGCCCGCTACCATTAAGCCGCCCATAGTGGCTGGCACGCCCCACATTTGCACAGCGGCAATAATGGGTGCAATAAAAGCAAACGATGAAGCTAAAAATATAGGCACTTGGCCTTTAGTCACTACCTGAAACAGCAAAGTACCAATGCCAGCGGTAAAAAGCGCAACATTAGGATCCAAGCCCGTTAAAAGTGGCACTAATACCAGCGCACCAAATGCTACAAACAGCATTTGCGCGCCTGTTAAAATGGTTTTTATTGAAAAGGTGTCATTATTTTGCACTTAAAGACTCCTAAACAGTACCGAATATTTTGTCGCCTGCATCGCCTAAACCAGGGATAATATAGCCCTTTTCGTTTAAGTGACTATCTACTGAGGCTGTAAAAATTTCTACATCTGGATGAGCGGCAAGTGTTCTCTCAACACCTTCTGGTGCTGCAACAAGTACAATTACTTTGATTTCTTTACAGCCTGCTTTTTTAAGCATATCGATTGTGGCAATCATTGAGCCACCCGTTGCAAGCATAGGGTCAATAACTAAGCTTAGGCGTTCATCAATATTACCTACTAGCTTTTCAAAATATGGTACTGGTTCTAGTGTTTCTTCGTTACGTTCAAGACCAACCACACTTACTTTAGCGGCTGGTAATAACTGCATAACACCGTCCATCATGCCAAGACCTGCGCGTAAAATAGGCACTACGGTAATTTTTTTACCTTTAATATGCTCTACTTTTAATTTATTGCCATCCCAGCCTGTAATTTCGTTATCTTCTAACTGTAGGTTTTTAGTTGCTTCGTAAGTTAATAAGGTTCCAACTTCAGAACATAATTCACGAAAGCTTTTAGTACTAATACCATGCGCTCGCATTAGGCCTAGTTTATGTTGAACAAGAGGGTGAGAAATAACGTGAATTGCCATGATATAAACCTACTGATACAAGAATTTGCAGTATTTTATATTAAAAAAGGTCATTTGACCTGTAGTTTTAAAGAGATTTTCATACATCGTGCCAAAATGTATTGTTTTGCCTGATATTTATGCAAGCAATCAACCCGTTGTGTTTATTAAATGTTACTCGCTAACCAGCTATTTACTTGCTGTTGCATATAACTATTTATTTTTTGGTGCTCGGGGCTCCAGCCAGCTAAAAATCGATAAAAGTCAGCCCATGCAGCAGGCCATAAAGCGAGCCAATTGTCAGCTATTTTAACTGCTGGTGCTGTAGGATGATAAGTAGTAATAGCAGCCTTTAGATTGTCAAAATAATACACAAGGTACTCATCAGCGCACTCGTGTAATTGTGCATCACTCAAGCAACTGGTCATAAAATACATTACATCAATTATCCCAGAACCTGCACCTATATACTGAAAATCATAACCGAGTATTTCATCGCGCTCATTTGCTGCAAAGTTAGCAAGTTTTGCATCACCATGAATCAGCGTTTTATACGTACAACTTTGTAGCTGCTCATCTATTTTATGTGCAGCATTTTTAATATCGGACTTTTTATCAAGGTTATCTTTTAGTTTATTAAACTCATCTGGGCGCGTGCTTAAATGCCAGTAGTTGCCTTGCTGCCATAACCCTTCAGCGGGTTTACTTAAGTTAACCGCATGAAAGTGTGCAAGCCACCTTAATATAGCTTTAACATGTTGTGGCCCTGCTTGAGTAAACCCATGTTTGGTGAAATCCTTAAACACCAGCGCATATTCATCATCTTTATTAATTGCACCTATACATTCAATACTTTGCGCATGTACTGGTAAATGCTGGCTATAAAGCTTATAAAATGTGTATTCAACACTATATGAGTGCTGCTTTCTTTTAAGCGCAAATTCGCTTTGTTTAATTTTAGGATGGTTTATATAACTGGGTATTTTAATCGCTTTAATAACGCAGGCTTTATCATCAAGCCGGCACTGCACAATACTGCCACATCCACTCCAAAGTGATGTAAGCGTATCGCCAATTTCAATGTGCTTAAAGTGAGGTTGTAATAAAGGAATATAAAATGCCATAGCTATTTTAAGTAATTAAGTTTTTTGTAGTTTAACATTAGTGGACGTTTTTAATAAAACTAAGGCATAAAAAACCCCACTTGGTTTTATATAACTCTGTATGAAAATAGTATAATACTTTTTTCTTAATGGGTGGCCAAAATCACTGTACCACTACAAGTTAGGTTATGTGAACAGCAAAGAGGCAGCTTCTTTAGTGGGTGTAGCCCCATTTAATCGTGAAAGTGGTGTGTATAAAGGTAAGCGAATGATACGTGGCGGCCGACCTAAAATTAGAACTGCCATGTATATGGCAATGATGTCAGCCATTCAGTGCAACTCTAAATTTAAAGACCTTTATCAACGCATGGTCAAAGCAGGAAAGCCTAAAAAAGTAGCTATAATTGCGTGCATACGAAAGCTGGTAGTAATCATAAATTCAATGGTGCGAGATGGTGTCATGTGGGATCCTAAATTGGTTTAAAATTAGGAATTGACACCATAGTCACTTGTTATGTTTACAATTCGGCTTTTGAACACCAAAACTCTGAATAACTGCCGTCAACCCAGCACTCAACCCGAATTGTGCCAAAATCTCGTTGTGTGTTTAACTCTTCAGAAATGATTACCTTTTCTGATTGAAGCAAATTTGAGACTAGATCGAGATCATCTAAGCCCTCAATTTCGATACTTTTACACGCATCATTGTACTCAACTTGAAACCATAGTTTTAAGTCACCATCGGCACTAACTTTACTCGTTGTTAAGTCACTAACAAACCAAGGCCGTTCAAATTCAAATAATACCCGATAGTTATTCATATTCTCTGGAAACATAACGCCTCAATAATAAGTGAACCATGTGCTGGCGGGCGATTTGCTCAGCAAATGGCATGACAGCCTTGGTGAATCTTAATTTATTGACTTGTTAGCTTTGCATTACTCATTTACTTTCAAGTTATTAGCTTTAAGCCAGTAGCCTGACATTTTATAATAAGTAATAAACCACCCTAAAATACTTATTATAACACTTAGTCCATACTGTCTTGCCAAAGGTACATAAACTATAAATAAGATCATAGCCAATGAATATAAACCAACTGTCGACCAAAAAACTTTAGACGAGACAAGTTTTAAACGTACTTTGCAACTAGGGCAGTTGAAGTAAAATGGAAACCGACTAAAAGATAAGCCAAACGGCTCAATTTCATGGTTACACTTTGGACAATTTCCGTGACTCAAAATACCTCCTTGTAAAGCTAACGCCTAAATAACAGGCAAAAAATTGTTGGCTAAAATAAGCGACGTGGGAGCAAAAGCCAACTGTTTTTTGTCCTTGTTGATTTTCTTGTATGGATAATAAACCCATAAATTAATTAATACTTTAACCAAGTTCGGGTAATGTGAGGCCCAAGCTTTGGCTGCAACCAAAGCCTTTTATACAGTAGTTCGATTGATTGAAGGCTCCTCTATTGAGAGACCGATAACAAGAAAGAACGCTGTATAAACTCCAAGCATTAAACTCGGATAGTCAACGGGGCCTCGAGCCCGAATCGCAAGGCAGAGTCAGCTTATTATGAATACACTCAATAATCAAAATGAAATTAACGTCGGTGTCGATACAGGTAAAACTCAACTCGATATTTACATCCGACCTTTAGATATATATTTCACCGTAGAAAACAATGACGGCGGCATTAAACACGCTATAAAAACACTAAAAAAGCACCCAATAACGCGTGTTACTATTGAAGCAACTGGGCGCCTTGAACACCCCTTTATTATGGCGTGTGCTCAAGCGAATATCCCTTTCGTTGTTGCTAATCCCGTTAATATTAAACGTTTCGCAGGCGCTATTGGCCAAAAAGCAAAAACAGATAAACTTGATGCGCAACTCATCGCTCATTTTGGTGAAGCAATAAAGCCACCACTCTCTTCTTTAAAGCCAGAGCAGATGCGCTTGATGAGTGATTTACTTTCTAGAAGAAGGCAGTTAATGGATATGCAAACGATGGAGAAAAATCGTTCACAGATAATGCCAAAAACAATATCATCACTAATAAAACCTATCCTAACGGCATTAAAAAATCAGATTGAAAAAGTAGATTTGAAACTACAAAAACTCATCAAAGAATGTGACGAATATAAGGTCAAGAATGACATTATTCAAAGTGTGCCTGGCGTTGGGAATGTTGTCGCATTTAACTTACTTAGTGACATGCCTGAGCTTGGGTGTGTAAACAATAAAGAGGCTGCATCACTGGTTGGTGTTGCACCATTTAATCGAGAAAGTGGTGCTTATCAGGGTAAACGGATGATACGAGGTGGACGGCCAAAAATTAGAACCGAAATGTATATGGCAATGATGTCAGCTATCCAATGTAACCCTAAATTTAAAGCTATTTATCATCGGCTAGTCGCGGCAGGGAAACCTAAAAAAGTGGCTATTATTGCCTGTATAAGAAAGCTTATAGTAATCATAAATTCTATGGTGAGGGATGGTGTCATGTGGGATCCTAAAATGGTTTGAAATTAGGAATTGACACCATAGTCACTTGTTAGGTGATTTAGGTGCAATCGTGATTTATATACCATCCTTTACCAAGATCTGTAATCTCACGAGCATAACCTGGTTTCAGATCTGTTTCGGGCATTGAACCATCACCGTTAATATTAACGGTAGTCAAACAGCCCGAAACAGCTAAACCACTTCTGTGCACCATAATACGTGTCCAATTAGGTGTGTTTGAACAATGCTCTACACGTTCAGAACCAACCTGTTTAAATAAAGCCAAGTATTGTTTGTATCTATCACTTGAAATACCAACCTCTCTCAAAACAATTTCAAGTGACACCTTTCTGTCATAGTTTTGGTTAGTATTCCATTTATTATCATGTTCCCAAAAATCGCCTATGTGGTCAGTACCAACAGCAAAACACGTGTTAGTTTTAGTATCTTCTTTTATCATTGAATCTAGCTGTTCAAAAGAGGCTTTGTTTTGGACAAAACTTTCTTTAATTTCATCAATATTGACTGGTTTGCCACAAGCCTGTAAAAGCAAAACTAAAATTAGAAAACAACTCCGAACTTTCATAATCACCTAACGCCGCAATAAGCGGTCAGATAATGGTTGGTTAAACTTGTTGAGGAACGAAACACAACCAACCATTATATGTCCGCTCTTAATTGCCTTTGTTATGTTTCCAAATACATTAATCTTGGTACTCTGAGGGGATTTCTTGTTTAAATATTTCAATGCACTCTTCAACTATTTCTAGCGGTATATCTTTTTCGAAGAGTGTAATTTCTCGCGACTTTTTCGAGTCATCACGAAATATTTCTAGCAATAACTTATTCTTGAAATAGACCTCAATACCTATCCCATCACGACCACCACTTACATCACTAGCTATAGTGACATTGTAATCATTATTTAAAGCCAACCCGACTCCTTGTGGAAACATAACGCCGCAAATAAACGGCTAAAAATAGTTGGCTATAATTTGTGAGGTACGAACAAAGCCAACTATTTTTTGTCCGCACTTTTTAATTTGCCTTGTTATATGCCGTTTGCAGGCATAGCCTCTGCACCTTCTTTTACTTGTTCATTTGATAAAAACACACCACTTTGCGGTTCGAATGTAGCGGAGTTTTTTTGATATCCGAGAAGATAAGCAGAATTTAAAGCCACAACCATTTCATTCATGTCACCGCCCCATCGAAATGTTACCACTACTGGCTCTATAAAAGCTGAGGAATCGAATGCAGGAAAGTAATCTGAGAACTCTGATAAAGGCGACATATATGTTTCCACCCCAGAGTCTTCGCCTTTCAGTTTGACAGGGAGAAACCCAGTATGCTTTTTTAAATCTACATTTTCTAAATATTGAACAGGAGTGTTTAACTGTTCTGATAATTCGTTTAGTGAGTTCGTATTTGGAACATCACTAAGAGATAAGATTACGTACATAGTCATCGACATTGATAGGTCCCTCTCAAGTTAACCAAGGCATATAACACTTTAGTATTTATGCGACACGCAGTTTGTGTTGCATAATCGCTTGTTGGACTGAGGCGCTACCTGCTCGGTGTGTCAGAGTTGGTGTTGTTTATGCTATGGGAATTTGCTTTTTAGAGGC
>NZ_JACJFD010000047.1:0-16619 GCF_014164415.1 Pseudoalteromonas sp. SG43-1 | reverse complement strand
TTTTGACTTGTTCAATGAGTGTATTCATTACTTACCTCCAAATATGGGATAACCCCAAGGTAAGTGTGGCTCAAATGGTCAGAATAGGATCTCCGCGTAGCGGCTTAGTTCAACAATTTAATAGTACGCTCATCAAGCATATTTCTGCCGACATAACGCTCATCTATCTACTTTATATAGTTTTAGCAAATTACCTAAGGTATTACTATAACTAAGTTTTCTAAAGTTTTTAGGTGAAGTTAATAATCCAATTTGCGCGCAGCGCGCATTTTCATGAATATATGCGCAAAAAGCAGTTTGACCAATCAATTAACTACTATATTTAGCCAATCTCAATAACTGGTTTTCGCTCATAACCGCCTTAGAACATTTTCATTGCGACATTTATCTTGGCCGCTAACACCGCTCTATTAATATGAGGTACAACAATAAACCGCTATCCATACAGTAATAAACCAAAAAAGATAAAGTATAGAATTTTAGTTGGGAATCTCTGTTTAATTAGTTTAAGCCTAAAAACAAAATTCTGTCCCCTATGAAAAGAACCCAAATAAGGAACGGAAGCACCATCGCTACAAGCACTGCCACATATGGCTCTTCATTCCAGATGTGTGATAAAACATTCCAAAGTTGGATGAGAAAGAACAAAAAGATCCTCTTTGATCAAACTACTCAATAATTGTACTAAATAATGCAATTAGTCATAAATCTGTAACTTTGATCCGCGATAATCTCTATCCGATAAATGAATAGACTCAAGAAGATTAAGTAAGATGAGTACACCCTTAGTGCAACTAACATTTGCACTGCAATCATTTGATGATTCTATGTCTGCGGCGATGAGCCACGCTATGGAATATGAAAAGCTATCGCTAAAAGCCAATGCTGCGCATAACATTACGCTGCAGTGTGTGTTGCCTGATGGCGCAAATGAGAGCGATGTTATTTCACTAAGTGCAACGCAGCCCAGTGCGCGTGGGGCGCAGTATTTTACTGAAAAAACGCTGAGCAATGCAGACCTTGAATCTGGTACTGTAAATCTTACTTTAAGTAACATTACACAAAGCCAGTGTTTTGTAGTGCAAATGATGCTGCACGGAAAAAACACGACCTTAAAAGAAAGCCAGCAACTCGATGTGTACATTAAAGCATTTGAGCAAGGCTATATTCCTGAGCAAATAAAAACTGAACATACCAAGTCACAGGGCGTTCGTAGCTACTTTGCAAGTATGGGCTCTACGTTTTTATCGCTGTTTTAATGCAAACTGCACTTAAATTACGCGACACTACTTATAAGTTGTTAGGGCGTGTTGAACTTTGGTGGGTGAATTTACAGCAGTATGTTTGGTTTTTAGGCAAGGCAGAGCCTATGTAGTGTGGTTACTCCCCATAAATAGGCGATAACGCAGCATAAATACCAAACATGCACTGCCCTTTGGGTTCTTTCTAGGGACGATTAACTCTTTGTTGCCTACATGGATGTAGGTAAGGGGCGTGAGCAGGACGCGGAAGCTTTGCTCGGTTTTTACTTAGCCCACTGGGTTACAAACCTCGCGCCGCGATTTAATCGCCTCTAGATTGAACAAATTTCAATCCACAAAGACCAACACGCCCTAGTCTGCAAAACTTACTTTACCCATAGTAACTCCCGCAATACCTTGTGCGGTGTTACTTAGGTGTTGCTGCTCTCCGGCTAGGCATTCGTTTGCTAAAATAGCAAATAACACAGCCTCTTTTGCATCAGGGTTAATACCTAAATCGTCGGTATTTTTAAAAGCCTTAATACGTGGGCAAAGCGTTGTAAGTTGCGCCATTAGTAATGGGTTATGAATACCCCCACCACTTGCATACACCACACAATTTTGTGCGCGCTCTGCACACTCGTTTAATGCATTTGCTATAGCGGTTGCTGTAAAGGTATTTAAGGTGGCCATTACATCTTCATGGCTTAAGTGCTGTGTATTTGTAAGCTGCTGTGCGGTGTTTAAATACGCTAAGTTAAATACCTCAGGCCCTGTGGTTTTAGGCATTGGGAGTTTAAAAAATGCGTTATTACACAATGCATTTAATAATGGTGTATTTACCTTGCCTGCTTTAGCTATTTTTGCGCCATCGTCATAATGCATATCTTTAAAATGTTGCTGTACGTAGGCATCCATAATGGTATTACCGGGGCCAATGTCGGAGCTAAACACACGGTTTGCATCACCATTTTTGGGTAAAAACGTTAAGTTAGCTATGCCGCCCATATTTAGCAAAATCCGACTCTCCACAGCGCTCGAAAAATACAAATAATCGCCATACACAGCAAGCGGTGCGCCCTCGCCTCCTGCGGCTATGTGTTTTTGCCTAAAATCACCAATGGTCGTAATACCCGTAGTAACGGCTATTTGGTCGCTATCGCCAATTTGTAAGGTGCCATTAGTAAAGCTTTTATGATTATGTTGCGACTGTGGGCAGTGGTAAATGGTTTGCCCGTGACTTGCTATTACATCAATACTTGCCGGGTCTATTTGCCAAGTATGTAAGCACTGGTTAACCATATTGCCATGGAGTTTACCTACCCACGGGTGCAGTAAAGTTACAAGCTCTAAATCGCACTCTCGTTTGGCAAATACCTGCTTTATTTTAGTTTTATAATCGTCGTTGTAGTCAACGGTGGTAAAATTTAAAACCTCAATGTGAGTATTTAAGCCCGCGCCCGTTATTTTACACAGTGCAACATCAAGCCCGTCCAACGAGGTGCCGCTCATTAAACCAATAATTAAACGGCTTGGTTTTAGGGCGCTGTTATAAAGCGCTTTAATGTGAGGGTGCATAATGGCATCTAAAATAGGTGTAATATTTTGCTTATATTAGAGGACTTTAAAACAAAGTAATAGCCGTAAAGCGTTTAATTTAGGTTCTGATTGTTTAACTCTTAAATGATTGTTAAGTTAGTGTGCATACTAAAAATTTATGAAAAAATATGATCACCCTCAGAGAGTTTAAAGCCCAAGACGCACCTTTTATTATTAACACCTTAAATGATGAACAGGTAACGCGTTATTTATCGTCAAAAATTCCGTTTCCGTATACGCAAGCCGATGCAAACTGGTGGATAAGCCAAGGCTCAAAAAACGGCATTATTAAGGCCATTGTTGTAAATGGGCAATTTGCGGGCTGTATTGGTATAACTCCCGGCGAATTTGAATACAAACGCAGTGGCGAAATTGGTTATTGGCTTAATAAAGCCTATTGGGGGCAAGGTATTATTACTCGCGCTATTGAACTTATATGCAATGAAGCGTTTGCAAGCTCACACTTAAACAGAATTTTTGGTGCCGTGATTGCTGGTAATACTGGCTCTATGAAAGCACTTACTAAGAGCGGCTTTGAGCAAGAGGCTGTGCTTAAACAGGCCATTTATAAAAACGGAGTACTTTACAACAATCATATATTTAGTAAGCTCAAAGCAGACTAATTACTCTAATTAAATTTGCGCAAAGGTTGAATTATCAACCACCCGCCCAAAACTCCTTTATTAAGGTACGCATTGTACATATTCATACTGCTTAGCCGCGCATTATTGTTTAGCTGAACACGATTTTTAAAGCGTAAACATTCGGTAAGTAGTTTATTTATATTAATAGGAGATCTTTTATGTCTACGACTAGTCGCCAACTTACTCTTGAATCACGCCCTAATGGCGCTCCAACAGATGAAAACTTTAAATTAAAAACGGTAGAGCTTTCGGCTTTAAAAGACGGTGAAGTTTTACTACGTACTATTTACCTATCGCTAGACCCGTACATGCGTGGTCGTATGAGCGATGCTAAGTCGTATGCTGACCCTGTTAATATTGGCGATGTAATGGTTGGCGCAACAGTGTGCCAAGTAGAAGAGTCTAAAAACGATAAGTTTAACGAAGGCGAATGGGTACTTGCCTACACAGGTTGGCAAGACTACGCCATTACCGACGGCGAAGGCTTAATGCAGTTAGGTAAAGAGCCTGCAAACCCTTCATACGCATTAGGTATTATGGGTATGCCTGGCTTTACTGCTTACATGGGTTTACTTGATATTGGCCAGCCTAAAGAAGGCGAAACCGTAGTTGTTGCAGCAGCAACAGGCCCTGTAGGCGCAACGGTTGGTCAAATAGCTAAAATTAAAGGCTGTAAAGTAGTGGGTGTTGCTGGTGGTAGCGAAAAATGTGCACACGCCGTTGAAAAACTAGGGTTTGATGCCTGTATTGATCACAAAGCTGATGACTTTGCAGAGCAGTTAGAAAAAGCCTGTGATAAAGGCATTGATGTTTACTACGAAAATGTGGGCGGTAAAGTATTCGACGCCGTACTACCATTACTAAATACCGCAGCACGCGTACCATTGTGTGGTTTAGTATCGCAATATAACGCTACTAGCTTGCCAGAAGGCCCAGACCGTTTAGGTATGCTAATGGGTCAATTGCTTACTAAGCGTATTAAAATGCAAGGCTTTATCATTTTTGATGATTACGGCGACCGTTACGACGAGTTTGCACAAGACATGCAAAAATGGCTACAAGACGGAAAAATTCAATACCGTGAGCACATGGTAGAAGGCATCGAAAATACAGTAGATGCGTTCAACGATATGATATGCGGTAAAAACTTTGGTAAAACTGTGGTTAAAATTAATAACCCACTTTAATTTTATACGGCTTGTAAGGCAAAGCCCTTACAAGCCAAAAAAGGACTGACATGATTAAACTACACCATTTAAATAAATCCCGTTCTAAACGTATAATTTGGCTTTTAGAAGAGCTAGATGTTGACTACGAAATTGTGGCTTATCAGCGTAATAAAGATACATTTTTAGCGCCTGATGAACTAAAGCATATTCATCAACTTGGTAAGTCACCGGTAATTGAAGACGGCGGTTTAATTATTGCTGAATCTGGCGCTATTACTGATTACCTTATTACTAAATACGGCAATGGTAAATTTGCTCCAAAAGTAGATACCGCTGAATATGTTGACTACCAACAGTGGCTGCACTTTGCAGAAAGCTCAGCAATTTTACCGCTTTTACTTAAAATGTTTGTACTAAAAGACGGCGCTAAAACACAGTTTTTAGAAGGCTATGCCGACGCTGAAACAGCTAAAGTAATTAGCTACTTTAACGACCGCCTAGAAGGTAAACGTTATTTAGTGGGCGATACCCTAACGGGCGCTGACTTTATGATGTCGTTTATTGTTGAAATAGTTAAAAACTCAGGTCAATTAGCGCACTTTAAAAACCTCGTTAAATACGACGAGCAATTACAAAGCCATGAGAAGTTTCATACAGCTAATGAGCTAGAAGCAAAGTACGACTAAACCTTTATATAATATTTTTATATAACACTAAGGAGCATTTTGCTCCTTTTTTAATACCTGTAAAATATGCCCCGCCAAAGTTACGCTTGTAAACTAAATTAACAATCACCTACCTTATTGCTAATAAAACTTTAATTAATAAGGCATAATGCTGCTATTGTTTAAGTATTTTCACTAATAATACAAGCTGCTCTTGCGCGTATTGACTCACCCTTGGGATCAACCATGACCATAAACATGCGTTTAACAACCGGCTTTGGCGTAATTTTATCAATGATGATTATTTTAACCATTATTGGAATTTCGCGCGTTAGCCTTATTAATAATAACATTACCCACATGACCGACGTAAATTCGGTAAAGCAACGTTACGCAATTAACTTCAGAGGCAGCGTACACGACAGAGCAATAGCCGTGCGCGACGTAGTGCTAATTACCGAGCAAAGCAGTTTAAGTACCGTGTTAAATAACATACAAGAGCTAAACGCATTTTACCAAACGTCAAGCCGCGCTATGGCTAAGCTAATGGGTGATATGAATAGTGAAGAGCGCGCTTTAATTAATAAAATAAATCAAATAGAGCAGCGTACTCAGCCTTTTATTCAAGGTGTAATAAACGCTAAAAATGCAGGAAACCTAAACGAAGCTAAACGCATTTTATTAACCGATGCGCGCCCTGCGTTTACCCAGTGGCTAAATGTTATAAACCAATTTATAAATCTGCAAGAGCAAGCAAATCAAACCACCACTATTGATACTCTCGATATTGCCAGTTCATTTGAAATTTGGATGATTTCGCTCACCGCGCTTGCAATTTTAATAGGTGCAAGCGTTGCGTATGTTATTAGCCAACTGATCAGAAAGTCAGTAGGTGGCGAACCACAAGAAGCCGCCGAAGTAATTGCCCTTATTGCCCAAGGCGATTTAAGAGGTGATGTACAGTCGTGTTGCCCAAATAGCATGATGGCTTCTGTAGGGGTGATGCAATCTAAACTAAAAACCATTGTAGATAGCATTATTAACTCATCTGAAGAGCTTTCTACGCACTCTGCAAGCGTAGCGTCTGGCTCGCAGCAAGCACTTAGTGCCGCTGACGCACAAGTAACCTATACAAACTCGGCAGTAAGCAGCTTAGAAGAAATGAGCCGCAGTATTAATGCAGTTGCAGGCTCTGTTAAACAAACAGAAGATAACTCAAAAATAACCGCACAATTATCGCAGCAAGGTAGTATTGCAGTGCAAAAAGTAGCGGCGGAAATTGAGCAAATTTCAGTAACCGTAAAAGCCACAGTTACCCAAGTAAATGTGCTGCAAGAGCATGTAAAACACATTGGCGATATTTTAAGTGTGATCCGCAGCATTTCTGATCAAACAAACTTGCTTGCACTAAATGCGGCAATAGAAGCTGCAAGAGCAGGCGAAACTGGCCGAGGTTTTGCTGTTGTAGCTGACGAGGTAAGGCAACTTGCCCAGCGTACTGGTGATGCAACAGGCGACATTGAAAAGATGATTTTGCAAGTGCAAGAAAACACGCAAGCGTCGGTAACAGCTATGGAAACCACAGTACCGCAAGTAGAAAATGGCCTAACGCTTACCCATGAGGCAAACGAGTTACTGCATCAAATACAGCAACAAGCTAACGATTCATTAAGTAACGTGCTTGAAATTGTTGAATCAACATCAAACCAAGTAGCCACCGTGGCGCAAATTAGTACCGGCGTGGAAGAAATTGCCAGTATGTCTAAAGAAACCAGCATGTCGCTTAACAGTAACGCACAAGAAGCCGTTGCATTAGCTGACCTTTCAAACACGCTTAAAAAGTATATTAGCTACTTTAAAGTTTAATTTTTATAGTAAGTAATAAACAAAGGGGCTTTTAAGCCCCTTTGATGTTTATGTACTTTAATAATAGCGGACTATATACCCGCTAAATCGCGCTCGGTAATACACTCGTCTGAGGCCATTTCAAACTCGCGGCAAACTAATGGGCGGTTTTCGTAAATAGAGCACATAAGCGTATTGCGGTCGAGTGCTTGGCACCAACCGTCGTCAGCGCGTTTCATTACTTCGCTGCCCCATTTATCGTATTCAATGTAGTTAAAAGGCACGCCGGTGTCGGTTACTATGCGCACTTCTAATTGGCAACAACAGGCTTGGCAGTTAGCACACGTAACAGGCTCTGGGGTAGTAGAAATATTTTCAACAGGAATAACAATATGAGGCATAGTGGCTTACTTTTTTGAATAAGCCACTAGGATACAGTAACTAATTTAACGCGCTAGTAGTTTTGCTTTTATATCGCTGTAACGCATTTGCTCGCACAGTGCAAAACCACTCAATTGGCGCACTTTATTACGCGCAAATAATGGCACACTCATCCCCGCTAAAAAGCGGCATTGGGTTTCAATACCCACATTATGATTACCTTTGTCTGCCATATGCGCTAAAAACTCATCCACCTTTTGATAAATAAGTTGCTCCTCAACATATGCAGGCTCTATAGAGTATTCAAGCTTAACCGCATGACCTCTACACACACTACAATGCCCACATTGCTGTGGTGCGTTTTGATCGTCAAAATAGCGCGCTAAGTTATAGCTTAAGCAACTTTGTAGCTCAAAAAAGCGTACCAGTGCAGCAATACGTTTAATTTCGGCTTGTTCTTTATCACTAAAGTAGTCGTGTAGTTGCTGGGCAAGTTCTGGGTTATTTATAACCTCGCTATGCACTTTGTATACTTGGGTAATACGTTTGGTTTCGAGCGTTATTAGGTTTTTTTCGGCTAGGTAATCAAGGGCTGCCACTACGCGTTTTCGATCAACCTGCGCGGCTTGCGTAAGGGAGTCAAAATTTAGCGTGCCCCATATTTTTTTAAAATCGGTATGGCTAAATATTTGTGTTAAAAATGCTTGGCGTTGCTCGTCAAACTGGCTTAGTAGCTCGTTTTTATCGACCAAAAATTTATATTTAAAATCAGCGTAGTAGGCATATTGCGGCGTTATAGCGCCTTGCATTTCTAGTTGTACAAGTAAGGTTTTAAGTGCCAGTTGTCTAATATTACTTTCGCTTGATAAGCTGTATTCTTGCATTTCCCATTGCTGGTGGCTTTGGCGAATATCGTTAATTACGTATTCAATACCGCTAAGCTCAGGGGTGTCGCCATATACAAAGTTTTCAACCGTATTTAGCCCATCTAAATTGGCAAGGGTGTAGCAGTTTGATGGATTGCCATCGCGCCCTGCTCGGCCAATTTCTTGGCTGTAGTTTTCAATCGATTTTGGTAAATCGTAATGTATAACAAAACGAATATCTGACTTATCAACGCCCATACCAAAGGCTATGGTTGCCACAACAACGTTAATTTTACCCGCCATAAAATCATCTTGAATTTGCCAGCGTAGCGTATCTTCAAGCCCTGCATGATACGCAACCGCTTGAATACCTTGCGCACTTAGCGTATTAGCCACTTGTTCGGCACTTTGCTGAAGCGTTACATACACAATACCTGGGCCATTTTGCGCACGCACTATGTTTGTAAGCTCAGTGTTTTTATCAGCCGTTTTTACACTTAGCACACTTAAATCGAGGTTAGCGCGATAAAAGCCGGTTTGTACAATACACTCTGGGGCAATATTAAAACGCTCGCTCATGTCGCGTTTTACTTTTTTAGTGGCTGTGGCGGTGAGTAATAGTACCAGTGGAATATTTAGCTCTTCGCGGTATCGCGGTAGTTTAAGGTAGTCGGGTCTAAAGTTATGGCCCCATTCAGATATACAGTGCGCTTCGTCTACCACTAACATCGAAAGCGCCACCTGGCTTATAAACTCTCTAAAACGCTCGTTTTTAAAGCGCTCAACCGACACCATTAATACTTTAATTTTACCATTTCGCACATCATTCATTACGGTGCTGCTTTGCATTTGATCTTGGCTCGAATCAAGGCTTGCCGCGTAAATACCTTTGCTATTTAAAAAGCTAATTTGATCTTTCATCAATGCTAGTAAAGGCGAAACAACTAACGTTAAATTTGGTAAATGCAACGCAGTTAATTGATAGCACAACGATTTACCCGAACCGGTCGGAAATATAGCCAACGACGATTGACCATTTAAAAGCTGCTCTATAGTTTGTTGTTGCCCTGTTCTAAATTGGCTAAAACCAAAGTGCTGCTCAAGTGATTGAATTAATGGCGTGGTCATAAATGTCCTTTTGATGGCTAAACAATAGTCATGCTTATAAAATTGCGGTGTAGATAAAATATTTGCAACTCGGTGTGTATGAAATATTTGCAACTCAGTATACAACAAATAACATTATTTATTGCTGACATCGGTTTTATTTAGGCGCAAACTAGGCACCCATAAAATGAGTAGTAACTGCTTGTTGCCAAAATAATTTATTGATACCCAAGTCATCTTAAAAAACTAATAAAAATACAGATCACTTGGGTATATTATTTTTGAGGGCAACGTTATGAATATTACTACACCTAAAATCGTCGTTATTGGCGGTGGTGCTGGCGGATTAGAACTCGCAACGCAATTAGGTCATAAATTAGGAAAGAAAAAACAAGCTGAAATTCTACTAATAGACAAAAACCGTACCCACATATGGAAGCCGTTACTGCACGAAGTAGCGACAGGCTCTATTGACCCCGATTTAGATGGCGTTGTGTATTCAGCCCATGCTGCAAAACACCACTATAACTTTCAACTTGGTACTTTTTGCAATATAGATCAAAGCAATAAAACAGTTACCCTTGCACCACTTTTAGACGAGCTAGGCCACACAATTTTACCCGAGCGCACCGTGCGCTACGACCACCTAGTCATTGCCATTGGCAGCGTAAGTAACGACTTTAATACCCCAGGTATAAAAGATCACTGCTACTTTTTAGACTCAAACCAACAAGCAGAGCGCTTTCAGCACTCATTACTAGATAGCTTTACGCGCCTTCACCAAGACGACAACCAACAGCAATCACTTAATATTGCCATTGTTGGCGGCGGTGCTACCGGTGTTGAGCTCTCAGCTGAGCTTTATCATGTGTCTGAGCTATTAAAGCTTTATGGCTTAACAAATATGTCGTCTAAGCGTTTGCATATTCACTTAATAGAAGCCGGACCACGTATTTTACCAGCATTACCAGAGCGTATTGCCGTAAGTGCTAAACGCGAGCTATTAAAGCTTGGCGTAAACGTGCGCGAACAAACGCAAGTAAAAGAAGGCACCGCACAAGGCTTTATCACCAAAGACGAAGAACACATTGATGCCGATATTATGGTGTGGGCAGCAGGCGTAAAAGCACCTGACTTTATTAAAGACTTAGGTATTTTTGAGCTGACGCGTAGCAACCAAATTCAAGTAAACGAGTTTTTACAAAGCACCGTTGACGAAAGCATTTTTGTATTAGGCGATTGCTGCGCATTTACCCAAGCCGATGGCAAGCAAGTACCACCTCGAGCACAATCGGCGCATCAAATGGCGCAGTGCGTCGAAAAAAATCTAATCGCAACGCTAAAGCAGCAACCACTACGCGGCTTTAAATACAGCGATCATGGCTCACTTGTTAACTTATCAAGCTACAGTACTGTGGGTAATTTAATGGGCAACCTAACCAGCAATACCTTTTTTATTGAAGGTAAAATTGCCCGCTTTATGTATATATCTTTATACCGTATGCACCAACGCGCCATACACGGTAGCGCAAAAACCTTTGCATTATGGATAAGCGAAAAAGTGCTGCGTGTAGTGCGCCCTAAAATGAAGTTGCACTAATAAATTAAGTACGCTCACAAAACCACAAAAAAGCTTTAAGAGTTAATAAGTATTATCTCTTAAAGCTTTTTTGCACTTTGCGTACCTAAAGTAGTACGATGTGAGAATATTTTAATAACATCAAAGGATTGGCGGTTATGAAAAAGCTACTTCTCGGACTTATAATTATAGCGGCTTTGGCAGTATATCTATTTAAAACCCAGCCTAACACAGCCGCTGTAGAGCAGACCAACGTGGCTGCACCAAATGCCACTGAGCCTAATTTAGTTAATAAAAAGCAGCCCGTAGAAGGCACACCGCTAAGAATAGTCACAGATCTAAAAAAAGATATTCGCCTTTGTAGAGATCAATCACAGCAACAACATATAAAAATAAATAATTTAAACCAATCGCTTGTTTCATTTTTTGTGAGTGAGCTTAAAAAAGGGACGTCGGTCCCCACGCTTTTAAAGTATGCAACCCTATCAGGAATCTATAAGCGTCAATATATTGCCTTTTTAAGAGATGCTATAGTTGCTGAGCAAAAGCAGCAGCTTAATATTACTAGCTCTTTAAACGAATTAGCTAATTGGCAAGGCATTGAGGCAATTAAAGGCTTCACCAATGATAAAGTAAAAGAAATGATTCAACAGCTTGGAGATAATAAGCATAGCCCTCCAGGACTTACTCTGAGTGTACCCCTTGATGAAAATGTACAAAAAGAAACCCTTTATGCTTTATTAAACAACTCAGATACATTTACCACTTACTCTAAAACGTTTATTAAACTTGAAGGCAGTGAGGTTATTTCCCCGGCTACATTGTTTGTGCTTAATGCAAATAAATTTACGCCAAAAGAGTTTGAGCAGGCAATTTCATCTAATCAATTTACAGTAAATGAAGTAGCTACTGCGATTAAAAACAACATTCCTAATGAGTATATTTTTGCGCTTATGAAGCAGGTGCCGGCACTGGATGCTATGCCGCTGTACGAAGAAAATTCTGTTTTATATAACATGGCTGATATTGCCGTAAGCCAGTTTAATTTACCGCTTGTAAAAGCACTGCAGCAACTAGGCGTAACACCAACCAATCAGCCAGGCTTATTTACGGGTTTAGACGTAGCAATAGTAAGCCTGCCTAAAAGTGGTAACTTAACGCTAGCCCCTTTAGATGCAAAGCATACTCAAATGTTAAACTACCTTACAGAGCAAGGCTATAAAGCTCATATCGGCAATGCTAGTGACTACCTAAATAGCAAAGGCGTTTCTTTTGTAAGTGATTTTATTTACCAGCAAGGCGTCTATATTAATGGGCAGGAAAACCCTGAGCAATATGCTTACTTTAACCCTATTGGTAAAATAGACAACGCCACATTGCCCCAAGTGAGTGAGCCCGATAATTCTGATGTTGCACGTTTTTTAGTAGATTTGAAGCAACAAAAGAAAGATCTAGATAATAAAAGACAAAACTGTGAACTATTACAGCAGCAGTTAAGCGCTACTGAACAATTACACTCTACTATGCGAGCATATAATACGGTGCTAGAGGTAAAAAAAGAGCAAGGTAATAACTTCGAATATGTTTTACAAGAACAAGACCCCGTATTAGTTAATTACTGGTGGAGTATACTAAGCAATCAGCTTTCAAACGATAGAAGTCATAGCGCGTTCAGCCAATATTTGTCTAAAAAAGATTACCAAAAAGCTTATGAGTACAGCCTTAGTACACCATTAACTCAAACAGAAACCGATACACTTTTTACATTCCTACTATTAGAGCCTCATGACTTTATAACGATCTGGCAAAGCCGAGTTGAACCTAAGCCACCGAGTGATTTAGCAAGATTAAGTCGTTTTCCGCTTGAGCAATGGCAAAAGCTTAAACAAGCTGGTTTTGATTTTTCGATTACCGATACGTATGGGCGCGACGTTTATGTACAAGCCGCATCGTCTTCTGTCGAGGCAGTCCAATTTCTAATTGACAATAAAATACCCGCTGATTCAGAAAAATTAGGCGTAGATATACTCGACTTAGCGCTAGAACAAAGCTACACCAAAGGGGAGTTAAGCCCAATGATTCCTTTAGCCTTACAGCTTGTTGAAAAAATTGAACCGAATCACCTTTCTCGCGCAGCACGATTAAAAACGTTTTATCCTGAGGTTTACGAGCAATTAATTAAGTTAAACCCCGCATTAAAACCCGCAGAGGGCACGCAGCTAAATCACTATACTTTTAATAGCCTATAACCCGCACTTTTAATACGCCAACAAATTAGTTGGCGTATTTGTTACTAACCTAAATATTGTCTTTAATATTTAACATTGTCTGTGTAGAGTATTTAAAACAACTAAGGAAATTGGGTTATGACGGGTAAAACGCTAATTTTTAATTTTGACGGCACAGGAAACGAGCCCCGTGATGCAGAGCAATTTAGCTCAGAGCATTTTAAAGAAGACTCTAATATTACCAACATCCTAAAATTGCATTTACTGCTTGGCGGTAAATTAGAAGACTCCCCCATTACTCCTTTTGCTAACCAACTCAGTTTTTATTATCAAGGTATTGGCACTAAAGGCAGCCGCCTTAAACGCATTTTAAACCAAACCCTTGCACCTCGTGGTGACGACGTAGCCAGTATTTTAAATCAAGCATTAAGCGACTTTAAAGCTCACTACCTAATAGGCGATGCCATACTGCTAACGGGTTTTAGCCGAGGCGGTGCACTTGCTAGGCGTTTTGCCAAAATCCTAGAGCCTTTAATTGCTGATAATGTTTACGTATGTGTATTTGATACCGTCGCCTCTATTGGCTTATCAAAAGTAAGTAAAGCCACACGCGGCGCAGAGCACGTTATTTTTGAAAACCACACCATTGCCAACAACATTACTCACGCGCTGCACTGCGTAGCCCTTGATGAAAAACGCCGCGCGTTTGAACCCACACTCATGAACCATCAAAGCAATATTACCGAGCTATGGTTTGCAGGAGCGCATTCAGACATTGGCGGCGGTTACTACCGCGATGGCCTAGCCGATATTTGCTTGCGCTACGCACTTGAGTGGTTAATAGAACAACCGCTTAATATTTCGTTACTCACTAGCCACGATATAGATTACGAAACCCTACTTCCCGATAGCAACTTAGTAGCACAAGATGACGTAACCGTAACGCCCGATCCGCTCGCATTAAGTCACCAACAAAATTACTTTTGGTTTAACCCATTTTTTAAATTAGTAGATAGGCAGTGCTATGTATTAATTGATGACGAAGCCAGCAACCTTGAGCCTTTAGTGCACTACAGCGTAGCCGAACGCATTAATAAGCTAACCAGTTACCGCCCAGAATCGCTTAAAAAACTGCATTACAAAATTAGCTATAACGACAACACCACACTTAGCTTTATTGGTTTAAGCCAACATATAGAACTGGCTAATCAAAACATGAATGTGCTGAGCATTAACCAAAGCCAAGATGTAATGGTATTTGCCTCAGAGCAATATAACGCAACCGGCCTTATGCTAGAGCAAGGCGCTACGTACCGCTTTACCCCATACCCAAATCAATACTGGTTTGACGATGGCATAAAGTGCACGCCATTAGGCTGGAACCGCGATAACGTACAACTTGGCGTAAAAGAAATCCCCATGGCTGTGCTTGAACCATTTAGACGATTTCCTCGTGCACAATGGTTTTCACTTATTGGTGCTATAAATAAAAACGACGACCACCTTTTTGAAATAGCCAACGGCGCCGATATTAAAATGGATAAATCTGGCGAGTTTTGCCCATTTGCAAACGACTTAAGCCGCTTTTACGGCGCTAATGCCGGAAAAATAAAAGTAAAAGTAACGCGGTTGGAATAAGAGGAAACCGAGGCTTTTAAATTGTAGGTGCGATTTTACATCGCGCTTAGCTCTTTAGTAACGGCTCATAACTCCCAATCAACGCTACAAAGCCCGCCTAAACACCTGTAGGCGCAAAGCTTGCTCGCGCGAAAAGCGAAGCTTTTAAATTAAATAAAACAAATATCAGTTTTAATGTTCACTATAAAACTGACAGGTTATTATTACTGTTTTTATCAATGGTTACTTTTCGTGGCAAATGAAGTTATACAAAAAATAATTGAGTATTTACATCAAAACACCGACATTGATGTAGTTTGGCTATATGGCTCCCACGCAAAAGGGACAGCCCAGCCCCATAGTGACATTGACTTAGCCATAGCATTTAAAAACTTTGATCTGGAATCGTTCGATAAGCGCCTTAGGCCAAAAGAGCTTGAGCTTGAAATAAGTAATGCACTTAATCTTAACGAACAACTTATTTCGATTGTTGATATAAATATTATTCCAAGTTATTTAGCTTTCAACGTTATTGAATATGGAAAAATAATTATAAGCAATAATAGTGTTAGAGCGATGAAAGAGCAGCAGCGTATAAATAGCCAGTTCGAATTTGAAACCATAGCGAGTAAACATGACTGATACCGGAATTACACTTTATTTAAGTGAAGTAACACGCCATATTGACGAATATATGCAAGAACTCGACGAACTCAGTCAAATCGATTCACTTAATAGTAGAGACTACCGAGCTGCAGAGCGATTACTACAGTTAATGACCGCGGTGTGTATTGGTTTATCAAAGCATTGGCTAAAGCAGCACAAAAGTAGTACCAGTAGCAACGCCTATCAAACATTTAGCGAACTTACTCATTTAGGCTTTTTGAGCGAGGCAGAACTACTGTCATGGCGTAAAATTATAGGCTTACGAAATGCTCTTGTTCACGATTACTTAAATATTGATCAAAGTATCGTAAAAACAATCATTAAAAAGCAACACTACATAACTATGCACGCATTTAGTATTAAAGCGATTACAGAGCTAAACAAAGATTCATAGATAAAACCTCACCTACAATAATTAAACCACTGCACTGAACAAAACCGTAGGTGCGATTTTACATCGCGCTTTGTCCTCTAGTAACTCTGGTTCATAACTCCCAATCAACGCTACAAAGCTCACCCAAACACCTGTAGGCGCTCAGCTTGCTCGCGCGAAAAGCGAAGCTTTTAAATTGTAGGCGCGATTTTACATCGCGCTTTGCCCTCTAGTAACTAGATCATTACCCCAATCAACTCTACAAAGCTCACCTAAACACCTATTCGCCTCACATGGTGAGGCGAATAACAATTTATTTGCCTCATGCAATGAGGCGAATAGCAGAGTTAATTGCCTCATTACTTTTAAGCGCTACACAGAACAGAAATTCATTTTTCAATGGTAAAAAATGTATTTTTAAGCGAGGTATAAAACCTCACCTACATCATTGCAAACACCACTCTTAACAAAAGCGTAGGTGCGATTTTATGTCGCGCTTTGGCTTTTAAATAAGGCCAAGCTCAACACCTGTAGATACCATCTCTCATTTTAAGCTTCAAGGCCGTATTTAACTTTCTTGGAGCTTAAACGCTTCCTGGTTTTTTATTACACCAAAACATATATGAATTAGCTTTCGCA
>NZ_JACJFD010000046.1:0-17437 GCF_014164415.1 Pseudoalteromonas sp. SG43-1 | reverse complement strand
GTTTTTTACGGAGATACCAACACAATTTATACGTACAAACTTTTTATCACTGAAGGAGAAACGATCGACACACACAAAACCAAAAGCAAGCGCGAGGCTTGTCAAATAAAAACGAGTCAATTCAATGAAATGCAATTCACTACAATGCAATATAATGCAAAAAAAACACTCCAAATATAAGCTACGAAAGTATTATCATGGAAAAACGTTGCTAGAGGGTGCAATTTACAGTGTTGCTCCAAGCGCAACACGTGATAACACGAGCGGTAATCAATATACGCTTTTATCAACTGCTGCTTTTGCTCTTTAGTAATACAACCTATATTTGCCGCATCCGTTAATATTCTTACGTTATCTGAGTAAACTGTAAGCTGTTCAAACTCGTTTGCGTGTTTAAGTACTAAATATTGCGTAATAAACTCAATATCAGCCATGCCACCAACATCTTGTTTTAAATCAAATTTCTCAGCATTTCCCTTCGCTAGATGGTCGCGCATTTTTTCGCGCATTTTTATTACATCAGCTTTTAGCACGGTATCATCGCGTTGCTGGCAAAGTATATTTTTACGAATTTGTGAAAAACGATCTATCAGATCGTTTTGACCTAAAATTAATCGAGCCCGAACAAGTGCTTGATGCTCCCACGTCCATGCTTGAGTTTGCTGATAGTGATTAAAGCTCTCTAAATTGATAGCCAATAAACCAGAGGCTCCTTCAGGACGTAATCGTGTATCAAGCTCGTATAAAATGCCCGATGCAGTACGGGTATTAAATAAATGCATTAGGCGCTGAGCGAGCTTTAAATAAAACTGGCGAGAATCTATCGGTTTTTCACCATTAGTTAAGCTTGAGCCATCATGATTATGCACAAACACCAAATCTAGATCTGAGTCGTACCCGACTTCTAAGCCACCTGTTTTACCATATGCAATAACAGCAAAACCTTTATTTTCATCATCTGTGCCAGGGGGCATCCCAAAGCGCTTAACAGTGTTATGCCATGCAATATTAACAGCTTGGTCAACAATCGCCTCTGCCAGTACGGTTAAATGATCGCTTACTTTCATTACGTCAAGAACACCGGTTGCATCGGCGGCAGCAATTCGTAATTGATGCGTTTGCTTAAATTGCCTAAGCGACTCCATTTGCAGTTCTAAATCGTCATGCTCTATTCGTAAAAAATACTGTCTTATTTCATCTTTATACGCTGTGAGCGGGGTTGGCTTATAAAGAACTGCGGGGTCTATTAGTTCATCAAGTAATATGGGGTAGCGAGAAATATGCTCCCCTATCCATTTGCTATGACAACACAGTAAAACAAGTTGCTTTAATGCACCTTGGTTTTCGTAAAGCAATTCTAAATAGGCAGTACGCGAAATTATCTTATTAAAAATTTGGCAAACCATTGTGAAAGCTGCTGCACTGGCATTAAAGTCATTTAATTGATTTAGTAAAACAGGCATTAACTTATCAAGAGTGTCACGCCCTCGGTTACCTATATTTACCTTAGACAGCCTTAATTTAAAATCGTTAAGGGGTGCTTGCCATTCATCTCTGGCCTCTTTTAAAAAGCTCACATCACCATGATCCCAAGCACTAATAAATGCGCCTTCACAGGTATCAAGTGGCACGGTTTCCTCGCCAATCACAAGTGCAAACTCACCGTTAACTTGTTTCATCACCTTTTCTATAGTGTTTAAAGTGGCAGAAAAATCAGCTTGTTCTAATAATAAATTTAAGCGCTGCTGATTCAATTCATCATCGGGGAGTGTTTGCGTTTGCTGGTCGTCAAATATTTGAAGGTACTGCTCAACTTTACGTAAATAAAGGTAATTGCGCCTCAGCTCGCTTGCTTCTTGCTCATCTATAACTTGGTTAAGTGCCAACTCATTTAATGCTTTGAGTAAAGATTGGGTTTGCAAATTAGCCTCTCGCCCACCTCTTACCATTTGCAGGGCTTGCACTATAAATTCAACTTCACGAATACCACCAGCGCCTAGTTTTATATTATTAGTTAAGCGTTTACGGCGAACCTCTTGTGCAATCATTAACTTCATTTTACGCAAGGATTCAATCACCGAAAAATCAATATACCGGCGGTAAACAAACGGCTTTAAAAGCTTAATAAATTCATTCCAATATTTATTAGGGGTGCCAATTAAGCGCCCTTTTAACATGGCGTAGCGTTCCCAGTCGCGCCCTTGTTCTTGGTAGTAATCTTCAATAGCATTAAAGCTCATAACCAAAGGGCCGCTTTCGCCAAACGGGCGTAGGCGCATATCAACTCTAAATACTTGCCCATCACCGGTGGCTTGGTTAAGTGCTGCAATCAGTTTTTGTGCAACTTTGGTATAAAATACTTGGGCATCAAGGCTTCTGCGGCCACCTTGGGTTTTTGTGCTGCGTGGATACGCAAAAATAAGATCAATATCAGAGGAATAATTTAGCTCCTGTCCGCCAAGCTTCCCCATCCCCAATACCATTAGCGGCATTACTTGGTTTTGCTCATCAAGCGGCTCACCATTTACTTTTGCCACCTGTGCATGCGCCCATTGGTTGGCGCTATTAATTAACATGTCAGCCAGTTGGCTTATGTAATTAATACTATCGGCAATGGGATTATTACAGCATAAATCTAAAAAGGCGACTTTAAGCCAGTACTTTTCACGATATTGACGAAGTACTTTATGACACTGTGCTTCATCAAGGTCAGCTAAATTCAGGTTTTTAAAAGGAGAGTCTATTACTCTATTTTGTATTTCGTCTTTGCATAATAGCCAGGTATTTAAATCAGGTTGTGACTCTAAACTGCGCCAAGCAAAGTCGCTTAATGCTAATAACCTTACAACTTCACTTTGTTTACTTTGCTGCGGGTATAACTGTTCAAAGCGCATCAAGCCAAGTTTTTGTAATTGAATAGGAAGTTGCTTTACGTTACTCATCAATCCTCTCTTTTATATCATCAATAACCGTACTAGAATGATTAAAACCTAGAAAGGTTAACTTAATTAGGATCACCATGTCATATTTGTCTTTATCTAACACTAGTTTTATTGCGATTGCCATTAGTTTTGCGGTTATTTGCATAACTATTTTTTGTTTACGAGTTGTCACTCAAATCAAAGCAAAACAAGCGCTTAAAGATGAGTTAGCGCAACACGACAACTTTGCCATGGGTATTAGTTTTGCATCTGAAATATCGGTTGTTATAGCCACTATAGCCTTTTTATTTGACGAAATAAGCGTAAGCACTGCACAGTCAAACCCGTTAAAAGTATTAATTATTATTGTTCTCTTATTCACTTTTATAAAAGTGGGCCATTTAATTCACAGAAAATGGATACTCCACAGATTTAATGAAGAAGCTGCCATACTAAAACAAAATGTATGTGCTGCATTGGTAGACTCAGGAATGTTAATCGCTAACTGTATTATTGCACTGGGCTTGTACACGTGGACGCACACGCAAGGGTTTAGCAACTTACTTATTGCTTGCGTTAGCTTTTTTACACTTCAGGGGATGTTTGCACTTGATAGCAAAATACGAGAACACCGTTTTGCAAAAGCAAACCAAGGTGCGTCACTACAAAGTAACTTTAACCTAGAAAATACATCTATTGGTATAAGATATGCTGGAAAATCAATTGGCTTAGCGTTGGCTGTATATGCTGGTTTATCTAGCGCAGCATTTCAAAACGGTAAAATGGTTGAAAACATATTTACACTTGTAATGCATTGCGGTGTAATGTGGATACTACTTTACGGCTTAACGTATGTGATAAAAGTTATCTCTTTACCAAATATTGATACGGCTCTTGAAATAGACCATCAAGATAATATTGGGGTAGCATGCATAGAATTTGCTGTTTTTTGTGCTATAGGTTATTTACTTATTAGTATGTTTTCTCTTTAGACCTTTTTTACTGAAAATACAGCAATTAAAACGTCTGCATTTAAGTAATAATGGTAATTACTTAGATGCAACAAGGTCCTAGCTCTATGCCGCCTGAAATAACGAACTATTTGTTAATTGACATAGACAACGAATTTAGCCGCGCATTTGCCGAATACTATGTAAATAGTAATGGCATACCAAAAGCGAGTACACTTATTGCTGCAGGCAGTAATACCCGCCAATTAGTAAAAATGATGTTTGACGAGCTTATTAAAGACTACAGTTATTGCGATCTTGAAAACGAAATAAGCGTTTCTGAGTTAATTAATTATTTAAAAGATCATCACGATTTACACGGAGTCCTTTTCAATAGCACCGATTATTTACTCGCAAGTGATAAGCAGCGCTTTATTTATAACTCCTTACATGAAGAACGCTTTTTAATAAATCTTGATGATACAGGCTATACACTCAGCCGGGTTACCGACGAGACGTTAACGGAACCTTCGCAAAATCATCACGATATAGCACACACCCCACAAGATTTAATAGATCTCGCCGAACAACTTAATAAAAATAAATAATTGCGCACAGCCCCCAGCTTACTTACCATAGCAATATATATTTTACGCTATGTAGTAAGTGACGCCCTATGCGAGTTCCTCATATTTATCAAACATCGAGTATTGCCCTAAACACCCCTGTAACTTTAGATGACGATGCTGCAGGGCATATTGGCAGAGTGCTGCGCATGAAAGTAGGCGAGCATGTATCTATTTTTAATGGCGAAGGTGGCGAATACCTTAGTGAAATAATTGAGGTAACAAAAAAAACAGTCGTCGTAATGCCATTAGAACTTAACCCTCACGATGTAGAATCTCCACTTAAAATTCATTTAGGTCAGTGTGTATCCCGTGGTGATAAAATGGATTTTACAATTCAAAAGTCAGTTGAACTAGGTATTACCGAAATCACCCCTATTTTTAGTCAGCGCTGTGGTGTGAAACTAATGGGCGATCGTCTTGAGAAAAAACACCAACAATGGCAAAAAATTGCAATTGCTGCGGCTGAGCAGTCAGGGCGTAATTTTGTGCCAATTATTCACCCACCTATAGATTTAAAACAATGGCTTGCACAACAAACCGATGCAATTAAGCTCACTCTTCACCCTCGTGCTGAGCACAGCATTAAAACCATTACGGTACCTAAAGATGGCGTACGCTTTTTAGTAGGCCCCGAAGGTGGCTTTACCGACGATGAAATGGCACTAACCAAACAACTAGAGTTTGTAGATATTCGCTTAGGCCCGCGCGTTTTACGAACGGAAACAGCCGCTTTAACGGTCTTAAGTGCATTACAACTTCAATTTGGCGATTTAGCTAATTGAAATAACTAAAAGCACCCTCATATAAACAGTAACATTTATAGTAAGGCACAGCGCATGGCAATTAAGTTAGGTATTATTTCAGATCCTATTAGTGGATTTAACATCAAAAAAGACACCGGTTTTGCAATGATGATGCAAGCGCAAGAACGTGGCTACGAAATTTATTATATGGAGATGGACGATTTATCTCTTCGTAAAGGTAAGTCGTACGCTACAGCGTCTAAAGCGCAAGTGTTTAATAATGCAGAAAAATGGTATGAGCTTGAAGAAAAAGCCACTATAGCCCTTGCCGATCTTGACGTGATTTTAATGCGTAAAGACCCTCCTTTTGATACTGAATACATTTACGCGACGTATATTTTAGAGCGTGCTGAACAAGAAGGTACGTTAATAATTAACAAGCCACAAAGCCTTCGCGATGCTAATGAAAAGCTGTTTACAGCATGGTTTAGCGAACATACGCCAGACACACTTGTTACACGTAGCCAAAAACAAATTCGTGAATTTTTAGCACAGCATAAAGACATTATTTTAAAACCGCTTGATGGCATGGGTGGCGCATCGATTTTTCGCATCAGAGAAGACGATGCCAACATTGGTGTAATTTGTGAAACGTTAACCGAGCACGGCACCCGCTTCGCAATGGTGCAAAATTACATTCCAGAGATCAAACAAGGCGATAAGCGCGTACTAGTAGTTGATGGCGAAGTTATTCCATATTGTTTAGCGCGTATACCACAAAATGGTGAAACACGCGGTAATTTGGCTGCAGGCGGTCGAGGTGAAGCCCGTCCACTTAGCGAATCAGATTTAAAAATAGCGCAAGCTGTTGCACCAACGCTCAAAGAAAAAGGCTTAATATTTGTAGGTTTAGATATTATTGGCGATAAATTAACTGAAATTAACGTAACTGCACCAACGTGCGTACGCGAAATTGAAGCTGCTTATGATATTTCTATCACAGGTATTTTATTTGATGCAATTGAGCGTAAATTAGGTAAGTAATTACCACAATAAAAAGCCCATTAGTTTAAGCCTTTCATGCAATTAATGGGCTTTTTATGTCAATTTAAATAACTATGCCATACTCAAAGTTCATTAACTAAAAAGGGTGAAATCTATGCAGTCATTAGAAAATCATTTTTTAATCGCGATGCCGTCAATGCAAGACCCTTTTTTTAAACGTGCTGTTACCTATATTTGTGAGCACAATGAAGATGGGGCTATGGGCTTGGTAATAAACCAACCTATTGATGTTACTGTTGGCGAACTTTTAGATAAAATAGAAATTGATAACGACAAAACGCAAAACGCAGCAAAAGTAAGTGTGTTTGCAGGTGGACCCGTTAAAACTGACCGTGGTTTTGTACTGCACTCTCCCCAATCGGGTTATTCAGCAAGTCAAAAACTCAGTAGCGATATTATGATCACTACCTCAAAAGACGTTCTAGCAAACTTAACCACTGCACAAGCACCAGAGCAGTTTATTATTACACTTGGTTATTCAGGGTGGGAGCAAGGACAACTCGAACAAGAGTTACTTGATAACAGCTGGTTGATCATAGAAGCCGATCCGAAGATCATTTTTGATACCCCCGTTGAAAAACGATGGGAAAAAGCAGTTTCAATGTTGGGCTTTGATATTAGCCAACTCAGCCCTGAAGCTGGTCACGCATAATAGTAACTAACCCTTAGCAAACTTAAACAAGATACACATGACAAAAAAATCGCTTAAGCCGCAAGGCGAACGCACTGTAATGGGCTTTGACTTTGGCACCAAAAGTATTGGTATTGCTATTGGGCAAGAGTTAACCGGCAGTGCGTCTAGCCTTAAGGCTGTAAAAGCACAAGATGGCATTCCTAACTGGGACCATATCGCCGTACAAGTAGCCGAGTGGCAGCCTGACTTAATGGTTGTTGGTTTACCGCTAAATATGGATGGAACATCACAAGAGGTTACCTTTAAAGCAAAAAAGTTTGCCAACAGATTGCATAATCATTATGGCATTCCTGTGCAAACACAGGATGAGCGCTTAACGACAGCGGACGCTAAAGCGCGACTTTTTGAAAGTGGCGGCTATAAAAACTTAGGTAAAGGTAACGTAGATAATATGTCTGCGGTTATTATTTTAGAAAGCTTTTTTGAATCTAGTTACGGTGAATAAGCTGGCTATATAAACAACCCTTTATACAAATAAAAAAAGCGCCAATTGGCGCTTTTTTATTGATTACTTTTAAATTATTGATCGCTATTTTTATCATCAAGGCCATCAATAGTAACGCCCTGTAAAAAGCCTGCGCCTTGTTGTTCGTTATTGCGCAGTTTTATCATTAAGCGTAAATCATTTGGCGAGTCAGCATGGTGCAGTGCATCAGCGTAGTTAATTCGCTGCTGTCTATACAACTCAAATAACGCTTGGTCAAAGGTTTGCATGCCCATTTCTTTCGACTTAGCCATTGCCTCTTTAATTCCGCCAATATCACCATTTTTAATCAGTTCAGCGACCATTGGTGAGTTAAGCAATATTTCAATAGCTGCAACACGGCTTTCACCATCGGCAGTCGGCACTAGTTGCTGAGCAACAATGGCACGTAAGTTAAGTGCTAAGTCATACTTAAGCTTATCGTGTTTTTCTTTTGGTACTAGATGCATGATACGGTCAATCGCTTGGTTCGCATTATTAGCATGTAGTGTTGCAACACACAGGTGCCCGGTTTCAGCAAAGCTTAGGGCGTATTCCATGGTTTCTTGCGATCGAATTTCACCAATCAAAATAACATCTGGGGCTTGGCGTAATGAGCTTTTAAGTGCCGACTCAAAGCTTTCTGTATCAAGCCCTACTTCGCGCTGAGTAATAATACTTTTACGATGCTCATGAACAAATTCTATCGGATCTTCAATGGTCAGTATATGACCTCGTTGATTACGGTTTCGATAACCAATAAGTGCAGCTAGTGAGGTCGATTTACCCGTACCTGTACCACCTACAAATAAGACAAGACCGCGTTTAGACATAATTACATCTGTCAGCGTAGACGGCAGACCTAAATCACTCACATCAGGAATTTGCGTCACAATACGGCGAATAACCATACCTGCTCTATCGCGC
This sequence comes from Pseudoalteromonas sp. SG43-1, assembly GCF_014164415.1. Lineage (NCBI taxonomy): Bacteria > Pseudomonadati > Pseudomonadota > Gammaproteobacteria > Alteromonadales > Pseudoalteromonadaceae > Pseudoalteromonas > Pseudoalteromonas sp. SG43-1. Next base: position 9,045 of record NZ_JACJFD010000046.1, on the reverse strand, counting down.
TGCCAAAAAGCAGAAATACGAAAACGCCCTTCGTCGGTAGCAATCGCAAAGTTACACTCTTTCGTTGTATGAAATTCTGCTTTTTGCTTTTCGCTCATTGCAGATTCTACTAACTCAAGCGATTGCTCATCAGTCAGTCTATCGTCACTAAGAGCTATTAGCTCGCCGTTTATTTTTGCACTTACTGGTAACTGACTCGATACAAATAGGTCAGAACCCTTTTTCTCAATCATTATGAGTAAAAAGTCGTTTAAAGATAAAGCCATAATAATTTCTTACCCACCAAATTGTGTTTTGTCTTGCGCTTTTTCTTTCGCTGCCGTATTTGTAACAATACCGTGATTAACTAAATTAGTTAAACACTGATCCATTGTTTGCATGCCCACAGACGCACCGGTTTGAATAGACGAATACATTTGTGCAATTTTATCTTCACGAATTAAGTTACGAATAGCAGGGACTGCAATCATAATTTCGTGTGCTGCAACTCGCCCACCACCAATTTTTTTAAGCAGTGTTTGTGAAATTACCGCACGTAAAGATTCAGATAACATTGAGCGTACCATAGCTTTTTCTTCACCTGGGAATACATCAATAATACGGTCAATAGTTTTTGGTGCAGATGTTGTATGTAGCGTGCCAAACACTAAGTGACCCGTTTCAGCAGCGGTCATTGCAAGACGAATTGTTTCTAAATCACGTAACTCACCCACAAGTATTACATCAGGGTCTTCACGCAATGCACTACGTAGCGCGTTTGAAAAGCTATGTGTATCGCGGTGAACTTCACGTTGGTTAATTAAACTTAATTTATTATCGTGAACAAACTCGATTGGATCTTCTATTGTTAGAATATGGTGATGTTTATTTTGATTTATATAATCGACCATAGCGGCAAGTGTTGTTGATTTACCTGAACCCGTTGGCCCTGTTACTAACACGAGTCCACGTGGGGTATCAGAGATTGTTTTAAAAATATCTGGCGCACCTAAATCATCAAGCGTTAACACTTCACTTGGTATGGTACGAAATACCGCAGCAGGCCCGCGATTAGAGTTAAACGCATTCACACGAAAACGTGCTAAATTAGGCACTTCAAACGAAAAATCCACTTCGAGGTTTTGTTCGTAGTCCTTGCGTTGATTATCGTTCATAATATCGTAAACCAGACTGTTTACGTCTTTGTCTGCAAGGGCTGGTATATTAATGCGGCGAACATCACCGTCTACGCGTATCATAGGTGAAACACCCGACGATAAATGTAAATCGGATGCTTTGTGTTGCACACTAAACGCTAATAATTCGGTAATATCCATTTATGACTCCACAACTAACTGATAAATATATGGTTACAATAGCAGAACGACTCACATCCGCCTACGCTAGAATTGCAGACGCGGCAAAAAGCACACAGCGAAACACTAACGAAGTTACTCTACTAGCAGTGTCTAAAACTAAACCAAGCGAAGATATTATTGCAGCTTATGAGCATGGTCAGCGCGAATTTGGTGAATCTTATGTTCAAGAGGCTATAGATAAAATAGCTCAACTACAGTCATATAGCGACATCATTTGGCATTTCATTGGCCCTATTCAATCAAATAAAAGTGCATTAGTAGCTGCTAACTTTGATTGGGTGCAAAGTGTTGATCGCATAAAAATAGCAAAGCGATTAGATTCCCAGCGCCCAGACGATAAACCACCTCTTAATATACTTATTCAAGTAAATATAAGTAATGAGGAAGCAAAGTCAGGTTGCCGCCGTGATGAAATAGATGAACTTGCCAATTTTATTAACCAATGTGAGCACTTAACACTTCGAGGTTTAATGGCAATTCCCGCTAAAAGCGACAAACTGGATACGCAAATTCAATCTTTTGAGCAATTACAAACTTGCTTTGATAAACTAAAGACCCAATATCCTCAAGTAGATACTTTGTCGATGGGTATGAGTAACGATGTTGAAGCTGCCATTAGCGCAGGCTCAACCATGGTAAGGATCGGCACAGACATTTTTGGAACACGAACTTAAAAGGTGATAACAGATTTATGTCAGATAAAAAAATCGCATTTATAGGCACAGGTAATATGAGCTACGCCATTATTGGTGGCATGGTAAAAAACGGCTTTAACGCAAGTAACATAATTGCGACTAACCGCAACCAAGAAAAGCTTGAAAAGGTAGCATTTGATTTCAAGGTGCAAACCACCAGTGACAATAACGAAGCCCTGCGCGATGCTGATGTAATTGTTTTGTCTGTTAAACCACAAATGATGGGCGATTTATGTAAATCGTTTCAAGAGTCGGGCGTAGATTTTAGCGATAAACTGTTTATTTCTGTTGCGGCGGGCTTAACTGTAAAACGTTTACGTGAAATGCTAGGCCAAGACGTTAAAATGGTACGTTGCATGCCAAACACGCCATCTTTATTAGGTCGCGGAGTATCAGGTTTATATGGTGCGGGCGAAACACAAAGCGAACACGAATTTGTACAACAAGTTTTTGAATGCACGGGCATTGTTGTATGGGTGGAAAAAGAGTCACAAATTAACGATATTATTGCTGTAACCGGCTCATCACCTGCTTACTTTTTCTTATTTATGGAAGCCATAGAAGAAAAAGCAAAAGCGCTGGGCTTTAACGATGAAGACGCTCGTCGCCTGGTACAACAAACAGCCCTTGGCGCTGCCGAAATGGCACTTAGCCAGCCTGATATTAGTATTTCGCAACTACGTTCAAACGTAACATCTAAAGGCGGCACTACTCACGCAGCTGTTGAGCACTTAAAAGACGAAGGCTTAACTAAAACCGTTGGCGATGCAATGGATGCGTGTATTGCGCGTGCAGAGCAAATGGAAAAAGAACTTTAAAACCACTTTTTATTGAAGGTTACACTATGAATGCCATGCAATTTTTAATCAGTACCCTGTTTGATTTGTTTTTAATGGTGGTATTACTGCGCTTTTGGCTGCAGTGGGCAAAAGCCGACTTTTATAATCCAATGAGCCAGTTTGTGGTTAAAGCCACGTCGTTTGCGGTAAAACCACTGCGTAAAATCATTCCGGGGTTTGGCGGACTTGATTTAGCATCTCTGTTGCTGGCATTTATAGTAGCTGTAGCCAAAATTAGTACTTTAATGCTTGTTATATATAATGCGTGGGCAATACAGCCTGTGCTTATTCAAGCACTTATAACGGTACTAAAAGAAGGCCTTAACTTAGTTTTTTGGATACTTATTATTCGCGCTATTTTAAGTTGGGTTAGCCAAGGTTATAACCCTATAGAAGCGGTTTTCCACCAGCTTACTGAACCAATGCTAAAACCAATTCGTAAAATATTGCCATCAATGGGTGGCTTAGATTTATCAGTTTTAGTGCTTATTATTGGTATTCAGTTTTTGCAAATGCTGCTTATGGATTTTCTAGTCTAATATAGATTTTTTAATTAGAGGCCCAAAGGCCTCTTTTTTATATGTTTTGAGGAATACATAATGAACCGTTTAATTAAGTTTTGTTTTATTGCTTGTTTAGCATTTGCATTTAACGCGCAAAGCGAAGAAATGCAGGGCGCACAATACAAAGAGCTTGGCCCTTGGCAAGTCCATTACATCGCCTTTCCTTCTACTTTTATTCAGCCAAAAATAGCAAAAGCGTACAACCTTGAGCGCAGTGGCTACAAAGGGGTTGTAAACATTTCTATATTAAAAAATGATGCCGATAAAACAGCACAAACGGCAAAGCTTACAGGCACAGCGAAAAACCTACTAGGCAACAAACAAACGCTTACTTTTAAAGAAGTAAAAGAAGGTGAGTCAATTTATTACCTTGCCCAAGTTGATTACACCAACGAAGAGATTTTACGCTTTGAGATTGAGATACAACAAAATAATCAATTTCAAAAATTACAGTTTCAGCAAAAATTTTACGTAGATTAATAACATGACCAAAACTTTAGTACTTGCTACAGGTAATCCTGGCAAAGTAAAAGAGCTAGCTAACATGCTAAGCTCTTTGAATATTAATGTAGTTCCACAGAGCGATTTTAACGTAGGTGAAGTTGCCGAAACCGGCACTACCTTTGTTGAAAATGCCATTATTAAAGCGCGCCATGCCGCTAAAATTACTGGCATGCCTGCTATTGCCGATGACTCAGGTTTAGAAGTTGATGGCCTAAATGGCGCACCCGGTGTTTACTCAGCCCGTTTTGCAGGCCCAGGTGCCAGCGATCAAGATAACATTGATAAGTTACTCGTAGATTTAGGTGATAACCCTATTCGCAGTGCACGCTTTTGGTGTGTACTGGTGTTAATGCGCCACGCAGACGACCCTACTCCGCTTATTTGTAGTGCTAGTTGGGAGGGCGAAATTACGCTCACTCAAAATGGCAACGGTGGATTTGGTTACGATCCTGTGTTTTTTGTAGCAGAGAAAAATTGTACGAGTGCAGAGCTTACAAAAGAGCAAAAAAATGCAGTGAGTCATCGCGGACAAGCGCTGCAAAAATTATTACTAGAACTACAGCAAAAAGGCGGCCTGTGAACCTTCCACCACTGAGCTTATATGTGCACGTGCCTTGGTGCGTGCAAAAATGCCCGTACTGCGATTTTAATAGCCACGGACAAAAAGGTGAAATACCTGAAGCTGAATATGTTCAACACTTAATTGATGACTTAAAAGCAGATTTGCACTTAGTGCAAGGACGTAAAATTCACAGCATTTTTATTGGTGGCGGCACACCAAGCTTATTAACTGGTGCAGCTTATACCCGTTTATTAAATGAACTCGACAACCTAATTGGGCTTGAAGAACACTGCGAAATAACCCTTGAAGCCAACCCTGGTACAGTAGAAACAGGTCGCTTTAAAGATTACGTAAAAGCAGGCATTAACCGTATTTCTATCGGTGTGCAAAGCATGCAAAACGACAAGTTAAAAGCACTTGGTCGGATTCATGGCAGCGACGAGGCAAACTATGCCGCGCAACAAGCTACAGAAGCCGGTTTAAATAGCTTTAATCTTGATTTAATGCATGGCTTACCTGGGCAAACACTTGATGATGCTCTGAGTGATTTAAAACAAATAATAGCGCTCGATCCACCGCACATATCTTGGTATCAATTAACTATTGAACCCAATACTCAGTTTGCTTCAAAGCCCCCTACCTTGCCACAAGATGAAACACTGTGGGACATTCAAGAACAAGGGGTTGAGTTACTCGCGCAAGCAGGTTACGTGCAATACGAAATATCGGGCTATGCAAAACCGGGCTATCAATGCCAACATAACTTAAATTATTGGCGTTTTGGCGATTATCTCGGTATTGGCTGCGGCGCACATGGTAAGGTTACTGATGCAAATACAGGGCTTATAACGCGTACCGAAAAGGTTAAACATCCACGCGGCTATATGGATTTAATTAAACCGTATATGTATAAAAGCTGGCATGTAGAGCAAGACGATTTAGCGTTTGAATTTTTTATGAATCGCTTTCGCCTTGTTGAGCCTTGCCCAATTAATGACTTTAATAAACTAACAACACTGCCGCTGCAAAGTCAGCAAAGTGCATTAAACCAAGCAATAAATAAAGGTTTATTGACTCAAACAGACAGCCATTGGCAGGTAACCTTAAAAGGTCATCGCTTTTTAAATGACCTGCTAGAATTGTTTGTGTAGCGCTAAGGCACTGCACAACAATATAAAACTAATAAATATAAATCACCCTAATGGGTTTCTAACAACAAAAGGGAAAACAATGCGTAAACTCACTTTTATTGCGGCCGCAGTAAGCGTTGCACTACTTGCTGGCTGCCAGCAAACAACACAACAATCTACTTCAGCCCCTATTGCACAAGCAGTTCAATCACAACAAAGTGAAATAGACAAAGCCAATGCATTTTTTGAAGATACATTTAACCGCGATGTAATGAGCAGCCCTGTATATCAAACATACATGGGGATTAAGCAAGATTACGATAAATGGGACGATGGCAGCGAAGAAAGAAAGCTTAAAGATTTAGCACAAACAAAAGCTGACCTAGTTGCATTAAAAGCAATTAATCGTGATTTATTAGATGATGCAACAAAAGTTAGCTACGACTTAAAAAAACAGGATCTTGAAAGCTCAATTGCTGACTTTAAATGGCGCTACCATAATTACCCTGTGAACCAAATGTTTGGTACGCATTCTATGATCCCTGCGTTTTTAATTAATCAGCACTCAATTAGTAATGTAAAAGAAGCTAAAGACTACATTTCACGCCTAAATGGTGTAACTGGTGTTATTGATCAGCTAATTACTGACTTAGAAACTCGTGCTGATAAGGGGATTATTGCTCCTAAATTTGTGTTCCCGCATGTTATTGATTCAAGCAAAAACATTATTCACGGTGCACCGTTTGAAAAAGGCGATGATTCTACATTGCTTGCTGACTTTAAACGAAAAGTAACAGCGCTTGAAATTAACCAAAACGAAAAAGACTCATTAATCAGCGATGCATCAGATGCATTAAAATCGGCTGTTAAACCATCTTACTCTAAGCTAATTAATTACCTAGCGCAGCTTGAGAAACGTGCTGATGATCGCGATGGCGCATGGAAATTACCAGATGGCGAAGCGTTTTATAACAACGCACTTAAGCGCACTACAACAACAGATTTAACGGCTAAAGAAATTCATGCAATTGGTTTATCTGAAGTGACACGTATTCATGATGAAATGCGTGAAATTAAAGATAAAGTAGGCTTTAAAGGCGACTTAAAAGCGTTTATGCAGTTTATGAAAACTGACAAACAATTTTACTACCCTAATGATGCACAAGGTAAGCAACGCTACCTTGATGAAGCCACTGGACTTATTGATACAATGAAAACACGCTTAGATGAGTTATTCATTGTTAAACCAAAAGCTGATTTAAAAGTAAAAGCAGTTGAAGCATTCCGTGAAAAAGCAGCGGGCAAAGCATTTTACCAACAGCCAGCTCCAGATGGTTCACGCCCAGGTATTTACTACGCTAACCTTTATGACATGGAAGCTATGCCAACATATCAAATGGAAGCACTTGCTTACCACGAAGGTATTCCGGGTCACCACATGCAAATCGCTATTTCGCAAGAGCTAGAAGGCGTTCCTAAGTTCCGTAAATTTGGTGGTTACACAGCGTATATTGAAGGTTGGGGTTTATACTCAGAGTTTATTCCTAAAGAAATGGGCATGTACTCAGACCCTTACTCAGATTTTGGTCGTCTTTCAATGGAGCTATGGCGCGCATGTCGTCTAGTGGTTGATACGGGTATTCACGCGATGAAGTGGACTCGCCAAGAAGGTATTGATTACTACGTAAATAACACGCCTAATGCAACATCTGACGGTGTTAAAATGGTTGAGCGTCACATTGTAATGCCTTCACAAGCAACGGCTTATAAAGTGGGTATGCTTAAGATTTTAGAACTTCGTGAAGACGCTAAAAAGCAACTTGGTGATAAGTTTGATATTCGCCAGTTCCACGACGTAGTACTTAAAAATGGTCCTGTACCACTAAATGTACTAGAGAACTTTGTTAATGAATGGGTAGCAAGCAAAAAAGCTTAAAACCAATTTAAACAATTGCTTTAAATATGAAAGGTCGCATTTGCGGCCTTTTTTGTTTTATAGTAGTAAAAAAGATTTTTGGAAATAATAATGGATTTAAGCATACAACTACTTAATGCGCGTATTTCAAAGCAACAGTTAAATGAGCTCGATAACGACTTTAAGCAGTTAAGCCCTGCTCAGCAAACTTTGCAGCTTAACCATTTATATGACAGCGCCCAACGGTTAAGTGTTAAGTATGACTTTATGCAAAACATAGCAACGCGGATATTAAGCTCTAACACAGCGCCTTCTCCATTTATTAATCAACTCACTAATATTGACGCATTGAGCTTTTTTACCCCTGCGCTGAAAGTAAATAAAGGCTTTTTAGTACAAGATACACAAGGAAATAACGTACTGCACAATGTGTTTAAGCATGCCGATGCGACAAAGCTGCCATTTAACTATGTGCGCTCTTTGATGTTGTTTGAATCAAATGATGAGTTAGCTAAAGCGCTGGCGCAGCCCAACTCTCATGGCTTAACACCGGTTGCCTGCTACATAGCCTATGCAAATAAACCTAGCACACCGGTAAAGCATGAATTTTCAGCTTTGTTAGCATTAATGGAAATAGAGCAAAAACAAAATCCTAACGCTAAACAACAGCTTGCCAACGTAATAAAAGGGCAAAAAGTTAACGAGACCACAATTTTACTGAGCGCCGCTTACTTGCAACGCTCTACGGCGCAAGTTGCTCACTTAATCAAGGCGCTTTAATTCACTCACAACTTCTGTACGCACACTGTCTATGGCATGTGTAATAGATAGCGCAGCACTTTGGTGATCAACCATATTTGGCCAATTTGTTTGCCAGACCTTTTGTAAGTCTTTTGTTTTTAAATGTACTTTATCAACGGCTAAGTAGCTTAAGTCATGAATTAAGTTAACTTTAACCCAGCCTTTTCTGGGGCTGCCATCTATTTTGTTATTATCGTAATGTGCCGCAAATACAATAAGCTCGGCTAGTTCTTGTAAAATTTGAAAGCTAGCAATGCGTGTATTATTGTTATCTTCACTTGCCTCCATCCGCCATGCATTATAACTAAAGCCTTTAAACGCAAATACTACGCTCGCTATAGCAGTGAAAAAATACGAACGGGGCGCCAGTACAAACTGACCATATTTAGACTCTGACATATTATTTCCTAGGGCCTGTTTATCTTTCGAGGTTAAATTTACAGCAGTATGTTTGGTATTTAGGCAAGGCAGAGCCTATGCAGTGTGGTTATTTCCCATAAATAGGCGGTAACGTGGAATAAATGCCAAACATGCGCTGCCGAAGGGTTCTGCCTAGGGGCAATTTACTCTTTGTTGCCTACATGGATGTAGGTAAGGGGCGTGAGCAGGACGCGGAAGCTTTGCTCGGTTTTTACTTAGCCCGCTAGGTTACAAACCTCACGCCGCGATTAAATCGCC
>NZ_JACJFD010000045.1:0-18237 GCF_014164415.1 Pseudoalteromonas sp. SG43-1 | reverse complement strand
TTGTGAGAATAGAAAGTCAGGGCTTTATCTACGGAGCAGTATTAAATACTAGACGCGAAGGCAAGCTCACTGACTTCGATGTGATAAATGATAGCTAATCATTTATCAATGAGAGATACAAGACGTGAAGCTTGCTTACGTGACAGGCAAAGCCTGTAAAAGTGATTTATTCACAAAGAGGGAGGAGGCGCTGCGCTTTTAGAGGAGGAGATTAATTTAAAGTAATAGTTGGCTTTTGTTTTTCTCATTTACTCCTAATTCTTTTCTCTTTGTGTAATATTTTTTTCCTAAAAACTGCACTTTTATATAAATAAACACAGCGTTTACAAACCAAAGTATAAATTGAGTTCGTAAACGCTGGCTTTATTTTCTACCAGCTATACGTTGCGCTTAACGTATATTGCTCACCGCGCCCTGGTGTACCTGGTATTTCTTCAAACGACTCATCCCATAAGTTATCTGCCGCTAAGGTGATAAATAAATTACTCAACTGTGGCGGCGTTATTTTAAGCGTTAGCTGGGTAAATAACGCGTTGTCATTGCCGTTTCTAAGTGAATTTTTGTGTTGTGTACGCCATTCGTTATCTATTCTAAATTCTAAAATATCAGTTGGGTTGTACACAGCGCCAAGTGTTAAACGGTGATCAGGAAAGTTTAACGCGTAAAAGCTGGCATCAATATCGGCTGCGCCGTAGTTTTCTGATTTATGTAAATAGGTGTAGCTTGCTATAAGCTTTGCTGTATCAAAGTGCTTAGTCGCTAAAAATTCAACCCCTGTAGTATCAATATCAACTGGGTTTGCAAAGCGCGCTGAGGTTGAATCAAAATTAAAGGTCCAATCGGTCAAGTTATTATCTTTTCGATAAAAAATAGCCGAGTTTAACTGCCAGCTTTGTTCTTCAAGTAATAAACCTAGCTCCAAGTTTGATGTGGTTTCGCGCTCAAGGTTGTAGTTACTTCTAAATAACCCGCCAGAGTCGCTGCCGCCAATGGCTGTGTAGCCTGCAACTTGACTCGCCTGCGCGTATGATAAGTAAAGGGTTTGCGCTGTGCCGTCACTATTTTGGGTGTTTAAGGTTATGTCACCAATAGCTGATACTTCAGCATCATCACGATTTGTATCGTCATAGGCTGCGCCTAAATGAAAGGTAAGTTGTTTATTATCCTCAAGCGCCATTTTGTATTCAGGCAATACGCTTAATTTATAATACTTACGAGAGGTAAAGTTGTTTTCAAGTGTGGTTGATTCAATCGAGTCATCAATAAATTGTGCAGAGTAATTTATTGCCAGTGCATCGCTTTGTGCATGGCGACCCGAAAGTCCAAACGATTTAACTTCGCTTTTATGAAAAGCTTCAAATGCACTAGGATTTTCGCGCGAGTAAATATAGTGATCGTCATGGGTACGATAATAAGCAGATACTTCAAAGTTGCTGTTATCAGCGTAGTTTTGCTTGTGATTAAGCATCCAAAGACGGGTTTCTAAATCTTCAGTTTCGTTAACGCCAAAAGGGGTGTACAAGTTAGGCCAGCCAAAAAACTTATCTTGTGAGCCAAAAAACAAATCTGTTTGGCTATGCTCGCTTGCTAATTGCACGCGAGCTGAGGCGCGCGAGAAGTCATGATCGCCATTATCAATGGTGCCATCACTTTGCGAATGAGAATACTCACCTTCAAAGCCCAGAGTATAGTTAGCTAAGCTATCAAGTTGTGTGTTTTTAGCAGCGTGAATACTTTGCAGATTAAAGTCGTTTGTACCAGTACCAAGGGATACACTACCGCCAGTAATAATCGGTTTCCAACCAAACGAAACTGTACCTACAGAGCTATTCATACCGTAAAGTGCGTTATCGGCACCGGTTAAAACATCTGGGCCGGTTAGCATTTGCGGTGCAATGGGTATTTCAGCAAAATAATGCCCAGATTGCGGGTCAAGCAGGGTAACGCTTCCTACTCTAAAACCGGTGTTTTCGAAAATACCGCCGCGTATAGTTACATCAGCCTGCGCCTCAGCCATATTACGCGATTGTAAATCAACACGGGGGTCATATTCTAAATTAGAAATAGGCGAGTCGAATGTACCTACTGGCAACTTATTTGCAGTGGGTGAGGCCTCAACCGTTATTTTCTCGATTGCCGACTCATCAGATAGCGTATTAGCATTAGCAAATGCAGTAACGCTGCATAATATTGCAGGTATTATAAGGTGTGGTGTGCGATTCATGTGTTTCTCGTCATTTTTTATTTGTAGCTGCGGTTACAATTAATTTCAAAGCTTATATTTGAGCATGATAAAATAATTAAATGTAACAGCAGTCATTTTGTGCGCGATTGTACATTAATTTGTTAATAACTGCATTTGATAACCATTTACGTAATACCGGCTTTATTAAAAACATGGTCATTCTATCGTATTAAATAGCGCACTCACTGCGTTAAAAGTTATTTATATAGAACAACTATATGTCATAATTTTCGCCTTGTTATTGCGCTATTTTCTTGGCGCTATAATAGAACATTATTTTAATGCAATCGGTATAATTACTTATTAGGTAACATTTATAATGGATACGACACAACAAAATACTATTTACTTTGCTGGTGGCTGCCTGTGGGGCGTACAAGAGTTTTTAAAGCACTTACCAGGCGTAATAAGTACTGAAGCAGGTCGCGCTAATGGTACAAGCAAAACCACTGACGGCGAATACGATGGTTATGCCGAATGCGTAAAGGTCATTTTTGATTTAAAAGTCGTTAGCCTAAATAAGCTGTATGATTACTTTTTTGAAATTATTGACCCATACAGTATTAATAAACAAGGGGATGACGTAGGCCCTAAATACCGCACTGCCATTTATAGCAAAAACCAAAGCCATTTAGATGCAGCAAGCAATTATATAAACAAGCGCAGTGATGCCGATAAAATTGTGGTAGGGGTAGAGCTGCTAACTAACTACGTGCCAAGCGATCCTGAGCATCAAGACCGACTAACTAATCACCCTGATGATTACTGCCATATACCGCTTGAGTTACTGCATAAGTATAAATCGTAAATTTAACACGGTGTTTTTTTTAGACGTGCAGCTTGCTGACGTGACGAGCGCAGCTCGTAATTTAAGATGGAATATAGCGCTATAAAGTAATTAGAAGCTATCGCTTCTCGCGCAAGCAAGCATAGCGCCTACAGGTAAAGTTTAATCCGGTATTTTGTAGACGTGCAGCTTGCTGACGTGATGAGCGCAGCTCATAATTATTTAAACCTGAAGTCCCAAAAATACACACCCACAAAAAAGCTCACGTACTGTGAGCTTTTTTAAAACTTACTTATAGCTAATTTTAACTTACTGCTGCTTTTGCGGCGGGAAGTTACTTAATATTTCGCTCACTGTTTTATTAATTGATGCTTCACGTTGTTCTGGCGATTGGTTTTTCTTTAATCGGCCTTCTTTTGCGCCGCGCCATACTAGCTGGTTAGATTCACGGTCTACAATATCAATAATCAGTGTGCCCACTTCGTATTCACGCGCGGTTGTGTCACGTTGAAAACCAGTACCCCAATAACCCCAATGCGGGCGGTAGTTTACATTAAATGTATCTACTTCAAGCTCTTTATCTACCGATGCATGATAGTTAACAAGTACATCAGCATTTGCTGCATCAACTAAGCTCATACCTAGTGTTTGGCTCAGTTCTGCGTTAACGGCAGTGCGAACACGTTTTTCCATTAGGCCATTAATTTGGTAATTATTTGTGTCTTTAGTTAGGCTGGCGTTTTCTACCCAAGCAAATGTTTTAAAATTACTAAAGTTGGCTGATTTATCGTAATCCCAATCAGGGGTTTGTGTACAGGCCGTAAGTAGTGCTAGCGCTGCAACAATAAGTATATTTTTCATTACGTTTGCTCCAATAAAATGCATTAATTTAAAATAACACACATAGTTTAAATGTGTATTATTTAAACGTCCTATATTTTAGTTTAGTTGGTTTGCCTTAACGGCCAATTAATTGTGTTCAACTTCAATCCAATCTTTTTCATCTACCCAGTTTTGTGCACCGTCTTTTACCGAGCGAATCGGCACAATGTAGTCACAACTTATTTGCGGCTTAACTGAGGCAAATATAGGAACAAAACCAAAGCTTAGTGCGGTTTCTATAATTGCTTTTTGATTTTGTGGGTCAATGTCGGCCGCTTCATCTATGTAAATAGGTATACGGTATAGGTTTTGTTCCTGATCGCTTAATAAGTAACGAATAAACAACATGCCACACAATAACTTAATCGTAATACGTGTGCCGTTTGAACCTGCAGAATCTATTTTTTCAAAGTGCTCTGTTTCACCTGCGCGGTTAACTACTTCAAATCGAATATCAAATAAATCGGTAAGTGTTAAGCCCGCTTTATCTGATGCGAGTTTAATTAAGTGATCTTTCGCTTCGTTTACCGCACTTTCGCTGTAAGGTTCTTGGCTAAGTAAATCAAGCGTGTCGCCTTGTTCAAACTGATGCGACGTGCTGATAATGGTATCGATACTATCAACCAGCATTTTGCGAGGTATTACGTTAATTTTAAACGCTTGCAGATTTGAAATACGGTGCTGGCTTATGCCTTTATTAAAGCTATTCATTTCGCGGCGAAGGCGGTCTAAATCTTCTCGCAAGCCTTTAATAGTTGCGGCCACTTCGGTAAGCGCAACGCGTGCTTGGCGCTCAACGGCATCGCGTTCGTTATCAATATTATGAAAGGCGCTTATTAGTTTTTGGTATTTAGTAAACTCGTCGTTTTCATTGTCGAATTTAGTAATACCCGCGTTATATACATGCAAATAGGTGTTGCGTACGTTTATGTCAAAATTACGCAGCTCTTGGCAGTCTTTATTAAAGTGATGAACAAGGTCGCTTAAGTTATCAAAGTCGACTGTAATATCAATCATGTATGGAGTTACTTTGCCGCTGTATAAATCAAGCGTATGGTCAATTCGCTCGCTTTTAACTTGGCGCAGACGCTCAGTTTGGCGATTAATTTGCTCTTGTTTCGACTTAATTAACGAGCGACGATCGGCAATTGAGCCACTATTTTTTTGAATATCTTGCAGGTAGTCGTCAACTTGTTCGCGCTCAGCTAATAACTGCTCTTTTAGCATGGCTTGCGCTTCAACCGACTGCTGCATTACCTCAAACTGCTCTAAGCGTTTTAGGGCGCCCTCGAGGCTCATAAGCTCATCGTATAACGCGTCTTTCTCTTTTTGCTTGTCGGCAACGTTTGCTGCAACATCGCGCTGTTGCTTAAACTCTTTAAGTGAATGCTCAAGTGCATTTAGCTGAGCGGTTAATTGCTCTTTGTTTTCGCCGCTTTGCATTTGCACAGGCGAGAGCTTTTTAAGCTTAATGCTCGCACCTGGTAGCGTTAATACGCCGCCTTTAACGTTTTCACTTAACAGCGATAAAAATTCCCCAAACGCGTCTTCGTCATCAATGGTTATATCGCCATTAGTGGTGGTCGCAAATGAGAGAATATCAGGGTTTAAAATCCGCGATATTTCCTCTACTTCTTTTAACGAGAGGTCTTCGCGCATACGGGTAAACAAATTAAACTCAAGGTTTTTAAGTTGTAGCTTTAAGCTCTTAATTTGTTTTTGTGTTTCGCTAATGCGGTAGTCAAGCGTGTGTAGGCTTTGCCCTTGTGCGCTGGTTATAGAGTGCGAAAGCGACTCGTAATCTTGCTTTAATTGAGTCAGGCTGGTTTTGAGCGTGGCTTTATTTACCAGTTCAAACTCGCTTTTAAGCGCATCGTAATCTAAAAACCACTGCTCAATTTGAGTTTGTCTGCGCTCTATATCACGCGATTGCTGTACGTATAGGCTTTGTTTTTGCTCAAACTCGTGTTTTTCGTGCTCTATATCTTCAAGCGCTATACCCAACTCATTAAGTTGCGACTCTTGATAAGTGTCAAAATCAATCAATGCTTGGTCAATTTTAGGTGCGTATGCGGCTAATTTACCTTTAAGCACGGTTTGGTTTTCAAGCATTGATTCAAGCGCTGCTATTGGCTCTTGCATTGACTCAAGGGCTTTTAATTCGCGTTTTGAGCGGTTTACTTTATCAAACGAGCGACGCCATACTTCATAAAAGTCGACCTTAGAGTTCGACATATGGCGTTCAAACACGCGTAGCATAAAGCGTTTTACGTCGCTTGCGCCCAATTTATGTAAGTTAAGAATACGTCTAAATATTTCTTTATAAATAGAGGAGTCTTGGACATTATTAAGCGGGATCATTTTTAGGTTAATATAGCCGTCAAATGGGGTTGCGCCGCCAGTCAATAGCGCATTTAACTCTTGTGCTTTAAGCTCAATAGGGTTGTAGTTAAGCGATTTTAAATGGTTGAACAGCTTGGTAAATTTAATAATAGTTTTACCTTGCGTGTACTGCTCTAAATCAAGCTTTCCTTGATAACAAAAGTACTGATGCGCGTAACCGGCAATTTTACCAAGTCCCGCAACGCCAATCACTACCGAGCCATGAGGCAAGTTAGCTTCTAGTAAAATGTACGACTGATCGGATGAAAAATAAAACTTACGGGTTTCATCTAAATCGTGTCCGTCCCATTCTGTTAAGCGCAAATCGTTAATAAGCGGAAACTGCAAGGCGTTAATAACCGAGCTTTTACCTGTGTTATTGGGCGCGCAAATAGAGCTGCTTTTATCAAGCGGGATCACACATTTTGCATAGCCTGCGGTGTTAAGTAGGGCGAGTTTGCTTAGTCCGTATAGATTTTTCATTCCTCGTCCTCTGTAATGTAGGTTTCTTCGTTTACTTCCATGAGTGCATCTATGTAGCGGTGAATTGGCGCTTGTAGTATAAAGCCGCCTTCTACTTCACGGGCTAAACCTAAGCGCACCATGCGCAGGTAAACGTCTTTACGCAAATCCGATCCCGAAAATATCTCAAGCTGATCAAACAAATGTTTGTTAATTTGCACCAGCGTTTGCATAAGCTCTAAATCGTTTACGTCGTCAAACAATGCGCGCATTGGGTCTTTACCCGTATTGGCGTAGTGCTCAATTAAAATGTAAATGGTGAGCGCGATAGCGCGAGATATTTTGCCCATATTGGGTGTGCTTTCGTCGCTACCAAAATAATAAAAGCCACGGCTGTCGTGTTTTAAATCGTTACCTAAAGCGGTAAATAGGGCGGTGTAGTCTTCTATGTGTTGGTCAAGCTCTTGCCACATTACGTTGTCTTGCTCGCAAATGTGATAACCCGCTACTAATTTTTTATTAATGGCTTGTAGATGGGTTAGCTCGTCTAAGTTTATGTGTGTCATGGTTTATTTACCTGCCTTTGGATCTGGCTGAGGCTCTGAATTAAATGGATATAAAGAAAAGTGCTGACCGGCAATTTTTACGCGGGCTTTTTCATCGCTTTGAATTATTTTAATATCGCTGTCGCTGACCAATTTTTGATACAAAAATAGCATTTCGTCGGCATCGAGATCTGGATAGCTTTCGTCTAAAAATTGCAGCAAGGGCTGCGGCTTTTTGCGTTTTTTATTAAAGCGCTTAGCAAAGCTGGTTTTGACATCGTTGTAGTCAGGAATATTAGGCGTAACAAATGCAGGCACGTCTTGCTGGTCAGGCAATTGGTATTCTTCGTGTTCAAATTCAACCAAGCTTGCCATGTAAGCCACAATATGGCGTTGCTGACCAAGCGAATATCGCTGCGCGTCGCTTACAAAATGTGGTTGCACAGCACTTAGCATATTGTCTACGCCATTTTTACGTACAAGCCCAAGTACTTTGGCTGCTTGGCGAGTAATTAAGTTATTACGGCGTAGCTCTTCACGCAGTGGCATAAGCATATCGGCACTTTTACGTAAGCTTTCTCGGCCCATTAAATGCATTTCGAGTATACGGGTACGTAATTGCTCCAGCATACGTTTGTCATTATACGCTTTACCTGAGCGCTCAATGTGCAGTATTTGCTTACTTATTTGCTCTTCAATGAGGGTAAAACATGCATGAAACTCACCACGAATATCAACCATTTCAAGCATTGGCTCTATGTATTCGTCAAAGGCTTCTATTACCGCTTTATAACGCTTTTGCAGCGATTGCACTGCATTATTTGATTTGGCTTGTTCAACAATATTTAAAATAGCGTTTTCGTTGTGCGTATAGAGCTTCATTATTTTACGCACCCGATCATCCATAATGCGGCTGTAGCGGCGCAAATCGTCAAAGTCCTCTATTTCGCCAGCGTTATCTAGGCGGTTACCTAAACGAGCAAGGTCCTCTACTAATACGCTAATTTCTTGCGCTAAACCTAAATGCTCTTCTTGCAGTAAAAAAGTAGCAAAATCAGCAATAGCACGATTTATTTCAAGCTGAGAGGATTTAGCCAGTGGAATTAAAATATCTTGATTTAACAAACGATTTGTTTCTTTATAAATGCGTTCGTTTGACCACGTAGGCTGCTTTTGCTTAATCGCGTTTTGTACGTCTTTTAGGCTAAAGTCAGCCATTTTAAAACGTTTAAATAATAGCTCTAATACACCCCAATGTTCGGTTATGGTGTTTAGCAGCTTTTTAGCTGGGATCATAAGGGGTTACAACATCCTAGTATTTTATTATTGAGTTCTTTTAGAAGACTCATTATTACGTATTTTTAATTAACCTTGTCTGTATATAGTATTCGTTTTTAAGACCATTTAATAATAGTTTTTGCATAGAGGCAGTGCTAAAATTCGCGCCGAAAATAGGCACATGAAATGGAATGTTATTTGTGTGTTCTTTAAAACTATATCAAAGGTTGTTTAACTACCATGGTTTCCTCGATTATTCTAACCCTGATAGCGATTGCATTTTTACTGATCGTTATAGAAGATATAATCCATGTAAATAAAGCTAAAACCACGCTGTTTTTTGGTACGCTTTGCTGGATTCTTCTTTTTATATACCCCCTACACGGGCAAAGCCCCGATACGATTCAACATCTTTTAAACGAAAATATTTTAGAAATTGCCTCGCTATGGCTATTTTTAATGGCTGCAATGACCTTTGTAGCGTATTTAAATTCAAAGGGGTTTATAGAAAATATTGTGCACCGTGTTATGCCAAAAAGTATTAGCGAAAAAAAGCTCATGTTTTTGGTGGGTGGTTTTGCATTTTTGTTTTCGTCGATTTCAGATAACGTAACAGCGACGCTTATATCGCTTGCGGTTGTTATGTCGTTAAAACTTGAACCTAAAAAGCTCGTTAAATACGCCACTCTTATTGTGTTTGGGGTTAACTCAGGTGGGGTATCGCTAATAACAGGTGACGTAACCACACTAATGATATTTTTAGATGGTAAAGTAACCATTGCTCATTTATTACTACTTATAGCGCCAGCACTTGCAAGCGTTATGCTGCTTGCCGCGTTACTGTCTATCGGTATGAAAGGGCGTGTTGAGTTTGCTAGTGCAGGTAAAACCCGCATTGAAAAAACCGACATAACCATTGCTGTTATATTTTTATCTACCGTAGTGAGCACACTTACGTTGAGTGTAATTTACAGCGTACCGCCTCTATTAACCTTTTTGTTTGGCTTATCAGTGATGTTTTTAGTGGCGCAATTTTTAATGCGCAAAAAAGACATAAACAAAGACATAATCGATTTTGTTCGCGATATAGAATACGACACATTATTGTTTTTTGTAGGTGTACTTTTACTTGTTGGCGCACTTAAAGAAATTGGTATGTTGAGTAAATTTACCGACCTATACACGGTAATGGCACCAGAATACGCAAACTACTTAATGGGCATATTATCAGCTGGGGTCGATAACGTACCGCTTACCGCTGCATTATTAAAAGCCAATATAGTAATGAGCCAACAACATTGGTTGTCATTTACGTATGCAACGGGTGTGGGCGGTTCAATGCTTATTATTGGTTCGGCTGCGGGCATTATTGCCATGAGTAAAGTTAAAGCGCTTACCTTTATGAGCTACTTGCGTTTATCGCTGCATTTATTAATTTGTTACACGGTTGGATATGCGGGCTCGTATTACATGGGCAGTTTTATTTAACTCATAAATTATTAAATGCTTGACAGCTAGACGTCTAAACGATAACTTTCAAAGCCCCGCTACTTAGTGGGGTTTTGTTTTATTAGCCACTGGTTAATAAAGCATTCAGAAGAGGTGCGATACTTAGGTACTTAATGTTAGGCGACGAAAGCCGATGATCATTAAGGAGGGAAGTACTCGCCGAGGAAAATAATGGTACGTCGTCATTGTTTTTCGGTTTATGGGGCTGAATCCTCAAAACTGTCACCAATATAGGTGGAGAGCTTCTGGCAGTGGACTTATCTTCAAGCATTCCTTTGCCAAGTTCTTCTTGTTTTATTGCGGTTTGGATACCGCGAAAGGAGACTAAATGACTACCCAATCAGTGCCACAAACAGTATCAGGCGCAAAATCAGATTACATCGTTGCCAAATTTGGCGGAACAAGTGTTGCAAATTTTGAAGCGATGAGTCGCTGTAGCGAAATTATTGTTGCAGATAAAAGCGTACGTATTGTTGCCGTGAGCGCCAGTGCCGGCGTAACTAATCACTTAGTTGCACTGTGTAAATCAAGCATTACTTCAAGTGAGCGCCAAGAACACATAAATGGCGTTCTTGCTATTCAACAAACTATTTTAGATGAATTATCGCTAGATGCCGATTTAGCTGTTGGCTTTAACGAAACCCTAAAAGCATTTCAAACATTGGCTCAAGAGCCACTAACAACCGATCAGCAACACGACGAGCTACTTAGCTTTGGTGAGCGTTTGTCGTCGTATTTGTTTGCACAGGTACTTCGTTTACAGGGTTTAAATGCCGATCGCTTTGATGTGCGCAAGGTGCTTAAAACAGACAGCCAATTTGGCAAAGCAACGCCCAATGTTTCAGCCACAGCGCAAGCTGCTAAAGAGCATTTAATTCCGTTATTAGACACTCAAGTAATTGTAACTCAGGGATTTATTGGTAGTGACGAATACGGTCACACCACAACGCTAGGACGTGGTGGTTCTGACTATAGCGCTGCATTACTAGCTGAAGCGATTAACGCTAAAAGTGTGCATATTTGGACCGACGTAGTGGGCATTTTTAGCACCGACCCGCGTTTGTGCGCAAAAGCGACGCCTATTGCACGCTTAAGTTTTGACGAAGCCGCTGAAATGGCAACCTTTGGCGCAAAAGTATTACACCCAGCAACTATTTTACCAGCGAGCCGTAGCCACATTAACGTGTTTGTAGGTTCTAGCCGCGAGCCAGAGCGTGGCGGTACGTGGATTGAGCGCGAAAAATCGCAGCAACCAGGTATACGCGCAGTAACGCAACGTAAAAACCAAATATTGCTTACGCTTAAAAGCCCAGAAATGCTACTAGCAAGCGGCTTTTTAGCACGCGTATTTACACTATTGAGTGAATACAATATATCGGTAGATTTGGTAACTACATCAGAAATCAGCGTAGCCATAACCCTTGATAACGCGCAAAACGCCTCGCGCCCAGAGCTTGATCAAGAATGCCTAGATAAGCTTGCAGAGTTTTGCCATGTTTCGGTAGAAAACAACCTAACATTGGTGGCACTTATTGGCTCTGAGATTCAATTACGCCAACACGAAATGAACTTAATGAGTGTACTAAAAGACTTTAACATTCGATTAATTTGTCACGGTGCTAGTAAGCACAACCTGTGCTTTTTAGTAGAGCAAACTGAGTCAGATAACGTAGTACAGTCTATCCATAGCCGTTTATTAGAAAACGATTTTGCTGCGTAAATAACGGTTATTCAGGAAAATTAACTAGTAAGGTTGCTTAACAAAATTAATTAATAAAGTCATTTAATAAAAAGCATCGCCAGTCGGTGCTTTTTTTATGCACCACACTTACATCAAAACAAACATTGCTGTCACAGCTATCAACTACAGTAACGCGATTACTGCAAGCACTCAGCTTTGCACTATGTAATTCGTCAAACACATTAGGGCTAAGTAACTTTGCAATAGGGCGGCTGGTGGCTTTAGCAAGAGACTCTTTTAGTGTCCAAATTCTAAAAAACGTCTCTGCTTGGGCTTGGGTATTAGTGGGCTCGGTAATAAGTGAAATTTCATCATTATGATAAAAATGCTTAGCAAGCTTTTCATACGGGCGCTTTAGGTTTACTTTTTCAATATCAAAACCAAACTCACTTTTATCAAAATTTAGCGCCACCCCAACCAAACCATGCGAGTGCGAAATACAGGTATTAATAACATCACCATCTACGTGTATTTGCAGTTTTGAGCTTGCTTCGTCAAATTCGGTACTCATTTTATTAAGGGGTACGTGCGTATGTTGCGGCTGCGCTACTTTAATAAGGTGTTTTAACAATAACCGCGTCGCTAAATACTCTTGCTTAGCTTGTGGGCTTTTACGGCGGTTTATAATGTTTAACTCAAACGGGCTTAAGCAATCGGGCAAATTAAAGTCACTAAGCTCAAGTGTTTTAGCATTAAATAATAAAATGCTGTTACTCGCTAAAGACAAATTTGCCAATTGAGTTGAAGTAATACTCAAGGCGTTTTTAAAATAGTGTTCAGTCATAAAAGCCCTAAAGCAAAAGAAGTCGCTGATATTGTGAGCGGTTAACGCCACTAACAAAGGCTGGGTACAATTTTATTACTCAGCTGGCATGAAATATGGTTTAATTCACAATAATCAAAATAATAACAGATTTGTAGATGTATGGCACAAGTGCGTGATGGGTTTCAAAGCCGACTTGGTTTTGTTTTAGCCGCTGCTGGCGCAGCAGTGGGTTTGGGTAATATTTGGGGTTTTCCTACGCAAGCGGCCAACCATGGCGGCGGTGCTTTTTTACTGGTCTATTTTATTGTTATATTTTTACTTGCGCTACCTGCGCTGTATACCGAACTTTATTTAGGTCACAAAGCACAAGCTAATCCTGTAAAAGCATTGGGTGATGCATGGCAAAACACTAGCCGTAAAGTAGGTGCAGCAGCCGGTTACATAGGCCTTGCGGGCGCAGTTGTTATGCTAAGTTTTTATTCAATAGTGGCAGGGTGGATGCTCTCGTACGCTATTGAACCCATAACAACCTTTTTTGGGTTTACAGGCGCAAGCGAATTTTTACATAGCGACTCAGTGCTGCGTAATTTTGTATTTACGCCGCTTATGCTTATTTTAACCGCCAGTATTATTTTAAAAGGGGTTAAGTCGGGAATCGAAACCTGGTCGCGCCGATTAATGCCACTGTTACTTGTGCTGCTTGTTGGTTTAATTGCCTACATTGCAACACTCGATGGCGCAAGCGAAGGTTTTGCCGCGTATTTAATTCCTGATTTTAGCCAAATACTCGACCCTAATTTAATTATTGCCGCAATGGGGCAAGCGTTCTTTTCGCTCTCACTAGGTGTGGGTTGTATGATGATTTACGGCTCGTATTTACAACCAGATGCTAATTTACCAAAGCTCACCGCAGGTGTTGCATTACTTGATACTGGCGTTGCTTTTTTAGCGGGTTTACTTATTATTCCTGCTATTTATGTGGCGCAGCACAACGGTGTAGAGGTATTTAGTGGCGGTAAACTGATTGGCGAAGGGCAACTTATTTTTGCTATTTTACCTGAGCTATTTAGCACCATGGGCGAAATTGGATTATTAGTTGGTTTATTGTTTTTTGTATTAATGTCTATCGCATCGGTTACGTCAACTATATCGACGACTGAAATTCCGGTAGCGTTTTTAGTCGAAAACCATAACGTTAGTCGCACCAAAGCAACATGGGCAGTGAGCGCCGTTGTACTTGTGTGTGCAAGCGCAATTATACTAAATTTTGATTGGTTATTTGGCTTAGTTATTATGCTATTTACTCAATATCAATTACCGCTTATGGGCTTGTTTTACTTTATTACAGTAGGGTGGATGTGGCAGCGTGGTAATAAATTACATCAAGCAACAACAGGCGTACATTACTGGTTTGCTCAGTATATTCGTTTTGTTTGCCCAATATTAATGACCTTGGTATTTGCAAACGTTGCCTTTGGTTAATTTTATCTAAGCCCTAAAATAAATTAATAAAGCGAAGTGAGTTTAAAACGCACTTCGCTTTTTTTGTGCCTGTTATTTAGGTATAGCCAAGAATTTTATAAAACCTCATTAGTCAGAGGCCTACCTTCACTTACTTCAAAAGCGTTAAGCAGGGTTGTGTTTGCTATTTCGGTGAGTGCTTCTTGGGTAAAAAAGCCCTGATGCCCCGTTACTAATACATTTTTAAAGCTCACTAAGCGCGAAAATATATCGTCTTGGTTTATTTCGTCACTGTGGTTTTTAAAAAACAGCTCCGACTCTTGCTCGTAAACGTCAAGTCCCAGGTAACCTAGCTTTTTAGTTTTAAGCGCGCTAATACACGCGTTACTATCAAGCAATGCACCGCGAGAAGTGTTAATGAGCATAACGCCAGTTTTCATTTTACTAAATGCCTCATCATTTATTAAATGATGAGTTTGCTCGTTCAGTGGGCAATGTAAAGAGATCACATCGCTTTGGCTAAGCAAGGTGTCTATATCGGTAATTGTATAATTGCCAGGTTGCGCGTATGGGTCGCACACTAATACTTTAGCGCCAAAGCCGTTTAAAATGTTGCACAGCGCAAGGCCAATTTTACCGCAACCTACAATACCCACGGTTTTATTGTGCAAGTTAAAGCCTAGTAATCCGTTTAAATCAAAATTGTCTTCGCGTACGCGGTTATACGCTTTATGGGTTTTACGGCTAAGCGTGAGCATAAGTGCAATACAATGCTCGGCTACTGCTTCTGGGCTGTATGCTGGTACGCGTAATACTTTAATTTTATGTGCTTTTGCTGCAGGTAAATCAACGTTATTAAATCCTGCACAACGTAGCAAAATAGTATTTATGCCTTGGCTTGCCAGTTGTTCAATAACAGTGGCGTTTACAGTGTCGTTTACAAATACGCATATGGCATCAAACCCGTTTGCTAAAATAGCCGTTTGTTCGCTCAGGGATTGCTCAAAATACGTTATTTTTATATCACGATTATCGCGTGTACTTTGTTCAAAAAAAGGCAGTTCGTACTTTTGAGTACTAAAAAAAGCAATATTCATGGTAATAGCCTCGACGCTTAATAAGTATCAATACAATAAACTACTTTATAAACCTATGCTTTAGTAACACGCATTTTATTGATTTAAATTAAGCCTTAGCTGGCGTAAACAAAGATATTTTTTTTTACCACCTCTTGCAGCGCTTAACTTTGCGGCTTGCAGTAAGTTACTTTCTATTACTTGTTTAAGTGTTTCGGGCTTAGTACGCGGTGCATAGCGAGCAACAAGTTGCCCTTGTGAATTAATTAAAAACTTAGTGAAATTCCATTTAATTGCGCGGTTTTGCGAAATACCCCGCGTATGCGACTTTAAATAATTAAACAACGGATGTGTTTCTGGCCCGTTTACCATTACCTTACCAAATACCTCAAACGAGATATTAAATTGATCTTGGTAAAAGTCTTTAATGGCTAAATTATCAAGCGGCTCATTTTGGCCAAACTGGTTACACGGAAACGCAAGCACAGTAAAACCATTGCTTTTATATTGCTGATAGAGCTTCTCGAGTGCGTTTAATTGCACCGAAAAATTACATTTACTCGCTGTATTAACAATAAGGACGGTTTTGCCCTGTAGCTGGCTAAGAGGAAAATTTTCGCTGTTATAAAGTGGTGCATTAAATTGATAAATACTGTCCATAGGTTACCTACTTACCTTTCCCGTTGAGGAAATTTTATAAAGACTTTCATTCGCTTTTTTATCGACCGGTTGACATAATCGAGGTCTAGTTTCTAAGTTATCAGTTAAATAGGTCATTTTTATGTCAATGAAAGTCGCATTTATAGGTTTAGGCGTAATGGGTTACCCAATGGCGGGGCATTTAGCAAAAACAGGGCACAGCGTATGCGTTTATAACCGCACTCAAGCTAAAGCTCAAACGTGGACTGCAGAACATTCAGGAAGCTTTGCATCAACCCCGCGCGAAGCTGCCAGCAATGCCGATATTGTATTTATGTGTGTTGGGAATGATGACGATTTACGCTCAGTAGTGTATGGCGACGACGGCGTGTTAGCGGGCATGTTACCGCACACTGTTTTGGTTGATCACACCACAACTTCTGCCGAAGTAGCACGTGAAGTGGCTGCAAAAGCGGCTCTGCAAAATATCGACTTTATAGATGCGCCTGTATCGGGCGGACAAGCTGGCGCCGAAAACGGCGTATTAACGGTTATGGCGGGTGGTAGTGAAGCCGTATTTGCTAAAGTGCAGCCAGTTATGGCGGCGTTTAGTCGTTTTAGCCAATTACTAGGCGGCGTTGGCTCGGGACAACTTTGTAAAATGGTTAATCAAATTTGTATTGCTGGTGTAGTGCAAGGTTTAGCCGAAGGCTTACATTTTGCCAAGCAAGCTGGGCTTGATGGTGAAAAAGTTATAGAAACCATTTCTAAAGGTGCAGCCGGTTCGTGGCAAATGGAAAACCGCTACAAAACAATGTGGGCGGGTGAATATGAGTTTGGTTTTGCCGTAGATTGGATGCGTAAAGATTTAGGCATTGCACTCGATGAAGCTAAAAACAATGGCGCTACTTTACCAATGACTGCAACGGTCGATCAATACTACGCCGATGTACAAGCGCTCGGTGGTGGCAGATACGACACCTCAAGCTTACTAGCACGCATTGAAGCACTGCATAAAAAGTAACGCTGTAGACGCGAAGCCCGTAAAGTAATTTATTCACAAAGAGGTTATGAGGCGCTGCGCTTTTAGAGGCAGTGATAGATAAAAAAGATTATTGTTGGTTTTATGTTTGCTCATTTACTCCTTATTCGCTTCTCTTTGTGAATAGAGTTTTATTTAAGTAATTAAAAGCTATGCTTTTCACGTGAGCGAGCTCTACGTTTACCGCCAAAGTTTAACTGTGGGTTTAATTTGTAGATACCATCTCTCATTTTAAGCTTCAAGGCCGTATTTAACTTTCTTGGAGCTTAAACGCTTCCTGGTTTTTTATTACACCAAAACATATATGAATTAGCTTTCGCATATTTGCACACACAGCTTGCATTGGTGTTTTACCATTATTTATTAACGTTAACTTGTGTCGTTTTATTGTTTTATTCCATTGCCCAGCAACAACGGCTGCCATATAAAGTTTACATCGAATTCTGGCTGGGCCAAGTTTACTGATTGATGTTCGCCCTTTTAATTTACCCGATTCATTATGCCGTGGGATTAATCCACAATAAGCCGCCGCTTCTTTGGCTTTATTAAATTTTTTAGCCGCAAACAAATACGTCAGCTCTCTCGATAATACGGGCCCTATGCCAGGGATTGACTCAAGTAGTTTCCTGTTTCTTTTTAAATCAGGTTCATTATCTATGTGGTTATCAATGTCAGATTTAAGTTGTTTAATTTCATCGTCTAAAAACGCGATAGTCACTTTTATAGATTGGCAAACACGCGCAGAAACGTTGCTGAATTCACTTGCTTCTAATCGGTTCGCTTCTCGTTGCCGGTTACTCTCAAGCGCATCTAAACGACGGATAAGGGCTTTAAGCTCTCTAATTGCTAATGCTTCAGGTTGCCAATAATTAACGACTGCGTGCTTGGCACAGCCATAATGAGCAAGCATCGTTGCATCAGATTTGTCTGTTTTATGAATTATGTTTAAAGCGTCTGCATACTTTTTAGCTTTACCAGGGTTCGCTAAAATAATATTAAAGCCTTGCTCGTGTAAAAAATACATCAGCGCTTCATGATAAACACCGGTTGGTTCGAGGGTGATAACGAGCTCATTAGCAGCGCTTTTTGTTGTATTTAAAAGCCATTTTTCTATTGTTACAAAATCTTGGCGCTTGTTTTTAAAGACTTTTGTTTTAATTTTATTTGTAAGTTGGTCTCTCAACCACGATAAATCAATCTTCTCTTTACTAATATCAATGCCGATAAACATCATCTCTACTTACTCCCCTTGTACATACAGCATCTACTTAAATAAAAGCGTGCTTGGATACCATTCAGTTTGTGAGAATAGAAAGTCAGGGCTTTATCTACGGAGCAGTATTAAATACTAGACGCGAAGGCAAGCTCACTGACTTCGATGTGATAAATGATAGCTAATCATTTATCAATGAGAGATACAAG
>NZ_JACJFD010000044.1:0-18262 GCF_014164415.1 Pseudoalteromonas sp. SG43-1 | reverse complement strand
AAGCGCACAGGGCGTGCATCTGTGAAAGTGTTATGGCAAGGATGGCTTAAGTTACAAGCCATCCTGGAAGGCTACGATTTAGCAAAATCTCTTGAGTCAGACTTGTGATCAAGAGACAGCTAATTAGTGGGTTGTTTTATTATGACCGTTAAAATGAATACTTCGCTTAATGGGATAAAAATGTCACATTAAATGTATTTAAATCTTCATATGTAATACATGTTTGCTCATTAGTATTAAGCTCAACCACACCACAGTAAGAACCAGTTATAAACACTTGCCCTGCTTTTAAGTTAATTCCCTTTGCTGATAAGTAATTAACCGCCCAATAAAGTGGATGCTGCGCAAGCTCTGCAGGATGCACACCTGCCAAGTTTAACTCCAGCTCAGCTTGCTTAACATTGATATTTACAGTACTTGCGTTATACGCTTTGGCTTTATCTATTTGTGGGCCTAAATACACGCCTTGATTAGATAGGCCATCGGCCAGTTTTTCAATGTGAGTGCTTGGAGTGTTTTCATCAAACCTTTTTTGAATAAGCTCAAGTGCTAAATGGGCGCTGGCAAATGCAGTATCTACGTCTTCATTTGTATAGGTTTTATTACTAGGTAAATCGCTTTGTAAAATAAATGCAATTTCTGGTTCAATAAGCGCTTTATTGTTTGTTGTATACAGTGGGCAATTTTCAGCTTGTTTTATAGGTGCATGTAAAAGAGGCGCTAATATAATTGAGCCATCATCTAAAGGCAGCATACACTTCCAGCCATATACAGTTTGATCATTTAAATAAATCATCAACTTTTGTACTTCTATCGCATCGTCAGTCGAGTCTAGTACTAACTCTTTAGGAAAATTTGAACGTGCTGGGTTTTCTTCTCTTTGTGCTAATAAGTGAGTAGCAATTAGTTTTAGCTGTATTGAGTTGTTCACATAAATCTCTTTAAAATACGTTACTGGTTAAGCAGTAAATAGGAAGGGTTATATTATTAATGTATTAGCTTAGGCATTAGAACATCATGTTAAATGCCTATAATTAAAATTATATTTAAAACAAAGCGTGGTAATTATTTAAGTATCAATAGATTTAAGCGATCGTAAGAATAGCCCTAAGCCGCCAAACGCTAAAATTATAATAACAATCAAATCAAACGACGTCATAGTTCGCATACTAAATCGAACACTCGATATAACGCCAAATATGAGTGCGGTTAACGAGCCAAGAGATAGCACCCAGCCTAAAATATTTTTAGAATTATAAAAAATCAGACCTACACCAAAAATAAACGGGATCATAACCATGCCGCCTGTAACGCCAAAGCCACCTAAAGCATTAACACTATAAATGCGAGAACTTAGTCCAAAATTAGAGGTCACCGAAATTGCGTTTAGCAGCATATAAAAGCCACCGCACATCATAATCAAACCAATAAAAAAATGCCCAATACCACCAGAGCTTCCACCCGCACCTTTCATTATTAATTATTCCTTTTATATTTTTAACTTAATTGTTTTAGATGGTAATTGCTCGAGTATTAACATTGACCGCAATCTACATAATCAATCAGTGCACACGCGAAAACACTTATCGCGTAATTACATGCCAAATAACATAAAACCAAGATAAAAAACCGTGCAAAATTGCCCATAACACAGACTCATTAGCACTCCATGAAATAGCAATTGCTAGGGCCGTACCAAAAGAGACTCCATATTTTACTATTTCATTTCTTGAGTTTCTCATTAGTTATATTCCTAATTTTTAACTTATACCAATCTGCTTATATATGGGGTCTATTTAACGTTAAGAAAATTACGCTAGAACTAGGCAAAAATTTTTATATCTAGTTGTTCTAAATAAAAAATTTTTAACGACGTTATAGTGCAATTTAATTCGTTAAATTGATCAAAGATTTATGCAGGTTGGTATTATTAGCTGCTTGATTTGCTTACTAAAACTGACAGCTCTTTACCATCAATATTAATACTTGCTTCTTTGCCTATTTCAACAATTAAAGAGGGAGCCATATGTTTTCCACCTAGTTTTAGGTCAGTTACTAAACTAACAGTAGAATCATCAATTGGCGTTACTGTAAGAGCAAAACTATACGAATTATCAACTGAAACTGACGCCTCTTCGTTTGAATTGACTACTAAAATAGGTGAACCAATTAAGTTTTTATTATCATAAAATTTAGCATTCACTACAAAACTATCATTAGCTTGTGCAAATGAGGCAAAGCCTAACAACGCTACTATTGCGATTAATTTTTTCATTATTATCTCCATATAAATTATACAGTTTAAAGCTATTAAGGCTTTATTGGCTGTGATTTTTTAGCTAGCAATTTACCAGCTAATGATTAAAAACTTATGTTTTAGCTCTGATGACATAACCAACGCCCAGCGAACTAATATAGAGCAACACTCCAAATACACTAATATCAATGAGTAGCTTTAGAATGTCAAAAGTATCTGTAAACACAAGATACTCAAAAGCAAATAAGTGAAATATGACTTTTGATCCAAAATACGCAGTTAATAAAGGGATTACAAAAATAAGAATTGATTGATTAGATTTATTAATTTCCATACCCATGTCTCCATTATTAGTTTAATTAACTCAGCTCTAAAAATATAACACACAAAAAATATATAAATAGTTTGCTATTTTAAGCCTCACATTGAGTACCACTCGAACTATTTACGGCTGACTAAAATGCCATGTTATATTTCTATAATTTACACCAGAGAACTTTAATGTAAACAACAAATTAAATAGGCTATTTATTAGAGTGGGTTATGATAGCAAAACGACTTTTAATAAAGTTATGAACCTCTTTTGATTTCGACGCACTGTGCATTAACAAAAAAGAGTCCTAATAGGTTTCATTGATATTGGCGAAGTTGAGTATTTAGGCAGGTTGGAGTGTAAGAATAAAAGGTGATGTAAGTTAACAGCACCTATTTGAGTATTTACTTTATGATATGTAATTTAGCTAAGTATTTTAATACGTACCATAATAGGCACTATAAAAAGAATTTAACCAATTGATTTATATACATCAATACTACTATTGGTTAAAAGCCCAGTAACTTGCGTACCAAACGCTTTAAAGTGTGGCTCGTTTTTATGCGCTTCAAAGTGCTCATCAGACGCCCATTGTTCGCTAACAACGTAATCGGTATGTTCATCATCACTTTTTACCGATAGTTCATAACGTAAGCACCCTACTTCTTGGCGCGATGACTTTTGTAAGTTTTCAAGTGCTGTAAGCATCACATCTGCATCAATATTTTTGCACGACAGTGCAGCTATAACCGTTAACATGTGTATTCCTTTTAAAAGTTAAGGTGTAGATAATCTACACCTTAAAATATTTAGTTTAACTTTGCGTTTGAGATAAGTTTATTGATCCCACTGCGGCGCAAAGTCTGGTGTTGCTTGGCGGTCGCCACAATCTAGGCCATCAATGCGGGCTATGTCTTCATCATCTAACTTAACGTGGTCGTTAAAGTTATCTTCTAAGTTTTTGCGCTTAGTTGATGATGGAATTGTCGTCATGCCGCTTGCGTTAACCCATGCTAAAACAACTTGTGCTGGACTTGCATCGTGCTTGTTAGCAATGTCGATAATGGTTTTATCTTTAAGTACTTTACCTACTACAAATGGCATGTACGCAGTTACATGTATATCGTGCTGAGCACAAAATGCACGCAATTTAGTATTAGTTAAATATGGGTGAACCTCAATCTGATTGGTAAATATTTCACGCGAGTCAAGTGTTTGCATTGCTTCATTTAAGTTTGCAATGGTGAAGTTTGATACACCAATGTGCTTAGTTAAACCAAGCTGCTTCGCTTTTAGTAATTCAGTGAGGTATTCACTCATTGGCTCGTCGTTAGCAGGCGATGGCCAATGAACTAGCAGTAAGTCGACCGAATCAACTTGTAGCTTTTCAAGTGACTTTTTAACGCTTGGGATAAAGTCGCTTTTATTTAATTTGTTATTCCACACTTTGGTGGTTAAGAATATTTCACTGCGCGGAATATTACTATCTTTTATGGCTTGACCTACTTGCTCTTCGTTGCCATAAATTTGTGCGGTATCAATATGGCGAAACCCAACTTCGAGTGCCATTTTTACTGAGTTATAGGCAGTGTCGCCCTCTAAGCGGAATGTTCCCATACCTAGTTCTGGCATTTCTATTACACGTTTTGTCATGGTTTATCCTTATAAAATAATCGGTTTTGAAATACAAACTTTTAAAAGTTTTACGAAATACACCTTTTACTTCTTATTACGACTGTCACTTAAAAATCTATGACTTCATAACATGTATGAGGTCATTAATTTTAGTTTCAAGGTTAGGGTCTGTTAATCTTTAGAGATTACATTTGCAGCAGTGTATTTGGTATTTAGGCAAGGCAGAGCCTATGCAGTGTGGTTGTTCCACATTAATAGGCGATAACGCAGCATAAATGCCAAATACGCGCTGCCTGTAGGTTCTTCCTAGGGTGGATTTACTCTTTGTCCCTCGATTTTTACTTAGCCCACTAGGTTACAAACCTCGCTCCGTGATTAAATCATCCCTAGATTGAACAAATTTAATCCTAAAAGGTCAACAGACCCTGCTAAGGCTTTATGCTTGCTGAATTTCACGTTTATCAAGCATACCGCTGTAGCGTGTAACACCAAGTGCTAAAACAGAGATAACGGCGCCTATCCATGCTGTATCTTGCAGGGTCATGTTCTCTACTACGCTACCGCCAATAATTGAGCCAAGTGCAATACCAATATTAAATGCGGCTATGTTTAAACCTGATGCAACATCTACCGCATTGGGCGTGTGCTTTTGCGCTTGCTTTACTACATAAAGTTGCAAGCCTGGCACATTACCAAAAGCAAATGCGCCCCATACTAAAATAGTAAGTACAGCAGCAATTTTTGATTCCATCGTAAAAGTAAATATCAGTAAAATAATACTCAAAGCGCTGAATATAATGCTCAGTGCGCTAATTGGGCCGCGTTTGTCGGCCAATTTTCCACCCCAAATATTACCTACCGCTACCGATACACCGTAAACAAGCATTATTAAGGCAATAGCCGAAGGCGCAAAACCTGTTTGTTGCTCTAAAATAGGTGCTAAATAAGTAAACGCTGTAAACGTGCCGCCATAGCCCAATATCGTCATTAAATACACCAGTAATAAACGCGGTTTTACGATTACTTGTAGTTGCTCTTTAAACGTCGCTGGTATTGATTGTTTTAAATTTTTTGGCACTAAAATAGAGCTGCCGATTAATGCAATTAAACCTAATACCGACACAACTAAAAACGTTGCACGCCAACCAAAGTGTTGTCCAATCCATGTACCTAGTGGCACACCAGTTACGAGTGCTACAGTAAGCCCGGTAAACATAATGGCTATTGCACTGGCTTCTTTGTCTTTGCTTACTAGACTTGTGGCAATCATCGATCCGATTGAAAAAAACACACCATGGGCAAGCCCCGTTAAAATGCGCGCAAGTATTAATGTTTCGTAACTTGGCGCTTGCCATGCAAGTAAGTTACCTAAAACAAATAAGCCCATTAAGCTTATTAGTACCACTTTACGATTCCAACGACCCGTTAAAGCCGTTAGCACCGGCGCACCGATGGCAACGCCAACCGCATATAAACTTACAAGCAAACCTGCTGAAGGTAGGCTTACGCCTAAGTCGTTTGCAATGGTGGGTACTAATCCCACTATTACAAACTCAGTTGTTCCGATTGCAAATGCGCTTAAGGTAAGCGCCCACAAAGCCAATGGCATAGTTATATCCTCATTAATATTTGAAGAATGTAGTTTGGCTAAAATATCGTTTGCAAAAAATAGCATTAGTGACAAAATACTTTTGTTAATAATGCAAAGATGGTGTTGGTATACTTATGGCAGTTCATTCAAAAACTGAAGATTTAGAAACGTTTATAACGGTAGTAGATTGCGGAAGCTTTTCCGGGGCGGCTAACTTGCTCGATCAGCAGGTGGCTAAAGTGTCGCGAGCTGTATCACGCCTTGAAAATACACTGCAATGTACTTTGCTAAACAGAACAACACGCCGGTTAGAGCTTACCGAAGAAGGCCATACTTTTATAAAATTTGCACGCGAAGGGTTAAATACGCTTTATACCGGTGAAGAAGCCATAAAGCTTTTAAAACAAGCGCCAAGTGGCAAGCTGCGAATAGATGCGGCAAGCCCTTTTGTATTGCACCAACTTACACCTTTAATTGGCGAATTTGCCAAGCAATACCCCCACATAACGCTTGATATAACCTCACACGACAGCATTATTGATTTACTTGAACATAAAACCGATTTAGCCATACGCATTGGTGATTTAAAAGACTCAAATTTACATGCTCGTAAACTTGGCAGCAGCCAGTTACGTATTGTAGCCAGCCCAGAATATATAAAAAACAACGCAACAATTACGCAAATAGATGACTTACAAAATCACAAGATAATTGGTTTTAGTGACTCCCCTAAATTAAACACTTGGCCGTTAGTAAAGCCCGCTTTATTTACGTTTTCGCTTAGCGCAAGCAGCGGCGAAACAGTGCGGCAACTATGTATTGCAAACCAAGGCGTTGCGCTACTTTCTCACTTTATGATTGGCAATGATCTAAAAACAGGTAAATTAGTTGAAGTGTTACCCAGTGCAGTTAGCTCACCTAATAACCGAGAAATTATACAAGCCGTGTATTATAAAAATAGTGCGGTATCGTCTCGCATTACAGCGTTTTTAGATTTTATAAAGCCCAGGCTTAGTTTATAAATTTTGGGCATTGATGTGCTTATCAAATATTTCACATTATTTTTTGACGCTTTTTAATAATCAAAAAGTATAAATAATAAAAGTCGCAATTAAAGGTATTAATCAAAATGGATTCTTTAACGCAGGTAGCATTAGGTAGTGCTGTAGGTTATGCGGTATTAGGCAATAAAATAGGTCGAAAAGCCGTTTTATGGGGAGCAATTTTAGGCACACTTCCTGATTTAGATGTATTTTTGCCTTATGGTGGCTCTGTAGAAGCATTTACTTACCACCGTAGCTTTAGCCATTCGTTATTAATACATTTATTAATTAGTCCGCTCATTGTATGGCTAATATTAAAAATACACGCGGGAATGCAAATTTATAAAGTGCGCTGGTTTTGGCTAGTATTTTTAAGTTTATCTACACATGCCATATTAGACAGCCTAACGGTATACGGTACACAATTACTTTGGCCTTTTACTGAGTACCCCTTTGCGGTTTCTAGTGTGTTTATTATTGACCCCGCTTACACGCTTCCTTTATTAATTGGCGTAATATGTACGCTAATACCCAAAATACAAGCAGCAACGGCTTATCATATAAATGCAGCGGCCTTAGTTTTAAGTAGTCTATATTTATTTTGTGCTTTAATTTTAAAAGTAAGTATTGATGACAAGGTAAAAACAGCACTCAACAACAGGCAAATACCAGTAAATGCGTATATTAGTACGCCTGCCCCGCTAACCACTTTGCTGTGGCGTATTGTTGTGATGTCTGACGGACAATACTACGAAGGTTATGCATCAGTATTTGACGTGCCCAACGATGTTACATTAACGCCTTATCAAACAAGGCCTTCATTGTTAAATAATATTAGCGATGAATGGGCTATAAAGCGCTTGCAGTGGTTTACTAAAGGGTTTTATTCGGTGCGCCAACAGCAAAGCAATATTGTACTTTCTGATTTACGTATGGGCATGGAGTGCAACTATGTGTTTAATTTTGTAGTGGGTCAAAAAAATGATTCAGAGGTGAGCATTGGTAACTTTGAAAAAATAAGTCAAAGACCAAACTTAAACAATCTTCATAAAATATGGGACAGGATTTGGCAACCAAATGTGTCTTTAGCATCACCCTCTGCAAAAAATGACTGCAATAGCGAATAACTACCTATTATAAGATTCGTACTAGCATGAGGAAGTTAAGTGAAGTTCAAGCAGCAATTAAACTAAATAGCTCACTAAAGTGATTGCTGCTTTTTTTGCTGATACATTGCAACATCAGCATCTTGAATCATATCCTCAACCGATTTACCTGTATCGTATTTAAAGTGTGTTACCCCTACACTGTAATCAATTTTGTATGGCTTATTTAAGGTATTATTGGTATGCGCAATTGCATCCGCAAACCTTTGTAAAACAAACTCAGCTTTTGTTTCATCTAAATCACTTAGCATTACTACAAACTCATCTCCGCCAAGTCTGCCTATTACTTCACAATCACAAAATGAACTAAGCATAATTTGCGCAAATTTATTCAATACAAAATCGCCTTCGTGGTGTCCATAAACATCATTAATTTGTTTAAATTTATTAAGATCAAACAATATAAACGACATTGATACTTTGTTTCGCCTACATACATTTAGCGTATGCTCAGCAAGGTTCAAAAAGCCACGCCGGTTAGAGATTCTTGTTAACTCGTCAATTGTAGCTAGTTGAATTGATTGAATCTCTTGCTCAACCAACGTGCCTAAATCTCTTAGTAATTGTTTTTCTTCATCATTAAGGTGTCTAGGTTTATTATCGGCAAGGCATAAAGTGCCTATAATAACCCCTTGCCTTAATTTTAAAGGAAAGCCGGCATAAAAGCGTACTTTAGGATCGCCTGCAACAAAAGGGTTATCAAAAAACCTTTTATCTTGGGCTGTATCTGGGATTATTAAGAGCTCGTCTTGATTTATGGTATGGCCACAAAATGAGGTTTCGCGAGGAAGCTCAGGCGCATCAAGCCCCTGCCTAGATTTAAACCATTGGCGGTCTTCGTCAATTAAAGTAACCAATGAAATAGAAACATTAAACATACGCTTGGCAATACGAGTAACACGATCAAAGCGCTCTTCATGCGACGTATCTAGAATTTTTAATGTTTTTAACGCATGTAATCGCTCTGCTTC
The DNA here is from genome assembly GCF_014164415.1 of Pseudoalteromonas sp. SG43-1. Classification (NCBI taxonomy): domain Bacteria; kingdom Pseudomonadati; phylum Pseudomonadota; class Gammaproteobacteria; order Alteromonadales; family Pseudoalteromonadaceae; genus Pseudoalteromonas; species Pseudoalteromonas sp. SG43-1. The sequence goes on along the minus strand of NZ_JACJFD010000044.1, from coordinate 9,286 downwards.
GTTACTTGGGATCTCAGGTTTAATCATTAAAGCTCAATTAATTTTAAGTGTTTTATGAATTACGAAATGGGAGCGAATATTTTCGAGTATATAACCCATAAAGTTATTTAAATTATAAACAGTCTGTCTATTAAAATTAGAACATTACCTTAAAATAGCAATAAATACTTATGAATATCAGTAAGTCGTACCTAAATAAAGATAAGATTAAATCCGCAAAAAATTATGATGAAAACAGGTGGGAGTAGTGGTTGATACAACATTACTACTTTCTAGTTAAAAAGTAGTAGTGGCTATTTAGTTTTATTTAAATAACCACTGGATTTGGCATACTTACAAAAATAAACACTTTAATTTTGGTGCTCATATTGTCCACGGTAAACTTCAAATACTTTTAAAACAGTATGTTGCTCTTTAGTTAGGCTATCAAACCAAGTATCAAACAGCTCATCATCTTCTTGCTCACTAAGTGCCATATACCTTGCTAGTAACTCTACAATATCATTGTGGTTGCAGGTTAACGGATTTACTTGTTGCGCCAAGGTACTGTGGTCGCGCTCTCTTAGGGTTTCCATCACCCCTTGGTCAATTTGTTCTTGTTGTTGTGTTGCGTCACTCATACATAACCTCTGTAATAACTTTATAACCGTATTTGTTAACGTTTTAACTCTTAAATATAGTTATAACAGCCTAAACGCCAATAGCCAGCATTTTTAATTCAAGTGCTTATTTTTTGATTTATTTGCACAAATAGCCAGCAATTACGCCCCTTTTGGGGAGCATTTAAATAATTTGCAATGAGAGAATAAATACGTTAAATTAAAATGATACATTATCACATATCATTTATTGAGGCGTATTATGAAACCAAATATTCATCCTGATTACCAAGTGGTTGCTTTTCACGATACTGCTGCCGATTCTTACTTTATTATTGGCTCAACCATTAAAACAAGCCGCACAGTAGAAATAGACGGTAATACTTATCCATATGTACCTATTGACGTATCAAGTGACTCACATCCATTTTATACAGGCAAGCAAAAAACTGTTGCTACAGATGGCCGTGTTGCACAGTTTAACCGTCGTTTTAAAAATTTATCGACTGTTAAAAAGGAAAAGATATGAAAGTATTAAGTTCTCTAAAAAGTGCGAAGCAACGTCCGGGGTGTCAAATTGTAAAACGCAAAGGTCGTGTATTTGTAATTTGCAAAAACAACCCACGCTTTAAAGCAGTACAAGGAATGAAAAAGAAATAAGTTAAGCCGTGGGGCACTATACATAATTAGGTAGCCTGTTAAGGCTACCTAATTTAGGGAGGATTATTTTACCACTACTGAAAACTCTGGCACTGCCTGAATTACTTTTTTTACCGTACAGGTATTAACGGCTGCAATAAGCGCCTTTTTATATTTATCAGGAAAACCGTCTGGTAGGTTAATCTCAATTGAAAATAACTTTTTACCGTTATCATCTACATTTTCATTATTTTGAGTAAGCGTCATACCTTGCGTTGAAATATCACGCTGCTCACAAAATTTACGTGCATAAAAACCTGCACAAAAAACCATACTTACTAAAAAGTAATCAAACGGTTCTGGATGCTCTGCGTTGCCACCAGCGTTTACACTTTGATCGCTGATTACTTCTAGGTCGCCAAATTTAGCGCTTTGCTTTTGGCCTTCTAACATTGAAACTGAAATTTCCATTGTGTTTCCTTATATTTATTGCTGCAGATACTTTTAACGCAATTAGCTTAAAAGTAGCGACTAAAGATACATATAGTTTAGGTTTATGAACCGAACAGTAATTCAAAGAACCCTGGAGGCTCATGTAGCTCATGATATTTTTTACGTAAATTATCTATATTTTTTAACGGTTCTTTTGCTGCACTTAGACCCTGCTCATTCGCTGCTTTTTTTGCAAGCTCAGCTTGGGCAATTACTTTATCAAGGCCCTGCAATGACTGCTCAGGCTTTTTGTAAAACTTACCTGTTTTACTTACTTTTACTAGCTTTATAAATTCATCAATCGCAGTATTAAATTCACTAAGTTGAGTTGCCTGTACTGCTTGTTTATACGCAAGGCCCGTATTTTTCATATTTATTTCAAGATCGACAGGTTCCTCGGCTAAAACCAATGAGCTAAATAATAACGCAATATTTAATAAGAAATATTTCATGAACAACCTTATGAGTGAAAGACGCCGAATTGTATCAATTAAAGTAAAAAAAGTAACTCTACTACTCTAAACTTTGGAAGCTATCTGTAAAGCCCCTTTACAGTTTGTATTAGCGGTGGAAGACAGAACTTAATCTTGAATTTATGAAAATAAATTATCAAGCTAACCCTATACGATACAAACCTCAAAAGTAACAAAATAATCCCTAAAAACACAACTATAAAACCATGAAAATAAACATATAAATATTTATACTTTTAAAAATCAATAAGTAAAAAGCAATAAAAAAGACAAACAAGATACAAAATATAAACACATTGCCAATAGGGCAAACAAGAAGTTAACAGAAACATTTTAAACCATTGTTTTAACTACATTTTAACAACCCGCTTGTCTTCTTTATTTGTAGGTTCAGCGATAATCCATTGCCTAAAAAACTGCAAGTGTTAAATCTGGGTGCGCAATGTAAATTTTGTATACAAATAATTACTAACATGAATTTTATATTGCACTTAAGTTTAAAAAACAACTAATTCATCTAGGGGATAATATGAAATCTTATAACCAGCTCTCAAGCGGCATAAAAACAGCTCTCTGTTTAAGTGCAATTGGTTTGGCGCATACTTCTATTGCAGCAGATGCTGAGGATACAAAAATAGAACGAGTTGAAGTAACAGGTTCAAAAATCAGCCGAGTTGGTGCAATTGCACCTGCACCTGTAACTGTAATTACTGGTGAACAACTTCTTAATACTGGTGCAGTGAATATCGGTGAAGCGTTAAATAAACTACCAGCACTAGGTAACACATATTCTTTAGCAAACTCAGGCCGCTTTATTGGTACTGCAGGTCTTAATATTCTTGATTTACGTAACATGGGTACTGACCGTACGCTTGTACTTGTAAATGGTAAACGCCATGTTTCGAGCTCAGCTGGCTCACAATCTGTTGACACTAATACTATACCAAGCGTATGGGTTGAGCGTGTAGAAATTGTAACAGGCGGTGCATCTGCTGTTTACGGTGCTGATGCTGTAACAGGTGTTGTTAACTTTATTTTAAAAGATAATATTGAAGGTTTAGACTTTACTGTAACTAAAGGCGTTTCAGATTTAAGTGATTACAACAATGAAAAGGCAACCTTTTCATATGGTAAGAACTTTGATGATGGCCGTGGTAATGCTGCATTTGCAGTTGAATACTCAGCTCAAGACTCTTTAAATGCGTTAGATCACCCTTGGACTGATGGTTCATACTCAAGTCTACGTAACCAAGCCCAAAACGATTCTAATAAAGACGACCCTAATTTTCCTGATAAGATTTATACGCCAAATGCTGGTTACTACGCAATTAATAACGCAGGCGTATTTAGCCTAGGTAATGGTTATGTAAATACATTTAATGCAGATGGCTCTCATCGTGACATTTATACTGGTGACAACGTTGACGGTCTTCTATGTGCAGATTGTGATTCGTTTAACCTAGCCCAGTTTGACGAGATACAACCAAAATTCGAACGTTACAATGTTAACTTTAAAGTTAACTATGATGTAACAGACGATTTAAATGCTTATTTTGAAGCCAAATACGTAAACAGTGAAGGTGAAAGCATTGGCCAACCCGCATTTTTCTTTGGCGATCCACGTAATACCATACAAATTGATAACGCATATTTAGACCCAAGTGTTAAGAAGCTTATGGAAGAAGCTAACGATGGTGAAGGCGTAGAATCAATAAATGTACTTCGTATGATGACTGATTTAGGTCGTCGCATTGAAAACAATACACGTGAAACAACACGATTTGTAGCTGGCCTTAAAGGTACGGTCTTTAGTGATTGGGATTTAGATGCATCTATTGTACGTGGTAAAACAGAATTAGAACGCGTCAATGGCGCGAATATGATTCTTGAAAATTACTCTAACGCACTTGATGCGGTAGATGATGGCAATGGTAATATTGTATGTAGAAGTGAAGCAGCACAAGCTGAAGGCTGTGTTCCTGTAAATATTATGGGCTTTGGTGCGCCAAGTGATGAAGCAATTGACTATATTAATACTGTTTCTACAGGTACATCTGAAATCACTCAAACTGTAGTATCTGCTTCTTTGGCCAATGGTGGATTATTTGAATTACCTGCAGGTTATGTAGGTATGGCTTTTGGTGTTGAATACCGTAAAGAAGAAAGTGAAACAAAAGAGCCAAATAATGCTGAAGGCACATTCTTTAATGCACTTGGTGAAGACAAAGGCGACTTTGATGTAAGTGAAATTTTTACAGAAGTATCAATTCCACTACTTTCTGATATGCCATTTGTTCAAGACTTAGTGCTGGATGCAGCTGTACGCTACGCTGATTACAGCACAATTGGCGATGCAACTAGCTGGAAATTAGGGCTTGATTGGACTCTAAACGATGAGCTTCGTTTTCGTTTAACACAATCAGAAGCGCTAAGAGCGCCAAATATTGGTGAAATTTTTGGTGCACCGAGCCAAACTTTCTACAGTGTCGACGATCCTTGTCAAGCTGATAACTTAAATGATTTACAAAACAGTAGTACACGCCGTGCCAACTGTGCTGCATTAGGTGTGCCAGAAGGTTTTGATTCTGACTATGATTCACAAACACTTGAAGGTTTACAAAGCGGTAACCGAGATGTGAAGGGTGAAGAATCTACAAGTACTACTATTGGTCTAGTTTACCAACCAGAGTTTATTGAAAACGCAACACTTACTATAGATTACTGGAAAATTGAGCTTGAAGATGCAATCTCGACTATCAGTGCGCAAGATATCCTAGATCGTTGTGTTGATAGCGGCTCAGGTATTTCAAATCAATATTGTAGTCTTATTACACGTGATGCAAACAGTGAGATTTCGTTAATTCAAAACTCAGTGCTTAATGTGTCAGGTCAAGAAGCATCTGGTGTTGACTTTGAATTAGGTTACGACTTTGATGCGCTTGAAGGTAGCTTTAAAACACGCTTTATTGGTACATATTTGATTGAGCGTAAAGAGTTCCCATTCCAAGATGAGCCTAGCGACTACATTGAATATGCGGGCGTTACAGGTGAAGCGCAATGGCAAGCTAACTTAAATATAGAATACAGCTACGAAAACTTATACACATCTTTGAGCACTCGTTATATCGAAGAAGTAAGCTTATACACAGATCAAGATTTAAGCGATAACCCCAATCCAAATAGTTTAACTACTTTTGGTACATACATAATTACTGACATGACAGTCGGTTATAACTTTGATAACGGTGTTGGCTTAAAAGTGGGTGTAGATAACCTATTCAATCGTGAGTTACCTTATGGTACACGTGGTGATGGTAGCGGAAGTGCTAGCTACGATAATATAGGGCGTTTTGGTTACATTACTTTTTCATATAAAATGTAAGTTTTATTGTTAATAAAAGGCCCATAAACTGGGCCTTTTTTACTTTTCAAAGATGAAATTTACTCATTTTATATTTATTAGCAACAAAAATAGCGTATTTTAAATTACTTCACGACAACATGAAATTACATAAATAAAACATTAAAGACTAATAAACCTTCTATTAAAATTTATTAATTAACTAACCTTCTCCTAAAAAATTAATATGAAAGCCATAAAAAAGTTCATTATTAACACTCAAATGAAAACAAAAAACACTACATGATAATGAAAAGTGCATAGACAATAAAAAACCTTATTTTTAGTTACAAACTCATATCAAATAATTAAAATTATAAATGTAAAAAACGCAACAAACTGAACTTTATAAAAATTGATACAGAAATAACTCATTTGAATCCATCAAGTTACCTCTCTTCTATTACTGGTTTCCCCGTGCAATAATCGCCGCCCTCATAACAAAAGTTATAGGTTTTTATCTAATACAGACTGTATTAAGTAAAAATAAATATTGTATTAAATTACTATAAAATGTCCTTTGGGAAACACATGAAACGTCATAATTTACTTTCTACTAGCATTAAATGTGCATTAATTACTGCTGCTGCAACAGCAAGTAATTCTGTGCTTGCACAAGATGAGCAAGCAACAAAAATTGAACGCGTTGAAGTAACGGGTTCACGTATTTTACGTGAAGGTGCTATTGCACCTGCACCAGTAACAGTTATAAGTGGCGAGCAGCTAATTAATACAGGCGCTGTAAACATTGGTGAAGCGCTAAACAATTTGCCAGCACTTGGCAATACATATTCTATGGCTAACTCAGGCCGTTTTATTGGTACTGCTGGTTTAAATATTCTTGATTTACGTAACATGGGTACAGACCGTACCTTAGTACTTGTAAATGGTAAGCGTCATGTATCAAGCTCTGCAGGTTCTCAAGCTGTGGATACCAATACTATTCCAAGTGTATGGGTCGAGCGTGTAGAAATTATCACTGGTGGTGCATCCGCTGTATATGGAGCTGACGCGGTAACAGGTGTTGTAAACTTTATATTAAAAGACAACATTGAAGGTATGGATTTTAGTGTTACCCGAGGTTTTGCCGATTTAAACAGCTACAACAACGAAAAAGCGACGTTCTCGTACGGCTCTAATTTTGATAACGGCCGTGGTAATGCCGCTTTTGCTATTGAGTACTCTGGCCAAGATTCATTAAATGCACTTGACCACCCTTGGACTAGTACTTCGTTTAGTAGTTTACGTAATCAAGCCCAAACAGATGCAAACAAAGATAGCGCAGCCTTCCCTGACAAAATCTTAACACCTAATGCTGGTTATTACGCAATTAATAACGCCGGTGTTTATGCACTTGAAGATGGATATACTAATAGCTTTAACGCCGACAGTAGCGCTCGCGACTTATACATAGGTGATAATGTAGATGGCTTGTCATGTGCAAACTGTGATTCGTTTAATCTTGGTCAATTTGAAGAGATTCAACCTGAGTTCGAGCGCTACAACGTAAACTTTAAAGTTAACTACGATGTTACCGACGACTTAAATGTCTACTTTGATGCAAAATACGTAAACAGCCAAGGCGAAAGCATAGGCCAACCTGCATTTTTCTTTTTCGACAGCGACAATAGCATTAAAATCGACAACCCTTACCTAGACCCAGCCATCAAAGCACGTATGGAAGAGGAAGGTGTTGATTCAATCATGGTTAACCGCATGATGACCGACCTTGGCCGCCGCATTGAAAACAATACGCGTGAAACAACGCGCTTTGTTACCGGCTTAAAAGGGACTGTATTTGAAGATTGGGAATTAGATACATCAGTTGTTTATGGCCAAACTGATCTAGAGCGTGAAAACGGCGCTAACATGATTTTAGCCAACTACTTTAATGCACTTGATGCCGTTGAAGATACAAATGGTAACGTAGTATGTCGTAGTGCTGCTGCACAAGCTGACGGATGTGTGCCTGTAAACATTATGGGTTTTGGCGCACCATCTCAACAAGCTATTGATTACATAAATACAGTATCAGTTGGTACCTCAACAATTAAGCAAACGGTTGTTTCTGGCTCACTTGCTAATGGCGCTATTTTTGAATTACCAGCAGGCTATGTAGGTGTTGCATTTGGTGCCGAGTACCGTAAAGAAGAAAGCGAAACAAAAGAGCCAGATAACGCAGAAGGTACTTTCTTTAACGCACTGGGCGAAGATAAAGGCTCGTTCAACGTACGCGAAGTATTTTTTGAAGCGACGATGCCAATTTTAACTGATTTGCCGCTTATCCAAGATTTAGTATTTGACACTGCAGTACGTCATGCTGACTACAGTACGATTGGCGAAGCCACTAGCTGGAAACTTGGTCTTGATTGGACTGTAAATGATGAGCTACGTGTACGTGTAACACAATCTGCAGCACTTCGTGCGCCAAACATTAGTGAAGTATTTGGTGCACCGAGTCAAACTTTCTACAATGTAGACGACCCGTGTCGCGCTGAAAACTTAGGTGACTTATCAAACGGTGCAACACGTACTGCAAACTGTGCCGCATTAGGCGTAGCGAGTGACTTTAATTCAGATTACGATTCAGCCTCTTTAGATGGTTTAAGCAGTGGTAACCGCGATGTTAAAGGCGAAGAGTCAACAAGTACAACTGTAGGCATTGTTTACCAACCAGAGTTTTTAGAAAACGCGCTACTTACTATTGATTACTGGGAAATTGAACTTGAAGATGCAATTGACACAATTAACGCGCAAGACATTCTTGATCGCTGTGTTGATAGCGCAACAGGTATAAACAATCAGTACTGTAACTTAATTACACGTAATGCTAATGGTGAAATTACTTTAATACAAAACTATGTATTAAATGTTGCTGGCCAAAAAGCATCAGGGATAGATTTTGAACTAGGTTACGACTTTGACGCGCTTGAAGGTAGCTTTAAAACCCGCTTAATTGGTACTTACTTAATTGAACGTAAAGATTACCCGTTCCAAGACGACCCTAGTAACTACATTGAATACGCAGGTACTACAGGTGAAGCTAAGTGGCAAACTAACTTATCTGTAAGTTATGTTATGGATAACTTTTTCTCAACAGTTGAAACACGCTTTTTAAGTGAAGTAGATTTATATACAAATGTTGAGCTTGAAAATAACCCGAACCCAAGTAATCAAATGTCTTACGGTAAATACTTTATTACCGATATGACTGTTGGTTACAACTTCGATAGCGGTTTAGGCGTTAAAGTAGGTGTTGATAACGTATTTAATCGTAAACTTCCGTACGGTTCACGTGGTACAAGCGCGGGCAGCGCAAGTTACGACAACATTGGCCGCTTTGGCTACATTAACTTAAGCTACAGCTTATAATTAATAAAATAACTTATTAGGGCGTGTTGATCATTGGTGGGTGAATTTGCAGCAGTATGTTTGGTTTTTAGGCAAGGCAGAGCCTATGTAGTGTGGTTATTCCCCATAAATAGGCGATAACGCAGCATAAATACCAAACATGTGCTGCCCGAAGGGTTCTTTCTAGGGGCGATTAACTCTTTGTTACCTACATGGATGTAGGTAAGGGGCGTGAGCAGGACGCGGAAGCTTTGCTCGGTTTTTACTTATTCTTACATGGATGTAAGCCAGTAGAATAACGCAGGAGCAGTTATCGAGCCCACTAGGTTACA
>NZ_JACJFD010000043.1:0-19251 GCF_014164415.1 Pseudoalteromonas sp. SG43-1 | reverse complement strand
TTTCAGTTTTGACTTGTTCAATGAGTGTATTCATTACTTACCTCCAAATATGGGATAACCTCAAGGTAAGTGTGGCTCAAATGGTCAGAATAGGATCTCCGCGTAGCGGCTTAGTTCAACAGCTTATTAAACACCATTGTGGTGGTTTATAACACACCAAAACGGCCTATATTACGTATCATGACAATTTCACCAATAATTACCTTTGTAAACAAGTAATTAAAGCAGCTAGAAATTAAGCATGTTATTTTGCCCCAAAACGGCGTTTAATAATATTATTGGACAAAATTAGATTTTTACTTAAAACACAGGAATAAATTTAACTTTTTCAGTGTCCGCTGATCGCTCTTTTGAGGCATTCGCCTCAACACGTTTTGGGGCAGAAACGAGTTACGCTTTAATGCCCGCTCATGGCACTTAGGCGAACTTCGGCAAAGAGCGAAAAGCAGACATTGACCGTTAATCGTTTCAACGACGGCAATTAGCCATACGTTGCATGTTTGCTCCCTTACTGGTTTTACGATATCCAAAACCGACATAACGACCATTAAGCAAATACCAAAGTAAAATAGGTATGTGCTTCAATCATATAGCCAAAGAGGATAAAGCGTTAATAGCACTGCTACAGGCCCTAGAATGCTGAAGACAGCTCTGGTATGGTTTTTATTTTTGTGCCAGTTGTATAAGTTTACCAATAGTTCCAAAGATGCAAAAATAGGTAAAAGCGTATTTACAGCTATTCCTTCGAAGTGAGAGAAGAAGCCTAGTCCTAATGCCGATGCAAGTGACCTTAATGCAGGGAAGCAGGCCGTGCCGCTAGCCAAACGCCACTAGAGCCTACTCTGTCTAATATTTTATTTATCATTTGAAAGTCTATTGGTTGATATTACCATCATTCTAAACTCCGTATATAAGTACGGAGTCAATCATTTTAATGAATCAATTATGGGGCAATGTGTTGGATCTTCGTTTTGCATACAGGTATTTGTCATATCCACAATTACTTTCTCTAAACGTTGAAGGTCATTAATTTTGTCTCGAATGATTGCTAACTTTTGTCGGCTTAATAGCTCAACTTGAGTGCAGTTGCTGTCCATAGACATTAGCGATTTTATTTCTCTTAACGTAAAGCCGAGCGCTTTGGCTTTTGTGATAAACCTAAGTTGTCCTGCTATTGTTTCGTCATATTGTCTATAACCAGATATTGGTTTTTCAGGTTGTGTAATCAGCCCTTCTCGTTCATAAAAACGAATGGTTTCTACATTTAAATTTAATGATTGTGCTAATTTGCCAATGGTTTACATTATTGCCTTTGTGAATACTACTAATCTAAAGTTATATTTAGTTTAGCTATCCAATGATTTGATGATGCCGCACGCTTCAATTGTATTGTCTGAACCACAAGCACTTGCCATCTGTTGTAATTCAGCTTTAAGCGCCCTTAATTCTTTCATACGTTTATTCACTAGTGCAAGTTGCTGATCAATTAATGCATTAACGCTAGAGCAGCTTTCTTCTGGCTTATTTTTTAATTCGATAAGACGTTTAATATCATTGAGTGATATATCTAGGCTGCGACAATGCTTTACGAATTCCAATTGTTTAAGTGCTTTACTATCATACAGCCTGAAATTACCTTCTGAACGGTTTGGATTTAACAGTAATCCTTCTCTTTCATAATATCTAATCGTTTGTATTGAACAGCCCGATTTTTTTGACAATTCGCCTATTTTCATCAATTTCCCCCAGACATTTGACTCTATAGTTACTATAGGATCTATAGTATAGGTATGCAACGAAAGGGATATATAAAAATGACTGAGAAATATTTAAACAATACGAATATCGTTAATTTTGAACACAAAGATATCCAATCCCTGATCGATCAACGAGGGTGGAAAAATTTGGATAATTTCAACAAAATTGGTGCCGCTTATCAGTTTGTAAAAGATGAAATAATGTTTGGCTATAACAAGAGTGATGATATTTCAGCAAGCGATGTGCTAGCAGATGGTTATGGACAATGTAATACTAAGGGTAATCTGTTAATGGCACTATTGCGTGGACTAGGTATCCAGTGTCGTTTCCAAGGTTTTACCATTGATCAGCAACTATAAAAAGGTGCTATCCTAAGCTTGTATTTTGGTTAGCACCTAAATACATCATTCATAGTTGGGTAGAAGTTTACTTTGAAGGGCGTTGGATAAACTTAGAGGGCTTTATATTGGATGAGCAATACTTAAGCTCACTACAGCAGAAATTTAGCCAAGCAAAAGATGAGTTTTGTGGTTATGGTGTTGCAACAAAGTGCTTATCTTCACCCGGTACGGATTGGCGTGGAGAGGATACCTATATTCAAAAAGAAGGTATTCATGACGACTTTGGGCTTTATGATTCACCAGATAAGTTCTATCTCGAAAAAGGTACTAATCTATCAGGTGTAAAACGTTGGTTGTATCAACGAGTGATCCGACATTTGATTAATATGAATGTATCAAAAATAAGAAATAAAAAAGTACTGGAGGTACAAAATGCACAACCATAGTCACAGTCATCAGCATGGTAAAGACGACCGGATTGGTTGGGCATTTTTCCTTAATGTGATATTTACCATTATCGAATTTATAGGTGGTTGGCTCACAAACAGTACGGCGATAATGGCGGATGCCGTTCACGATCTTGGTGATAGTCTTTCAATAGGTTTTGCGTGGATTTTAAGTCGTTTTTCAGATAAAGAAGCATCAGACAAATTCAGCTATGGTTATCGCCGACTTACACTTTTTGGTGCATTGGTAAATAGTATTGTTTTGATTATCGGCTCTATTTGGGTTTTATTTGAAGCAATACCTAAGCTGTCCAATCCTGAAATGCCTGTAGTTGAGGGGATGTTAGGGCTAGCCATACTCGGTGTTGCCGTAAATGGTTATGCGGTATTCAAATTAAAAGCGGGTGAAACACTAAATGAAAAAGTGCTGACATGGCACCTACTTGAAGATGTACTCGGTTGGGTTGCCGTTCTTATAGTCTCTATTGTATTGTTGTTCGTTGAACTGCCGATATTAGATCCTCTATTATCAATAGGGTTTACGCTGTTTATCTTATTTAACGTTTTCAAAAATCTTAAATCAACATTGGTGCTTTTTCTTCAAGCTGCACCCGATAAAGAGACCCAAGAGCGTATTAAGCAGTCATTAATTGAATTTCCTGAAGTAAATGGTATACACCATATGCATTTTTGGTCACTGGATGGTGAAAGTCACGTTTTAACAGCGCACCTTGAGCTGAGTGACAACTTTGACGTTAAAGAATTAATTAAGCTTAAACAAGAGGTTGCAGCTAAATTATCTTCCTATCATTTATCGCATACGACGATAGAGTTTGAGTTTTTAAATGAAAATTGTAGGGATGAAGCAGAGTAAGTTTTATCAATAAAATTTTGGAGCATACAATATAAAAAGCAGCTTAATTAGGCATAACTTAGTAATTAAGCTGCTTTTTTGCTTTTAGATTTCGTCGGATTGCTGTTTGTTACTCTCAGCGCCATGCGCCCATTGATATAAAATAGGCAATACAAACAAAGTTAAAATGGTAGAAGATACAATACCGCCGATAACAACTGTTGCTAGTGGTCGTTGTACTTCTGCACCAATTCCAGTGTTTAACGCCATTGGAATAAAACCTAAACTTGCGACCAGTGCCGTCATTAAAATAGGTCTTAAACGAATGATGGCACCTTCAATGATCGCTACGTATAGGTCGCCTTTTTCATGCCAAAGATCTCGAATAAAAGCCAACATAACCAAGCCATTTAATACTGCGACACCTGACAATGCAATGAAGCCGACACCTGCCGAAATTGATAAGGGCATGTCTCTTAAATAAAGTGAAAATACGCCCCCTGTTAATGCTAAAGGCACGCCACTGAAAATGATTAATGCATCTTTTAATGAACCAAATGCTATAATCAAAATACCTAGGATAACAACCAATGTTATCGGTACAACTAGGCTTAATCGCTTACTTGCTGATTCTAGTTGTTCAAACGTTCCACCATAATCAAGCCAGTATCCTGCTGGAATTTCTCCTTCCTGATTAATTTTAGCTTTAACTTCTTTTACAAAACCGCCTAAATCTCTACCACGAACATTGACGGTAACCACAACTCTTCTTTTTCCGTTCTCTCGGCTAATCTGCGCGGGTAAAGACTCTGATTTAAGCTCTGCAACTTCTTCAATTGGCACATAGTTACCATTCTCAAGTGGAAGCGGCAGATGCTTCAAGCTATCGATATCCGTTCTTATTTGCTCTGGTAGGCGAACAACTAACTCAAACCGTCTGTCACCTTCATAAATGATCCCCGCAGATTCACCGCCAATCGCAGTGGCAACCCAGTCTTGCAATTCGGTAACGTTCAATCCATACCTACCAAGCGCTTCTCGTTTAGGAATTACTGATAAAGATGGAACACCTGTGACCTGTTCCATTCGAGCATCAGCGGCACCATCCACGGTTTTCACAATATTTAGAATATCTTTTGCGGTAAGTAATAACCGATCCAAATCATCACCAAATATTTTGATGCCGACATCAGCTCTAACGCCAAATCAATTCATTGAAACGCATTTGAATAGGCTGAGTGAATTCATAGTTGTTGCCTGGAATGTTTTTCAGTACTTTTTCCATTTCTTCAACTAATTCACTTTTTGGTTTTGAAGGTTCGGCCCATTCTTTACGTGGTTTTAAAATAACAAAGATATCAGCAATACTCGGTGGCATTGGGTCGGTTGCTACTTCTGGTGTGCCAATGCGCGAGAATACTTTATCAACTTCAGGAAACGCTTTAATACGTTGCTCAAGTACTTCTTGCATTTCTACTGATTGCTCTAGGCCAGTCGATGGAATTCTTAATGCCTGTAGTGCAATATCACCTTCATTTAATTGAGGAACAAATTCTGTCCCAAGCGTAGTTGCTAACCAAAGGCTATACCCCATTAACAGCGTTGAGAATGAAACAATAATCCAACGAAATTTCATCGCCATTTTTAACAATGGTTCATAAATAGACTTGGTTGAACGAATAACTACACTTTCTTTTTCGCTGATTTTACCTTTCATAAACACAGCTACAGCAGCAGGAACCAGTGTAACTGAAAGGATCATTGCGGAAATTAACGCCATAACGACAGTTGCCGCCATAGGGTGGAACATTTTCCCTTCAACGCCAGTTAGCGTGAAAATGGGGATGTAAACAACAGTGATAATTGCCACACCAAACAAGCTTGGACGTATCACTTCTGAAGTGGCTTCAAAAACGGTATTTAGGCGTTCTCTTAAGTCTTGCCTATGACCGTTGTGTTGGGCCTGTGCTAACCTACGGACAGAGTTTTCAACGATGATTACAGCCCCGTCCACTATCAAGCCAAAGTCCAATGCGCCGAGACTCATTAAATTGGCAGATACTCCTGCTTGCACCATACCTGTGATTGTCATTAACATGGAAATAGGGATAACAGCAGCGGTAATGAGAGCTGCACGTAAATTTCCAAGTAGAATAAATAACACAACAATAACTAAAAGCGCACCTTCAACGAGGTTTTTGGTAACGGTTGCAATCGCTTTATCTACTAACGTTGTTCTGTCGTAAACAGGCTCTGCGGTAATGCCCTTTGGCAGAGATTTTTGTATTTCGCTGAGCTTATGTTCCACTTCTAAAGCAACGGTGCGAGAATTCTCACCAATCAGCATCATGGTTGTACCAAGCACTGTCTCAATGCCATTACGAGTAGCAGCCCCTGTTCTAAGTTCTTTGCCTATAGCAACATTGGCAACATCACTTATTTTTACAGGAATACCATCGTTCTTTTTGATGATGACATTGAGGATTTCATCCATTGTCGCAAGTTGCCCGATGGAGCGCACTAACACTTGTTGTCCGTTTTGCTCAATATAACCCGCGCCACGGTTATCATTATTTTTACGTAATGCATCAGAAACGTCTTCAAAGCTTACCTGATGAAAAAGTAATTTTTCGGGTTTCGGCGTTATATGATACTGCTTGTTATAGCCGCCGATGCTGTTGACCTCAATGACGCCTTTAACTTGAGCCAATTGCGGTTTAATGATCCAGTCTTGTATTTCTCTTAAGGCAATAGCGGTATAAGGCTCTCCATTAGGCATTTTAGCGTCAGGAGAAGCTTGTACGGTATACATAAATATTTCACCAAGCCCTGTGGAAATAGGACCCATCTCTGGCTCTAAGCCAGAGGGAATAACGCCTTTTATCGCAGCTAATCTTGCATTGATTAAGTTGCGTGCGAAATAAATATCGGTTCCCTCTTCAAAGATAACGGTCACCTGGGATAAACCATATCTTGAAAGAGAGCGGGTGTGAGACAGCTTTGGTAGTCCAGCTAATGCGTTTTCTACTGGAAAAGTTACCCTTTGCTCCGCTTCTAAAGGTGAATAACCGGGGGCAGAGGTATTTATTTGTACCTGTACGTTTGTTATATCTGGAACAGCATCAATGGGAAGTTTTTGATAACTCCACATACCAACGCCGATGATTACCATCAGCAAGCTTAATACTAAATAGCGCCTATTTATTGCAAGACGCAAAATTGATTCAATCATATTGCGTCTCCTAGTCGTCGTCTTCTACTTCAGATTTCAAGATATCTGCTTTAATCAGATAACTGTTTTTGTTTACATATTCAGCGTCTTTACTGAGGCCATCAATGACCTCGATATAGTTTTTGTCTGAACGACCAAGGACAAGTGGTGCAAACTCGTACTCTTCATTTTCTTTTACAAAGACACCTAATTGTCCACCTAGCTCTTGTATGGCAACTTTCTCGACCGCTAAATCCACCTCAAATTGGTTTATCTTTACGTTGCCTTTTAATAATTGACCTGACGTTAGCTTTAACTCAGTGTTGTTTAATCGTACCCGTGCTAAAACATAAGGCTGATCTTTAGCTGGAATAATATTAGTGATGACTGAACTGAATGCGTGTTCACCTTGCTCAATATCAACATGCTGACCGACTTTGATTTGATTATATTGGCTGGTAAACACCTTAAATTCAGCCCACAAGGTGTCAAATTTGACGATTTCAAACAAGCTAGTGTTTTGCGTGATACCGCCAATATTTCCATTTCGCTGTAAAACAGTCCCAGAAACAGGCGATGTTATTTTATAAGTATTTAAGCTCTCATTAGATTCAATAACGGCTAATAGATCGCCTTTTTTTACCGTATCACCAACAGTGAAGTTTATTGTCTTTATAACGCCGTTATATCTAGCGCTAACTTGAAATAATTGTTCAGCGCCTATCGTCGTAGAGCCGTATACAGGGATAGTTTGGTTCAACGTTTTTGAAGCTAAATAGGCTGTTTCAACACCAACCTTTTTTGCCATGTTATTGTCGATTTTGCTTATGCCTTCTTCGCCTTCATGTTCATCTTCACTAGCGAAAACACTTTGAATGGGTGATAGATACCCAATAAAAATCAATAGTGCGAGTAAATAGTTTTTCATTTTGAATTCCTAAACGATTCAGTTAATCACTGAATCAATAAATTGTTATTAAACTTAAAGTGATGTTTATTTAGAGTGACAGCGCTTCGTTTGTTAGTTTTTCTATCTCTGCGCCATAAATTAGGGCAGCAGATGCCGCGTCAATAAGGGTTCGCCGAGCATTTAACAGCTCTTGTCTAGCCGATACATAATCAAGATATCCATATCGACCTTTTTGATAGGCGTCTTGAGTATCTTCCAGTGCATCTTCAAGCATTGGGATAACCGACTGCTTTAATGAATTAGCTGTTAATATGGCTTGTTTTCTATTGGAGTATGCTCGTAGTAAGTGATTTCTAAATCTTAACTTAGTCGCCTCTTTCTCTATGGCAACTTGGTCACGCTCTGCTAGCGCACTAGCGATTGCGCCAGAATTTCGCTTTTCAGCAAACAAAGGTAAGCTAAAGCCAGCGACCAGTGCCGTATCATTGGCTTCTTGAGAGCGCCTAACACCAACAGACCATTTGATATTGGCCGTTGACTCTGTTTTAGCCAACTGTAACTCGGCCTCTTTTAGTCGCTGCTCACTTGCATAAACTTGAATAGCAGGGTTTTTCTCTAATTTCGCAAAGAGACTACTAAAATCACTATCATTGCCAAACTGAAACAGATCTCCAGTTACTCTAGAGAATGACACTGATGTTTCTCCCCAGTAAGCTGATAAAGAAAGCTTTAGATATTCCAAGCGCTTTTGTTCAGATTGAAGGGTGAGGTTAGCCTGAGCAATAACTGCTTTTGAGCGTTTCACTTCAGCCTCAGGAGTAGCACCTGCGCGGTTACGCTGAGATACAATCTCTAAGGTTTCTTGTGCTAAGCTCAAAGCATTTTCTGCCAATATAACTCTTTGTTGGGCTGCAAGTACTTCCACGTACTTCTCAGTGACTTGAGCCATTAAATTAAGCGCAGAGACTTCTTTTTCAGCAGTGAGTAGTGTTCTTGATTTTGAAACAATTCCAATCCGCGCTGAGCGTTTATCTCCCATTTCGATAACCGAAGATAGAGCGACTGTTAATTCAGCACTGTCGAATGTATTAAATTCACCTGAGCCTGCAAAGTTCTCAGCTTCAAGCTCTAGTTCATAAGCAGGATTTAAACTTGCGATTTGTTCTCGTCCAATTAATGCCGTTTGCTTGAAATCAAATATTTTAAGTTCTGGATTTTGTTTAAGCGTCCACTGAATTGCCTCTTGAAGGTTTAACTGCTTCTCAAAGGCATAAACATTAAATGTAAAAAGTGACAAAGCGAGAAACGCGATATATTTAAGCCGAGGTGTTACACACCTTAAAATTGCTATCTTGCGATGCACACAGGTATTAAGTGCCATGTATACTTTCCTATAAATTTATATGTGATATTTAGGTCATTAACATTTGACCTTTCTTAATTTTCTATAAAATTTAGGCGTATTTAGGTGGGCGGAATGGCACCGAGATATAGCCTTTTAGCTCAGGGGAAACTAAGGCGTAGGTAGGGAAATATTCTATTGCTTGTAAAATATTACAAGAAGAATCTGTATTTAAAAATAACTGACAGCAGCAACAAAAATTACAATTATCAATTAAAGTTTGGCTATTACCCTCCTCAAATAAATTAGAGCTTTCAGGAGCTTTTAGCGGGGTAATAGACTCAGTTAGTGATATATTAAAAGAACTTTCAATTAAGTTTCCTTCAATCTCTTCTTGCGAAAAAAACACAGACTGCACCGCGATTAAAATCATTATCACGTATGATATATATGGTTTAAAATATGACGGGTGCATTCTTTTAACTACTTTCTACTTAAGACTTTAGCTGTAAGATGCGGCGAGCACCGTTTAAAACGACAACAGCAATAATCAAACCAATCACTAAATCTGGATAACGGCTGCTAGTTACTGTAACTAATAAGCCAGCTAAGATTACACCTACGTTTGCGATTACGTCATTTGCGGAAAAAATCCAACTCGCTTTCATATGAGCGCCGTCTTCTTTGTTGCCAAATATTAAAAACAGACAAGCAATGTTAGCGATTAGTGCTATTCCACCAAATATCATCATTAAAGAAGAGATAGGTTCACTACCGTAAATAAAGCGTCTTACGACTTCACTCAAAGCACCTAGCGCTAGAATAATTTGAAGTACACCAGATATATGTGCCGCTCTAAGTTTCATGCTTATGCTTTTACCGACAGCATATATAGCTAAACCATAAACAGCAGCATCAGCAAACATATCTAATGAGTCGGCAATAAGGCCAGCAGATTGCGCAATAATCCCAGCAATTACTTCTATAAAAAACATGACTCCATTAATGGCTAACAACCATTTTAGCGTTGATGCTTCTTTCATCTCATTTTTTTGGGCTAGATCTTTTGCTTTTGCAGCTTCGGTGCTGCAACTTTCTTTAGTTGATGCCAACTCTGCACCGAGATTGAGTTGTTGTAATTTTTTTGTTATCTCATCTAAATTTTCATCATGAAAAACCTTGACTAAACGGCTAGGAATATCAAATTGCAACCCAACTGAAGGCTCAATTGAGTCAAGTGCTAACCTAATCAATCTCTCTTCTGAAGGACAGTCCATTTGAGGTACTTTAAATGTACTGACAAACGCGCCACTATAGTTATCTAATTGTGTATCAATTTTTACATCTTCATTGGTAGAAGATGATTGACACTGACCACTACATTTTTCTGACATATTTAACACTCCGTAATAATATTAAAATAAGTATAAAATCTATAGTGGCTATAGAGTCAAATAAAAAATTATTTAATGTAAAAGCGTGGAAACTGAATTGAAAAGCTAGTTTAAGAAAATAGTTTCTGCTAGTATTTTAAATACTATATTTAACTGGTGATAACTTTGAACCTTAATGTTGTACTAAAAATGCTCTTGGTTATTTCGATTGTTTTACAATCGTTAACTGCTGTAGCATCCTCAACATCTGAGAATCACCAAATAGATATAGAGCACCTTCAAACTCAACATGATCATGCAGATGATCGAAATGTCTCAAATGATAATGTAGGTGATGAGCAGCATAATGAAAAAGATTGTCATCACTGCGGTCATTGCAGTGGCAGCCACTTATCTTGGATTTTAGTCAGTAATTCAAATACCACGGGCAAACTAAACATTATCAATAAAACGCCTTATCAAATTGATCAAACAAATACTTACCTTGAAGCGATACTTCGCCCACCCATTTCTTAATTAGATTGATTTTTAATGACCTATTTGTCCATGAGAAGGATAAAGGGTTCGTGTTTATAAATTAAAAAATTAAGAAGTTTTATGTATATATTTTTAAAAAATACAGGTTTAACCCTGTCTTTATGCATGGCTGTGAGTTTTTCAGTTGCCACTTATGGCAAACAGAAAAGTATTTCATGGCTAGATAGTCAAATAAATAAAGATCCCGAAGTTGTTGCGGCTAAAGAGTTACTTAATGCAAGTAATCATAGAGCCAAAAGCTTAACTCAAGCCGTATATAACCCAGAGCTTGAAGCAAGCTATGAAAAAGAAGGTGATTTTGATAATTACTCTATTGGTATCAGTCAAACGATAGATTTTTGGGATAAGCAATCAACAAATAAAACCATTGGTGAAATTGATGTTTATGCAAACCAGCAACAATTGTTATCTCTACTCGATTCTAAAAAGGCTAATGCCTTAACTGCATTAGTTAATTGGCAAGCAGCAAAAAAAGCTGCTCAGTTACTTTCAGAAAGAGAAGAGCAATTGCAAACGCTCGTTGGAATTGTTGAAGACAAACGAAAAGCTGGACTTCTAGAGCCACTTGACGCTGAGCTAGTCTATTTAAACTTGTCGCAAATTTTTAGTGAAATATCTGAGTCTCAAATTGCTTTGAAAAATGCAGAGGTAAAGGTTCAGGAGTTATTGCCTGATTGGACGCCTAATACTACCAATTTGTTTTCATTTACTTTTGGAGCAACAAGCTACTCATTTAACTCCCAGTGGGTTGAGGAACATCCAAAAGTTAAACTTGCTAGAGCGAAATGGAAGGGACAACAATCTAAAGCTCAACTAACCACTATGGAATCTAAAGCTAATCCAACCATTGGCGTTAGCGCAGGGAAAAGTGGAGATGAAGACTTGGTTGGTGTGACTTTTTCAATGCCTTTAAACATCAGAAATAACTATACAGATAATGTTAAAGCCGCTTATTCAGAAGCCATTGCAGCCGAGGCGAATTTTCAGTCGGTATATCGAAAGCAGTCTTTTGAAGCAAAAGCTAATTATGAATCGCTTAATGTCAGTAGAAAATATTATGAGCAATGGCAAAAACTGACAAAAGGCAGATTAGATAGCAGCGAAAACTTATTAAATAAGCGCTGGCAAGCTGGTGATATTAATACTTCTGACTACTTACTTGCATTAAATCAACGTGCGGAAGGGCTTCATGCAGGAATACGTTTGGAAAATCAATTCAAGCTTGCAGAAATATCCTTCATTTTAAGTATGGGTCAGTTATCCAAATTTGAGATTTGAGCGCTTTGTTTTTTCAGTAGCGAAAAACGAAATCTTAAATTTATTAAAAATATAGGTTACAAAAATGAATACAGTAATTAGTAAAAAATTTTTAGCCGTAGTAATTAGCAGCCTGTTAGTTGGGTTTACTACAAATCATGATGCTTTTGCACAGTCGTCAGATGGAACTGGTTCTGTCACAAACGTTTCGAAACAAGAAGAAAAAGAACATCAAGATGAGCATGAACACGAAAAGGGACATGAAGAAGATAAAGGTGACCATGACGAGCACGGCCATGAAGGTGGTAATAAAGAGGGAGAAGAAGAACATGAAGAAGGTATCACTATTGATCCAAAGAAGATGTCGCTTGCTAAAATTAAAGTGGAAAGTGTTAAGCCTGAATATCAATTTAGCTCCGTATATGCACCTGGCGAAATAAAAGCTAATGGCTATAAAAGTTATGTGGTATCACCACGTACAGAGTCAGTCATTATCAGTCGCCATGCAGCGCTTGGCGAGTATGTAGAAATAGGTCAGAAGTTAGTTACATTATTTAGTGAAGCAATGGCACAAGCACAAGCTGACTATTTAATCGCTTCAACCGAATGGCAACGTGTAAAAAAGCTGGGTAATAAGACGGTGAGTGAAAGTCGATTATTACAAGCTGAAACAACATACAATGCGAGCTATGGCAAGCTCATTGCTTTAGGGTTAACTGAAAAAGCAATAAATGGTATTTCTAACAAAGACATTAAAGCATTTGGGCAATATGCATTAACGGCGCACCGTGAAGGTGTCGTGCTTCAAGACGACTTTATCCAAGGGCAACGTGTTGATGCTGGGGATTCAGTCATGTTGTTAGCTGATGAAAAACAACTATGGGTTGAAGCAAAAGTTTCTCCAAATAAAAAGCTAAATTTATCAATTGATTCTCCTGCGGTACTTAAATTAGAAGGCCAGAGTTACAATGCCAAAGTTATCCAAGAAGCCCATACAATTGATCCCGTAACTCGTACAAGAATTATTAGATTGGGGGTACAGAATGCTGATGATAACCTTCATTCAGGTATGTTTGTAAAAGTTTACTTTCAGTTTGCCACAAAGCAGAAAGTGATGGCTGTGCCAGAAGAAGCATTGATCCGCAGCGCAGATGGTGATTGGACCGTATTTGTCGAAGACCACCCTGGAGAATTTAAAGCTGTAGAAGTAGAACTAGGCCGAGCCTTAGGTGATTTTAGGGAAATCATTGGCCTTGATAGTGGGACGCGAATTGTAACCAAAGGCGCATTTTTTGTTGCTTCTGAAATCGCTAAAGGCGGATTTGATCCGCATAACCACTAAGGAGCAAGACTATGTTTAATAAAATAATAGATTGGTCTGTTAATAATAGACTCCTGATTTTGATTGCGCTGTTTGCCACAATTGTCGGCGCAATTATGGTTATACCAAAACTAAATTTAGATGCCTTTCCTGATGTTACTAATGTTCAAGTTGCTGTAAATACTGAAGCGCCAGGACTAGCTGCTGAAGAAGTTGAACAACTCATTACGTACCCCATTGAAGCGGTCATGTATGCCTTACCTGATGTAGAACAAGTGCGCTCAATTTCTAAAACAGGCTTGTCTGGCGTCACGGTTGTTTTCAAAGAAGGCACCGACATTTACTTTGCAAGACAACTTGTATTTGAGCGTCTTCAAGCCGCAAAAGAACTGATACCAGAAGGTGTCGGCACACCCGAAATGGGGCCAAACACCTCAGGGCTAGGCCAAGTATTTCAGTACCTTCTTATTTCAGATAAAGATGCAGGCTATGATGCTATGGCACTCAGGAGTCTCAATGATTGGGTAGTAAAATTACTCGTTATGCCTGTCGATGGTGTTACTGATGTACTCTCCTTTGGAGGTATTGTTAGGCAGTACCAAGTAAATGTAGATCCATCTAAGCTTCTTTCTTATAACCTAACGCAAGAAGACGTTGTTGGTGCCCTAGATAACAACAATGCCAATGTTGGCGGATGGTATATGAACCGTGGGCAAGAGCAGCTTGTTATTAGAGGTGCAGGTTGGTTTGAAAGTGGTGACGCTGGTATTAGTAATATCAAACAAGTTCCCGTCAAAACAGTTGATGGGACAGTTGTGACGGTTTCGGATATTGCTAAAGTTGAAATGGGCAGTGAAATTCGTCAAGGTGCTGTCACAATGACGCGCAAAACCGAAGACGGTAAAGTCGAAAATTTAGGTGAAGTTGTCTCTGGCATTGTCTTAAAACGCATGGGGTCTAATACTAAAGCCACCATTGATGGTATCAATGCAAGAATCCCATTAATTAATCAAGCATTGCCTAAAGGTGTTCGCTTTGAACCATTTTATGATCAGGCTGATTTGATTGAAAAAGCCGTTGATACAGTAGTTGATGCACTATTACTAGCATTTATTTTCATCTGTATTGTATTAGCACTATTTTTAATGAATATACGTGCAACCTTCCTTGTCCTAATATCTATTCCAATTTCAATTGGTATCGCGTTAATGATCATGGCTTGGTGGGGCATTTCTGCAAACCTTATGTCATTGGGTGGCATTGCCGTAGCCATTGGTATGCTAGTTGATGGTTCAGTCGTGATGGTTGAAAACATGTTTAAGCATTTAAATAGACCAGACTCTACCCATTTAAAAACTGTAAAAGAAAGAGTGCCTAGTGCTGATACTGATCCACATGATGTAGAACAAGATGAGCATGGTATTAAGTTACGTCTTCAAAATGCGGGTAAAGAAGTGGCTCGTCCCGTATTTTTTGCAGCTTCTATTATTTTAGTCGTATTTACGCCTTTATTTAGCTTTGAAGGTGTTGAGGCAAAGTTATTTCAACCTATGGCAATAAGCATCATTTTAGCTGTTATATCTGCTATTGTGGTTGCGTTGTTTGTTGTACCCGCTTTAGCTACTTATTTATTTAAGTCAGGTGTAAAAGAGAGGGAAAGCTTTGTTCTTAGGCCATTAGACAAACTCTACAGAAAAGGGCTTACATTCGCACTAAAACGCACCAAATTAGTCATTTCAGCCGCACTTATATTAGTTTTCTCTGCCTTTGCATTAGTTCCATTAATTGGTACTGAATTTGTACCTGAGTTAGAAGAAGGGACGATAAACTTAAGAGCAACGCTTGCACCTTCTTCCAGTTTAGATACCGCGCTCACTGTGGCACCAATTCTAGAAGAAAAACTAATGGCTTTCCCTGAAGTAACCTATGCATTAAGCCGAATTGGTCGAGCAGAAATAGGTGGAGACCCAGAGCCTGTGAATAACATCGAAATTTACATAGGGTTGAAGCCTGTTTCTGAGTGGACCAGTGCATCTAATCGATATGAACTTCAAGGAAAAATGGAGAGATCTTTAGAAGAATTCCCTGGGTTGCTACTCAACTTTTCTCAACCTATTGCGACTCGTGTCGATGAGCTACTATCTGGTGTTAAGGCTCAGTTGGCGATAAAGTTGTTTGGGCCTGAACTTGAGGTACTGGCGGCTAAAGGTCAAGAAATAGAAACAGCAATTAAAAACATTGAAGGTGCAAGGGATGTTGCATTGGAGCAAATTGCTGGTGAAGCGCAATTGGTGATAAGTCCTAACAGGCAAGAACTATCGCGCTTTGGATTGTCTGTGAGTGACATAATGGAGGTTGTGCGTGATGGTATTGGTGGTGTTGAAGCCGGACAAATAATCAATGGTAATGAACGTTATGATATTTACGTTCGCATAGAGGAAGAGTACCGAAGTAACAAAGAAGCTATTGCTGATATTCGGCTTCAATCACCTACTGGTGCTTGGGTGCGACTGGGTGACGTAGCCTCAGTCTCATTTGAGTCAGGCCCACCACAAGTTAGACGCGATGATGTACAACGAAGAGTCGTTATCCAAGCAAATGTACAAAATCGAGATATGGGAAGCGTGGTTGCCGATATCAGAACGGTAATTGCTGAAAAGGTTGACTTACCTTCAGGTTATTCTGTTTCGATTGGCGGCCAGTTCGAAAGTCAAAAACGTGCTCAAAATAGGTTAGCTATAGTTGTACCTTTATCGTTAGCACTAATCGCACTACTACTTTACTTTGCCTTTGGTTCTGTTGGTCAAGCTATGCTGATATTGGTCAACGTGCCGCTTGCTGTAATTGGCGGAGTTTTCTCCTTATATTTATCTGGACAATACTTGTCTGTACCAAGCTCCGTTGGCTTTATTACCTTATTTGGTGTAGCGGTATTGAATGGGGTCGTTATGGTAGAAAGTATCAACCAACGTATTAAAGACGGTCTAGAAGCATCTAAAGCCGTTTTTGAAGGCGCTACTTCAAGATTAAGACCTGTACTTATGACTGCTATAACATCAGCTTTAGGTTTGATACCGATGTTAATGTCTAATGGTGTTGGTGCAGAAATACAGCGCCCCTTAGCGAGTGTTATTGTTGGCGGCTTGGTAACTGCAACACTGTTAACATTATTTGTTTTACCTGTTTTATATCGCTGGTTTTCAGAGAAAAAAATAAAAGAGCTATCCAGATAAAATGACTGTGAACTCTAACCCCACGCTAAAGTCACGTTTAGCGTGGGGTTATTGAGTAGATGAACGAAAAGAAAGATTAGATTTAACAATAAACTAATAGTCATGACTGCTTTGTCGGAATATTTGTCGTTAAACAGGCCAAAGCTAACTTCCGCTTTCGTATCTTTGCAGTCTTAATCTTTATGTGTCTCAAGGTCGGCTTATGGCACTCTCCAGCCACTCGACAACATAAAATGCTGATAATAATTGGTAAGGTATTTTACTGTGTCGGATGGCGCTTCGCTTATTCGACCTACAATGGCACAAAACTGCCCATCAAATAAGTATGATTTTTATACTGCAGTGGTATAAAACTTAAAGGGAAGTATATTGTCGTTGATAATGATCAAAATCTTTATGCTTACGATGCAAACAGAAAACACATGAATTTCATTGCGCCTCTTATTTGTAGTAGCCAATGAAATAGAATAATTATTAGAACATTATCAAAGTATTAATTTCACAAGTTACACTCCTTTGGTTATGCTAGTGAGCATTATAAAATTATATTGCGAAACCCTCTATGCTACCTCTACTTCGTATCTTGATAATTGAGCAAGACCCAGCCACTTTACAAGGGCTTTCAACGAACCTATCAAAGACCATTCCTAACTTTGAGCGAGACGATATTCATATCGATATTATTGAATGCCTAGAGCTTAAACACGCGCTGGAATGTGTAGAGGAAGATGGTGATATTCAAGCCGTGGTTCTAAGCTGGGATATGCACAACAAAGTGGGTGAGCGGATGTATAGCCGCTTTATCGAGGATTTAAAGGCAATTCGTCTTGAGTTACCGGTTTATGTTATTGGCGACGACACTAAAGGGCTGGAAATCGTTAACGAATCAGAAGAAATCGAATCATTCTTTTTTAAAGATGAAGTGATTTCTGACCCAGAAGCTATTTTAGGCTATATGATCAACGATTTTGACGACCGCTCTGAAACGCCATTTTGGACGGCGTATCGTCGTTACGTTGGTGAAGCAAACGACTCTTGGCATACACCGGGTCATAGTGGGGGTTCTAGCTTTAGAAACTCACCTTACATCAAAGATTTTTATCAGTTTTACGGCCGCAATGTATTTGTTGGCGACCTGTCGGTTTCGGTAGACTCGCTAGGTTCATTATCAGACAGCACTAATACTATTGGTCGCGCCCAAGAATCAGCCGCGGCGACGTTTGAAGTTAAGCACACCTACTTTGTTACAAATGGTTCATCTACCTCAAATAAAATCATCTTGCAGACGCTCCTGCGTAAGGGAGATAAAGTAATTGTCGACCGTAATTGCCATAAATCAGTACACTATGGCATCTTGCAATCAGCTAGTTACCCCATTTACTTGGCGAGTATCTTAAACCCAAAATATGGCATTTTCGCGCCACCATCGTTGGCCGACATCAAGTTAGCAATTGAAAACAATACTGATGCTAAATTACTAGTGCTTACCGGTTGTACTTACGATGGCTTACTTAGCGACCTAAAACAAGTCGTAGATTATGCTCATCAATATGGTATTAAGGTATTTATAGATGAAGCCTGGTTTGCATACTCTTTGTTTCATCCTAGCTTTCGTCATTATTCTGCGATACATGCAGGGGCTGACTACATTACGCATTCGGCGCATAAAGTAGTATCGGCGTTTTCTCAAGCGTCTTATATTCATATTAACGACCCCGATTTTGATGCCGATTTCTTTCGAGAGATTTATAGTATCTACGCTAGTACATCGCCTAAATATCAGCTTATTGCATCGCTTGACGTGTGCCAAAAGCAATTAGAGATGGAAGGCTATAAGCTGCTCAATGCGCTGCTAAATCATGTTGAGGAGTTTAAACAACAGATGGCCTCGCTTAAGCAAATTAAAGTATTAGCTAAGCAAGACTTTATGGAAATATTCCCGCATTTTAGTGGTGATAATATGGGCCACGACCCATTAAAGATCCTTATTGATATTAGTGAGCTACCTTACTCATTAAAAGATATTCATAAATATCTACTGGATGAAATTGGGCTAGAGATAGAAAAATACACACACAGCACCATTTTGGTTTTACTGACGCTTGGCGGCACACGCTCAAAAATAATTCGTTTGTACAATGCATTGAAAAAGCTAGACAGCGGTAAAGTAAAACTATCGAAATCGACGCGTAGAGCTCGCTTACCTGAAAATTTACCAGCCATAGACTTGGCGTGTATTCCAAGCGATGCTTTTTATGGCGACCGCGAATCTGTGCCTATTAGCAAAAGTAACAACCGCATTTGTGCAGGTTTAGTTACTCCATACCCACCGGGCATTCCGCTTTTAGTCCCAGGCCAGCATATCACTGATGATCATGTTGAATATTTGCAAGAGTTGGCAAGCCAAGGACTGACGATACAAGGCAGTTTCGATGGTGAAATTTATGTTCTTAAGGGTAAGGTTAAGAAGTAACGGTATTGGTTTAATACTATCTCGATAATAATACCAACCTGCTTATATACGGGGTCTATTTAACGTTAAGAAAATTACGCTAGAACTAGGCAAAAATTTTTGTATCTAGTTGTTCTAAATAAAAAATTTTTAACGACGTTATAGTGCAATTTAATTCGTTAAATTGATCAAAGAT
>NZ_JACJFD010000042.1:0-21523 GCF_014164415.1 Pseudoalteromonas sp. SG43-1 | reverse complement strand
CAAAGGAAAAGTGGGCGGATAAGAAAAAGATAAACAAGAAGGTCAAGACGGCGAAGGCAAATGTGGTGGCGGCGCAAAAGATAAAAAAGAAGGTAAATGAGGCGAAGGTAAGTATGGCGGCGATGCAAAAGACGCAAAAGCTAAAACAGAAGACAAATGTGGTGAAGGTAAATGTGGCGGCGACGCTAAAAAAACTAAAAAAGAAGGTAAGTGCGGCGAAGGTAAATGTGGTGGCCGTTAATATCTTATTCTAAATAAGTTATGCTAAAAGGGCCCTAAGGCCCTTTTTTGTTAAGTTAGAGGTAGTTATGATACAAACTCAAAGTAAAGATTTTGGGATGGTGGGCCTTGGCCTACGACGAGAAATGCTTGATGAGCTGCTTGAGCATGTACCTAATCAAGTAGACTTTTTAGAAGTTGCGCCAGAGAACTGGTTAAAACTGGGTGGACGCTTTAAAAAGCAATTTAAAACATTAACCGATGCTAATAATTTTGTGTGTCATGGATTATCACTGTCTATCGGTTCTCCCGAACCTCTTGATGTTGAATTTGTTAAGTCTTTAAAAGTGTTTTTTGAAGAGCACAATATAAAAATTTTTAGTGAGCACTTAAGTTACTGCTCCGGTACAGGGCATATGTATGACTTAATGCCCATTCCATTTACACAAGATGCCATAGCACATGTTGTACCTCGCATTAAACAAGTTCAAGACATACTAGAGCAGCAAATTGCGATAGAAAATGTTTCCTATTATGGTGCTCCTGGACAGCAATTATCAGAGCTTGAATTTACGAATATTATTTTAGAGCAAGCTGACTGCAAGCTTTTACTTGATGTGAATAACATTTATGTTAATTCGATAAATCATGGCTACAACGCGCAAGCATTTTTAACTGGGTTACCCTCTAATCGTATAGCCTATGGGCATGTTGCTGGCCATTATAATGAGGCTGATGACTTAATTGTTGATACACATGGCGCTGATGTGATTGATCCTGTTTGGGAGCTACTCGATAAAGCATACGAAGTGCATGGCGTATTTCCCACCTTGCTTGAGCGCGATTTTAATATTCCTACCATGAATGTTTTAACCAAAGAGTTAGATATAATTCATGATCTACAAGCTAAACACTTTGATTCAACTGTTTCAAAACAACGAGCTTAATATAAGCCTTTATCAACATTAAAAGAGTGCCTAGTTATGAGCTTTATTGAAATACAAAACGAATTTATGGCGCATATTCGCGAGCCTCAAAAAAATAAAAAGCCCAGCGGTATCGAAGACAGGCGTATGGCTATTTATCGCGACCTATTTTTTAATAACATTGAAGGTTTTATATCATCAGGTTTTCCGGTATTAAAAACGTTATATACCCAGAAGCAATGGCAAGCCCTCGTACGCCAGTTTTTTAGCGAATATGATTGTCATTCGCCGTACTTTTTAGACATAGCAGGGGAGTTTATTAATTACTTATCAAGTGATTATAAAATGAAAAAATACGATCCCGTGTTTATGCTTGAGCTTGCCCATTATGAATGGGTAGAGCTAGATGTATCCATTGCACACGAAGATGAGCAAGAGAAAAAATTACAAACAACAGCGCTCACTAGTTCAGCTTTATATTTATCGAAAATGGCAAGAAATTTAAGTTATCAATTTCCGGTTCAAAATATTAGCAATCGCTTTAAACCAAAAGAGCCATCACCTCAGCCTAATTATTTTGTTGTATATAGAGACGAAAATGACGACGTTCAATTTCTGGCTACGAATGCGATGACAGCTTTGCTATTGTCAATCATAGAGGCAAGCGAAGGCGCGACATTTGACAACGTCTGCCAACAGGTATTAGCTCATGCACCACAATTTAATGCAGAGCAAATTGCTCAAGGTGCACTGGTTACTCTTAATGCTATGGTTGAACGCGGAGTGATTGTGACAAAAAATCAAGGCTAAGGTCTTTATTGATGATTTTACATCGTCTATTATGGCAGCCTTATTTGCCGTGCTTAATAAAAGGTTGTACCAATGTCAGATGATAAAGACTTTAAAGATCCGTTCAACGTTACTTACTTTCTTGCTTTTTTAGCTGTATTTGCAGGGATTGGTTGTTTAAATGCAATATTAGGCTGGATCACTAGCTTAACGTAAAATGTATAGCGTTTATTAAGGCTGTTGCTAACTTCAGCCTTGAACCACTTTATTTTAATTACCCCGTCCATATTTAATACTTCTTTTATAATAACGCCAAACTCGCAATTAAAGGTTAGTTAAGGTTATAATCACCTGCTTTGTAATATAAACAATTGAGCAGTTAAAATTATGACTCAAGTAACACCAGCAATTATCAAAAACAGCATAACTACAATTGCTGATTATCCAAAAGCGGGCATTATGTTTCGCGATGTAACCACTTTAATGGCAAATCCAGAAGCCTTTAAAGCAACTATTGACGCGTTTATCGCAGAATATAAAGATCAGGGCTTTACTAAAATCATAGGCACAGAATCACGTGGTTTTATTTTTGGTGCGCCATTGTCTTATGCGTTAGGCATTCCGTTTATTCCAGTACGTAAACCAGGTAAGTTACCACGCGAAGTTATTCGCCAAGATTACTTACTTGAGTACGGTGAAGACACGCTAGAACTGCATGTAGATGCAATTGTACCTGGCGACAAAGTATTACTAGTTGATGACTTATTAGCAACTGGTGGCACAATTGAAGCCACTGCTAAGTTAGTTAATAAACTAGGTGGCGAAGCCACAGATGCAGCATTTGTTGTATCACTACCAGAACTTGGTGGCGAGCAGCGCATCAAAAAAATGGGTATTAAAATCCTAAAATTGGTTGAATTCGAAGGCGAGTAATCGATGAGTTATCAGGTTCTAGCGAGAAAATGGCGTCCTCAAACCTTTCATGAATTGGTTGGGCAGTCTCATGTTAAGCAAGCGCTTGTAAATGCGCTTACGCAAAATAGACTGCATCACGCTTATTTATTCACTGGAACCCGCGGTGTAGGTAAAACCACCATTGCACGTATTTTTGCTAAAAGCTTAAATTGCGATGAAGGTATATCTGCAAATCCGTGTGGACAATGTAGCAGCTGTTTGGATATAGAAGCAGGGCGCTACATTGACCTACTCGAAATAGATGCGGCTTCTCGTACAAAAGTAGAAGACACTCGCGAAATACTTGATAACGTTCAATATGCACCAACGCGTGGACGTTATAAAGTATACCTAATCGATGAAGTTCACATGCTTTCTAAGCACAGCTTTAACGCGCTTTTAAAAACGCTTGAAGAGCCACCAGAGCATGTGAAATTTTTATTGGCGACCACCGATCCTCAAAAATTACCAGTTACTATTTTATCTCGCTGTCTACAATTTAACTTAAATGCCTTGTCGCAAAGTGAAATTAAAACACAGCTTGAACACGTACTTACTCAAGAGCAGCTTAGCTTTGATACCGATGCACTTAGCATTATTTCAAAAGCCGCTGATGGCAGTATGCGTGATGCACTTAGCTTAACCGACCAAGCTATTGCGCAAACAAATGGTGATATTAATAATCAAGCAGTCCAAACTATGCTTGGTTTAATGGATACCCATTACAGCCAAAGCTTGCTTGCAACATTACTTGCTCAAGATGGTGCTGCATTAATGGATGAGATTGCGCAGGTGGCAAGTCGTAATCCTAATTATGTGGCATTGCTTGATGATTTAATTGCACTTACGCATTTGACTCAACTAACCCAGTTAGTGCCAGAAGCGGCAGGGCTTGATGAAAAAAATGTAGATTATATTGCTCATGTTGCACAGCATACGAGCCCACAGCAAATTCAAGTTTATTATCAGTTGCTGTTAAATGGTAAAAAAGATTTACAATGGGCACCAGAGCCTCGCTTAGGTTTTGAAATGATTATGCTAAGATTATTAGCATTTAAGCCTACAGACGCGCAACAAACTGTACACACAGCAAACGAAGAGCCGGCCCCAAATAAACAAGGCCGCGCAAATGCACTGCGAGATATATTAAATAAAAATAAAACATCGCAAAACACCGTCGCTGGCCAAAGTAGTACTCCAGTAAATAATACTAAGCCAGTTAGCAATGCAGAGCAGCCTAAAGCCGTCGAGATAGAGCCTTCAGCTAACGCAGCCGCTCAGTCATCAAATAATGAAGTCGTGCAAAGTAATAATGAGCCTGCCCAAGTTGCAGTAGAGCAACCGGTTCAACAAAGTGAAAACGCTTCAAAGCAACAGGCTTTAGCTAAAGAGCAACCACAAACCAATGTTGTTTCAGATGCTCAAGCCCAGCGACAAAGTGAAGATGAAGCTTATATGCTCCATAGTGATGCTGAACAAACGCTGGCCTCGCAATTTGACGATATAATGAGTAGCGCTGTAGATCAGGGTTTTAAACCTGCACCTACTGCAAACTCAGAGTCTTCACCAGAGCCCTTAACAAATCACAATGCAAGTACGCCAATAGCTGAACAAGAAGCGCAGGCGCAATCTGCCATTGCTCGTATTTTACGTGACAGAAACATATCCGGTGCGGGTAGGTTATCAAGCAAGAGTACAAGCACCTCTGCAAATAATGTAGCAGCGCAGCCAAACCAAGCGCCCGCTAAAAAGCCTGAACACCAGCAAAGAATGCCTAAAGCTCAAAGTGTTAACCAAGATAGTACCGCTGAAAATACAAACGAGCTCAACAGCGTTACAAACGTAGCACCTAGCGATCCCCCACCTTGGGTGAATGATAGTGCAGATGCAAGTGAAAAAAAGCATGAGCTCCCACTAACAGGGAGCGAAAGCCAGGCACATGGTCACGCTAATACAAAACCAGCACGAAAAGTTGATTTTAAAGAAAAGCATCAAACAATTACCGAAAATCTAGCGCCAGAGCTACTTGAGCAAATAAACCCTCAAAAAGTACCTGAAGCAGCGCCCGAGGAAATTAGCATTCCCGTGCCTGATGATTTTCAAAGTCCAATTAGTGAAATTAGATTTGCACATCAACAAGATGAATGGGCTTATTTAATTAAACGTATGGGACTGGGTGGTCGTATGCGCCAATTTGCGTTGCATTCAATATTTACCAAGCAAGGCAACAGCTTACATATAGACGTTGATGAATCACAAAAGCATTTAGATACACCGATGCTTCGCCAAAGATTAGATGCCGCATTGTCGAGTATTTATGAGCATAACGTGTCGTTAAGTATTAATTTTGCTAAGGGAGTTATTGATTCTCCTTATCTTATTCAGCAAAAAATAGATGCAGGACGTCATCAACAAGCAATCGATGTGATCACATCGGATGAAAACATAGTACAATTTCAGCAAGTATTTAGCGCCGAAATTGACGAAAACAGTATTCAGGCATTGTAATTACTTACAATCGCCCTTATGTTCATGTTAATTAATGTATTAAAAGAAAGAGAGAAAGTTATGTTTAAAGGTGGAATGGGCAACATGATGAAGCAAGCGCAGCAAATGCAAGATCGCATGCAAAAAGCCCAAGACGAAATCGCAACATTAGAAGTTGTTGGCGAAGCCGGTGCCGGTTTAGTTAAAGTAACCATGCTTGGTAACCACAATGTACGTCGTGTTCAGCTTGATGAAAGCCTTATGGAAGACGACAAAGACATGATTGAAGACTTACTTGCAGCAGCATGTAACGATGCTGTACGCCGTGTTGCAGAAGAAACACAAGAGCGCATGGGTAAAGTAACTGGCGGTATGCAATTACCACCAGGTATGAAAATGCCGTTTTAAGTAAATAATGCAACTTTCAGATAGTTTAAATCAACTTATAGAAGCACTGCGCTGTCAACCGGGCATTGGTCCAAAGTCAGCGCAACGTATTGCTTTTCACTTGCTTGAGCGCGACCGAAAGGGAGGCACTCAGCTGGGCAATGCATTGACCAAAGCAATGACAGCCATAGGGCATTGTCAGTCTTGTCGTACTTTTTGCGAACAAGCTCAGTGCGATATTTGTTTAAGTACAAAACGCCAAGACAGCGGCATATTATGTGTTGTTGAATCGCCTACTGACGTGCTTGCCATTGAGCAAACGGGTCAGTACTTAGGGCTATACTTTGTTTTAATGGGTCATTTATCGCCAATTGACGGTATCGGCCCTAAAGAAATTGGCTTAGACGTTTTAGAGCAAAAACTTGCTCAAGGCGGTATTAATGAGGTTATTTTAGCGACTAACCCTACCGTTGAAGGCGATACTACAGCTCATTATATTGCTCAGCTTTGTCATAAATATAAAGTAGGTGCTTCGCGTATTGCTCACGGTATTCCTGTGGGGGGCGAGCTTGATTTAGTAGATGGTAGAACGCTTATGCATGCTTTTAGCGGCAGGCGTTTAGTTACACAAGACTAACTCTAAGTTACTATTTGAAAAGATATTATAAAGGCCTGCATGATTAAATCATGTAGGCTTTTTTGTTTTTAAGGTAAGCTTAGAAACAATCAAATACCAATCCGCAATAATACTTAATCATTTTGCGGGGCTAAACGTGTCGCTACCTGCGTTAAAAAATTCTCATTTAGAACAACTAAATAGCGAATTTTTTGCCTAGCTATCAACACGTTTTTCCGCCCTCAAAATAGATCATTTAATTAAACAAATTGGTATAATATATTTTTGGGCTATGTCTCTAATTAGTAAGGAATACAATGAAAGATAATCAACCCTACCAAGGTACATTACTGGGTAGTAAGCGTTTTTTACCGCTTTTTATTACGCAGTTTTTCTCAGCGATAAACGATAACGTGTATAAGCAATCAGTGCTTATTTTATTGATATTCCAGGCTGCAACGCTTGCTGATGGCGCACTTTATTCAAATATTGCTGCTGGGTTATTTATCCTACCTTTCTTTTTATTTTCAGGAATGGCGGGGCAGCTAGCTGAAAAAACAGAAAAATCCAAACTAATCAGAATCGTAAAGCTATGTGAAATCCCTATTATGGTTGTAGGGGCTGTCTCTATTTTAACGCAGTATGTTTGGCTGATGTTAGCCACCGTATTTTTAATGGGCGTACAAAGTACGTTTTTTGGTCCATTAAAGTACTCTATTTTACCGCAGCACGTAGCCCCTAACGAATTAACAAAAGCGAATGGCTTGGTTGAATCAGGCACGTTTGTAGCAATATTAATTGGTACAATTTTTGGCACCTATTATATTACTCAATCAGTAGGGCCTACGCTTATAAGTATTGCCGTATTAGTACTGGCTGTTATGGGTTATGTGAGTAGTCGCTTTATACCCATTAGTGAGGCAAACGAGCCTAACTTAAAATTTACCTATAATATATTTTCATCCACGAAAAACGTATTTTCAGCACTTAATTCGCAAACAGAATCGGTTGGTAAATCAGTCCTCGGGATCAGTTGGTTTTGGTTAATTGGCGCAATTATTTTAACGTCCCTACCAAATTATGTAAAACACACAATGGGCGGCGATGAACTGGTTGTAACTAGCGCGCTTGTTGTGTTTTCACTAAGTATTGCTATTGGTTCGTTATTGTGTGAAAAGCTTTCTCGCTCTCGAATAGAATTAGGAATTGTGCCTTTTGGCGCTATTTTAATTACCTTGTTTTTATACTTACTGAGCCAAGAGAGCGCTATTAGCTCTTATTTACCTCAAAACCTTGAATTATTGACGCTTGAGCAGTTATTAAAAACAGGCGACATGTTGTGGCATTTTGTATGGATGGCAGGCATTGGTATTGGCTCTGGTTTTTATACTGTACCTCTGTATGCGCTTATTCAACAGCGTACTGAAGAGTCGAGTCGCTCACGAGTTATAGCGGCTAACAATGTGTTAAATGCACTGTTTATGGTGGGCAGTGCTGTTTTAAGTATTGTAACGCTGTCTGTTTTTCAGTGGAGTATTTCAGAGTTGCTACTGTTACTTGCTGGGCTAAACTTGCTTATATCTGTTTATATTTATACCAAAGTACCAGAGTTCTTTTTACGATTTATTATATATATTTTAGCTATTTGTATGTACAGAGTGCGTACAAAAGGTGAAAGTAATATTCCAGATGAAGGCGCTGCCGTTATAGTGTGTAATCACGTGAGCTTTGTCGATTGGATGTTTATTTTAGCAGCATCACCAAGGCCTATCCGATTTATGGTATTTGCCCCTATTTATTATTCGCCAGCCCTACATTGGTTATTTAAAATGGCCAAAGCTATTCCCATTAACAGTGAAAAAACCAATCCAGAAGCGTTTAAAAAAGCGTTTGACGAAGTGGCTGCTGCGCTTAATAAAGGCGAACTTGTTGGTATTTTCCCTGAAGGAAAACTAACCAGTGACGGCTCTATCGATATTTTTCGCCGTGGAATCGAGCGCATTATTGAGCGCTCACCTGTGCCCGTTATCCCTGTGCATTTAGGGGGCCTGTGGGGAAGTATGTTTAGCCGAAAAGCTAAGTGGCAACTACCACGATTAAAATGGTCTTTGGTGTCGGTTGCAGTAGGTACCCCGATTGCCGCTGACAAAGTAGTAGCAGACGATTTACGTGAGCAAGTATTGGCTTTAAAAGCGCTTCATTCAAAAGATATTGACTAATTTAATGGCTAACTCAACATCGCAAACACCTTCAGCACCACACATGATTGTTGATGACTTTGTAGCGCCTAAGTGCGACGGGTTTATTGAAATATTATATCAAGATGACGATATTTTATTGATCAATAAACCCAGTGGGTTATTAAGTTTGTCTGGTAAAAACCCCCTTAACTGGGACTCAGTACATTACCGTTTAGTACATGGTCAAAAAGGGTTAACAGCCGCATTTGCTGAGGCTAAGTTACCGCATCGGTTAGATTTGGGTACATCGGGCATTATGATTGTTGGATTAAACGCCGAAGCGTCAAAGCATCTTAATAAACAGTTTCAAGCGCGCACTATTCAAAAGCGTTATGTAGCGATGCTTGAAGGGTGCTTAGCTGTTGATGTGGGGTCAATTACTGCGCCAATAGCAAAAGATAAACTGCTTTTTCCGCGAGTTAAAATTTGCCAAACGATGGGCAAAGTAGCGGTGAGTGAATACAGTGTGCTTGAGCGGCTTAAACAGCCGTGCAGAACCTTAGTGCAATTTACGCCCGTTACCGGACGTACCCATCAACTACGAATACACAGCCAGTTTATAGGGCATCCAATTTTAGGCTGTGATTTATATAAAAGTGCACAAAGTGAGTACATGGCAGGACGCTTACAATTACATGCCAGCGATTTATATTTTGAACATCCAACAACAGGTGAAAAGATTCATATTAATTGTCTGCACCCATTTTAGATAAACGAGATATTCTATTTTTTCGTTTCACCTTTTTTTGATTTTTCCCTTGAAGTTCTAACACCTCACCCCATATTAAGTGCATAACGCAGACACTTTGCAAATTGGAGATATATAAATGACTGCAGCACAAAAAGAAACATTAGGCTTTCAAACAGAAGTAAAACAATTATTAAACTTAATGATTCATTCTCTTTATTCTAATAAAGAAATATTTTTACGCGAGCTTGTGTCAAACGCATCAGATGCGGCAGACAAGTTACGCTTTTTAGCGCTTTCTCAAGGCGACCTTTACCAAGGTGATGCCGACTTACGTGTTCGTATTAGTGCTGATAAAGAAGCAAATACAATTACCATTTCTGATAATGGTATTGGTATGACACGTGATGAAGTAATAAGCTCATTGGGTACTATTGCAAAGTCGGGTACTGCTGAGTTTTTTAAAAACTTAACGGGTGATCAAAGTAAAGATTCACAATTAATTGGTCAATTTGGTGTTGGTTTTTACTCAGCATTTATTGTTGCTGATTTAGTAACTGTTCGTACACGTAAAGCCGGTGAAACAACCGCTTACGAGTGGGAATCTCAAGGTGAAGGCGAATACACGCTTCAAGAAATTGAAAAAGAAGGCCGTGGTACCGACATTATTTTACATCTTCGTGATGAAGAAAAAGAATTTGCTGACGATTACCGCTTACGTGGCATTGTTACAAAATACTCAGACCATATTTCAACACCTGTACAAATGTTTAAAGCAGAAGTACCAGAGTCTGAAGGCGAAGACGGCGAAAAAATTCCAGCAGTACCAGGTGAGTGGGAAAGCATTAACCGTGCAACTGCATTGTGGACGCGTGATAAGTCAGAGCTTTCTGATGAAGAATACAAAGAGTTTTACAAGCACGTAAGCCACGACTGGGAAGATCCACTTAGCTGGGCACATAATAAGGTTGAAGGTAAAACTGAATACACGAGCCTTTTATACATCCCTAAAAAAGCACCTTTCGATTTATGGAACCGTGAACGTCAAAGTGGCTTAAAGCTTTACGTACAACGTGTATTTGTAATGGATGATGCTGAGCAGTTCATGCCAAGCTACCTTCGCTTTGTAAAAGGGTTACTAGATTCAAACGATTTACCTCTAAACGTATCTCGTGAAATTCTACAAGACAACAAAGTAACGCAAGCTATTCGTAAAGGGTGTACATCGCGCATTATTAAAATGCTTGAGCGTATGGCTAAAAACAAAGCTGACGATTACCAAGTATTTTGGAATGAGTTTGGCCAAGTAATGAAAGAAGGCCCAGCTGAAGATGCGGCAAATAAAGAAGCCGTATGTAAGCTACTACGTTTTTCGTCTACTCATACCGATTCAGAAACGCAAGATGTGTCGCTTGAGCAATATGTTGAACGTATGAACGAAGACCAAGACAAAATTTACTATGTAGTAGCTGATACATTTACTTCTGCGAAAAATTCTCCTCATTTAGAGATTTTCCGCAAAAAAGGGATTGAAGTATTGTTACTAAGTGACCGTGTTGACGAGTGGATGATGAGCCACTTAACTGAATTTGCTGATAAGCAACTACAGTCAATCACACGTGGTGATCTAGATCTAGGTAAGCTGGACGACGAAGAAACTAAAAAAGCACAAGAAGAGTCTGAAAAAGAGATGGCTGGCCTTGTTGAACGTATTAAAACAGCACTAGGTGATGACGTTAAAGAAGTGCGCTTTACGCACCGCCTAACAGATTCTCCAGCATGTGTTGTAAGTGACGACAACGACATGAGCTCACAAATGCAAAAGCTAATGGAATCTGTTGGTCAAGCAGCACCAGAAGCAAAACCTGTGTTTGAGCTAAACCCAGAGCATCAACTTGTTAAGCATTTGAATGACGAACAAGATGAAGATAAATTTTCACAGTGGTCACATGTTTTATTAGACCAAGCATTACTTGCAGAGCGCGGTACACTTAAAGATCCAACAGGATTTGTTACTCGCCTAAACAAACTAATGCTTGAACTAAGCAAGTAGTCAGTTAACTATTTAGTTAATAAAAGTGTAAATTATATACTTTAAATA
The DNA here is from genome assembly GCF_014164415.1 of Pseudoalteromonas sp. SG43-1. Classification (NCBI taxonomy): domain Bacteria; kingdom Pseudomonadati; phylum Pseudomonadota; class Gammaproteobacteria; order Alteromonadales; family Pseudoalteromonadaceae; genus Pseudoalteromonas; species Pseudoalteromonas sp. SG43-1. The sequence goes on along the minus strand of NZ_JACJFD010000042.1, from coordinate 10,116 downwards.
AAAGGGAACGTATGTTCCCTTTTTTAATGCGCTGTAAATACATCAACAACTCATCAATTAGTATAAGTTGCTTGAGTATCGGCGGCGCTTGTGGAAGAATTCAGGCTTTAAAATAAATATCCATACTAGGGGACAATAATATGCGCATTATTCTTTTGGGCGCGCCGGGTGCAGGCAAAGGTACTCAAGCTCAGTTTTTAATGGACAAATACGGTATTCCACAAATTTCTACTGGCGACATGTTACGTGCAGCAATTAAAGAGGGCACGCCATTAGGCTTAGAAGCAAAAAAAGTAATGGATGCTGGTCAACTAATTTCTGACGATATTATTATTGGTTTAGTAAAAGAGCGTATTACTAAAGCTGATTGTGAGAAAGGTTTTTTACTTGATGGCTTCCCACGCACAATTCCTCAAGCTGATGCGATGAAAGAAAATGGCGTAGTGGTTGATCACGTTATTGAATTTGACGTGGCTGACGAAGTGATTGTTGAACGTATGGGCGGACGTCGCGTTCATCCTGGTTCTGGTCGTGTTTACCATATTGTATATAATCCACCAAAAGTGGAAGGTAAAGACAACGAAACTGGGGAAGACTTAATTGTTCGCGCTGATGATACTGAAGAAACAGTACGTAAACGTTTAGGTATTTATCACGAGCAAACTATGCCATTAGTTGATTACTACCAAGCAGAAGCTGCTGCTGGTAATACTCAATACCACAAACTAGATGGTACACAAGCTGTTGAAGCTGTAAGTTCACAACTTGGTGAGCTTTTAGGTTAAATATAAAAGCACATTAAAAAACCGCCAATTGGCGGTTTTTTGTTTTAAGGCTGTTTAGCATTGCTTAATCAGTGCTATTTAATCGGCTTTACAACGTTTTAAGTTTCTCAATTACGCTGTTGTATTCTGGTTCAGTTGAAAGGCTACTAACTAATTGTTTATAAATGACGTTATGGCTTTCATCTAAAATAAATACCGTTCGCGTTAATAAGCCCATATCTTTAATAATCAATCCGTATTTTTGGCCAAAATCGCGCCAAACAGAATCTGATAACGTAGTGATTTTATCGATATTTTCAGCTTTGCAAAAACGCTTTTGAGCAAATGGTAAATCAGCACTAATTGTTAGCATAACTACACTTGGGAATTGTGAGGCTACTTTTTCATTAAAGTGCTTAGTTTGCAGGCTACAAATGCCGGTATCTAGGCTGGGTACTACACTTATTAATACAGCTTGGCCTTTATAATCCTCAAGTGTCACTGGAATAAAGTTGTCATCAACAACTTTAAAGTTTGGCGCACTATCTCCAATTGAGATACCTTGACCTAATAAAGTGACTGGTTTGCCTTGCGCGGATACTTTTCCTGCATCAAGCGTGTTTTCTGGATAGTCGGCTGCAATAGCCACAGAACAAAATGAACTCAAAGCAAAGGCAAGTGAACGTAACATAAGGTATTTCCTTTTAAATTAACGCAATGGGCGTCAGTGTATTATACTGGGCTATAGTTACCAAGTGATTAAACCTGCTTAATAGAGTGGGTATTAGCTCTGAAATATAAAAATTGTAACTATGCTAAACTTTGATTAACATGAAGTTACAAAAGATATCTTCAATAATAAAAATAAAAACCATCATAAAATGATTTTAATGCTCATTACTGGTTTAGAAACAGAGAGATAATATGTCAACATCGGTATTAATATGTGATGACTCGAAATTAGCTAGACGTCAGCTAGCTCGCTCATTACCTGAAGATTGGGACATTAAAGTTGAATTTGCAATTGACGGCGTTGATTGTATAAAGCAAATAAAGTTAATTGAACCAGAGATACTTTTTCTCGATTTAAACATGCCAGAAATGGACGGTTATGAAGTTTTAATCGCTATGAAAGAACAGGGGCTTAATATTCTCACTGTTGTTGTCTCTGGTGATATACAACCAAGTGCACACCAAAGAGTGCTTGAGCTTGGTGCTATCGATTTTATTCAAAAACCATGTTCTCCCGAAAAACTAGCCAGCATAATTGAACACCATGGGATTAAAGATAAAGCCATGCGTGAGCGTCTCTCTCATTCGCTAGGAGAGCAAGTCGACCCTGATGTTCGGGATATATACCAAGAGCTAACTAACGTTGCTATGGGGCAGGCTGGGGATTTACTTGCACGTCTTCTTAATGTATTTGTAGAGTTACCAATTCCTAATGTGAATATTTTGGAAGTTAATGAACTCGATATGGCGCTGCAGTCTATAGATAATAACGCAGCTACATCGGGTGTGTGCCAGGGCTTTATTGGCGGTGGTATTTCGGGCGAGGCGCTATTACTTTTAAATGATTCAAGCTTTAAAGAAATAGCTTCTTTGATGAACTATGACGGCGAGTTAAACGATAAAGTTGAACTTGAGCTGCTTATGGATATTAGTAATATTTTGATAGGCGCTATTTTAACGGGTCTTTCAAAACAGCTCGATATGTCATTTAGTCAAGGGCACCCGATTGTACTTGGCCAACACAGAGATGTGTCTGAGCTTGTTAAATCAAACAAGTCACGTTGGCAACGCACCCTTGCTATAGAGATTAGTTACGGTATTGAAAACCATGATATAAATTGCGACCTCATGCTGTTATTTACTGAAGATTCACTTAAAACTTTGAAGTATAAAGTTGCTTACCTATTAGAAGATTAAGTTATGGCTGCAGATTTAGAAATGAATGAGATCCATTGGCTTATGGATATGTTTAATACCGTTGATGTAGGCCTTGTAGTACTTGATAGAGATTATAAGGTGTGTGTATGGAATGGTTTTATGGAAAACCATTCAGGGCTTCTACCAAGCGCAGTAAAAGATAAAGACCTATTTGATTTATTTCCAGCAATAGACGAAAAATGGTTTAGAAGTAAATCAGAATCGGTTTTTGTTTTAAAGAACCGCTCTTTTACGATTTGGGAGCAGCAGCCATACATTTTTAGGTTTAAAAATTATAGACCTATTACTGGTAAAGCTGATTACATGTATCAAAATGCGACATTTATCCCTCTTACAAATACGATGGGCGAAGTTAGCCATATTTGTATTATTTTGTATGATGTAACAGATGTCGCGGTAAATAAAAAAGAGCTTGAAGAGTTAAACAAAAAATTAGAACAAGTAAGTCAAACAGATAGCTTAACGCAGCTTGCAAACCGTGGACACTGGGAAGGTACGCTACGCCAAGAGTTTTTGAGAGTTAAGCGAAGTGGTGGCTGTAGTACATTATTAATGTTTGATATTGACCACTTTAAAAAAATAAATGATGAATATGGCCATAGCTGTGGTGATGAATCGCTTCGTCATTTATCTAACTTACTACGTACGACGCTGCGCGAAACTGATGTTGCAGGGCGCTATGGCGGTGAAGAGTTTGCAGTAACATTACTTGATACAGATAAAGAAGGCGCTTTTGTATTTGCTGAGCGTTTAAGGGTATTGATTGAAACTAACCCTGTTAAGTATAAACACTTTGAAATAACAATGACGGTAAGTATAGGGCTGGCTGGTAGCAGTAATGATTTTAAAAATCATGAGCGCTGGATAGAGGCTGCAGATAAAGCACTGTACCAATCTAAAAATACAGGGCGAAATAAAGTAATAGCCTACGAAGACATAAAAAATGACGCTTAAGCGTCATTTTTTATGTCCAGAATTTAGGGTTAAATAATAGTTTTTTTTACAATCTGCTGAGCAAACCCAATCAGTATGAAAATTTTATTGCTCTTCATTATTGTGTTGTGTGTCTAGAGTCATCTATTGGGCATTGACCAATCATTGAAACCTCACCAGAATTTGACTCTTGCTCTAGTTTTACTTTAAAGCCCCATAATCTGTAAAGATGCTTAAGTACTTCCTCGTGCGAGTTTGCTAAAGGAATATTGTTATGAGGTACATAGCGTAGGGTTAATGAACGGTCACCTCTAATATCAACATCATACACTTGAATGTTAGGCTCATGATTACTCAAGTTGTACTGCGCAGAGAGTGCTTCTCTTACAGCTTTATAGCCGTTGTCGTTATGTATTGCGCCAATTTCTAGATGGGGATTATTAGTATGGTCAATAATAGTAAATAATTTAAAATCACGAATTAACTTAGGCGATAAAAACTGGCTAATAAAACTCTCATCTTTAAAGTTTTCCATTGCAAAATGCAGTGTATCTAGCCAATTACTGCCTGCATATTCAGGAAACCAGCGTTTATCTTCTTCAGTTGGGTGTTCACATATTCTGCGAATATCAACCATCATATTAAAGCCTAAAGCATATGGGTTAATGCCTGAATAATACTTACTGTTATAAGGTGGCTGATAAACTACGTTGGTGTGGCTTTGTAAAAACTCTAACATGAAAGAGTCGGTGAGCTTTCCCTCATCATATAAGTGATTAAGGATGGTGTAATGCCAAAAAGTTGCCCAGCCTTCGTTCATTACTTGAGTTTGCTTTTGTGGGTAAAAGTATTGCGAAATTTTACGAACAATACGTATCACTTCACGTTGCCAAGAATCGAGTAATGGGGCATTTTTTTCAATAAAATACAAAATATTTTCTTGAGGTTCAGAAGGGAAATGGCGAACTTTCTTTTTGGTTTCTTGCTGTTGCTCAGGAATAGTTCGCCATAATTCGTTTACTTGCGATTGAAGGTAGTCTTCGCGCTCTTGTTGGCGTTTTTGCTCTTCAAATAGCGATATTTGTTGTGGACGTTTGTAGCGATCGACCCCGTAATTCATTAATGCATGACATGAGTCGAGTAGGGCTTCTACTTGTGTAATACCATGCTTTTCTTCACAGCGGCTTATGTAGTTTTTAGCAAATACCAAGTAATCAATAATTGAACCTGCATCGGTCCAGGTTTTAAATAAGTAATTACCTTTAAAAAATGAGTTATGTCCGTAACACGCATGTGCCATTACAAGCGCTTGCATAGGTAGGGTGTTTTCTTCCATTAAGTACGCAATACAAGGGTCTGAATTTATCACTATTTCGTAAGCGAGACCCATTTGTCCGCGCTTATAATTTTGCTCTGTTTGAATGAACTTTTTACCGTACGACCAATGACTGTAGCCAATAGGCATACCAACGCTTGAATAAGCATCCATCATTTGCTCTGCGGTTATCACTTCAATTTGATTAGGGTAGGTGTCTAACCTGTAGTGAGCTGCAACACGGGCAATTTCACCTTGGTACTCATCTAATAAATCAAAGGTCCAATCTGGGCCATCACTCAATCGTTTATCATTCATAATGTTACCTCGCTTTAGGCTATGCAGAGTTTTGCTGTTGACGACCTTTTTTAAATAGCTCCCTAAAAATTGGGTAAATATCTTCAACGCTTTGGATATGCTGTATAGCGAAATTATTATGGCTGTGTGTTATAGATTCATATTCGCGCCATAGACTTTGATGAGCACGAGTGGTTATTTCAATATAAGCAAAATAGCGTACTGCGCTTAAGAGCTTATTACGTAATATTTCACCACACTGCGGGGTGTCGTCCGCCCAGTTATCGCCATCAGAGGCTTGTGCGGCGTATACATTCCACTCGTTTGCGTGATAACGCTCTTTTATTATTTCGTTCATTAATTTAAGTGCGCTCGAAACAATAGTGCCACCAGTTTCTTGAGAGTAAAAAAACTCTTGTTCGTCTACTTCTTTAGCTTGTGTGTGGTGGCGAATATAAACAACTTCTATGTCTTTATAACTGCGCGTTAAAAATTGATAGAGCAAAATATAAAAACGCTTTGCCATGTCTTTTGTTGGCTGATCCATTGAGCCTGACACATCCATAATACAAAACATCACGGCTTTGCTGGTGGGGTGAGGGCGCTTTTCGTAATTACGAAAACGTAAATCGTAGTTATCAATAAACGGAACCGACTTAATTTGCACTTTTAATTCTGCAATTTCTTTTTGTAATAAAGCAATTGCCGCTTTATCGTTATGTGGACCAGCAAGCAGCAGAGCAAGTTGTTCTTCGAGCTCTTTTAAACGGCGTTTTTTACCTGCACTCATGGCAACACGCCGTGCAAGCGAGCCTTGAAGAGAGCGTACAATGTCAATATTACTTGGCATGCCGTCGCTACAAAATCCTGCGCGATGGGTTTTCATTTGCACTAACTTATCAAGTTGGTTTTCTTGTAAGTTAGGAAGTTCTAGATCTTCAAACAGTAAATCAAGGTATTCATCTTTTGATATTGAAAATACAAACTCATCTTGTCCCTCGCCCGAATCGCTGGCGTCACCTTCACCGGCACCACCGCCTTGTCCGCCTTTAGGGCGCTCAATTTTATCACCTGTAGAAAACTGATCGTTACCAGGGTGAATTTGTTCTCTATTCCCGCCTTGCCCTTGATGAAATGTAGGTTCGCTGATATCGCGTTGTGGAATAGAAATACTCTCACCAGAGCTTGAATCGGTAACGCTGCGTTTGTTAATCGCATCTGAAACCGCTTCTTTAATTTGTTTTTTATAGCGCCTAATAAAGCGCTGGCGATTAAGCGTACTTTTATTTTTTCCGTTTAAACGCCTATCTATAAAATGCGCCATATTGACCTCCTATATACTACGACTATGAAGGTTATTGCGATTTTCTAACCCGTAAATACCACTCAGAAAGCAAGCGAACTTGTTTTTGTGTATAGCCTTTTTCGACCATACGGTTCACAAAGTCTTCGTGCTTTTGCTGATCCTCTGCAGACGTTTTAGTATTAAACGAAATAACAGGGAGTAAATCTTCGGTATTAGAGAACATTTTTTTCTCAATCACCGTGCGTAGTTTTTCGTAGCTTGTCCATAGTGGGTTTTTACCGTTGTTGTGTGCACGGGCACGCAGTACAAAGTTCACTATTTCATTACGAAAATCTTTAGGATTAGAAATACCCGCTGGCTTTTCTATTTTTTCAAGTTCAGCATTTAGCGCTGCGCGGTCAAATAGTTGCCCTGTATCGGGGTCGCGATATTCTTGGTCTTGTATCCAAAAATCTGCATAAATAACATAACGGTCAAAAATATTTTGTCCGTATTCTGAGTACGATTCTAGATAAGCGGTTTGCAGTTCTTTACCTATAAACTCGACATATTGTGGAATTAAATAGCCTTTTAAAAAGCTTAAATAACGCTCTTCTATTTCACTTGAAAATTGCTCGCGCTCTATCTGTTGCTCAAGCACATAGAACAAATGCACCGGATTTGCAGCAACCTCAGTGGTATCAAAGTTAAACACACGGGACAAAATTTTAAACGCAAAGCGGGTAGAGAGCCCCGTCATACCTTCATCAACACCTGCGTAATCACGATACTCTTGATACGATTTTGCTTTAGGGTCGGTGTCTTTTAGGGTCTCGCCATCGTATACCCGCATTTTAGAATAGATACTTGAATTTTCTGGCTCTTTTAAACGTGATAGCGTCGTAAATTGCGCCAATGTTTTGAGTGTACCCGGTGCACATGGCGCGTTGTATAGCTCGCTGTGCTCAAGTAATTTGTCGTAAATTTTAATTTCTTCAGTCACACGTAAGCAATAAGGGACTTTTACAATATAAACACGGTCTAAAAATGCTTCGTTGTTTTTATTGTTTTTAAAGGTTTGCCACTCAGACTCATTAGAGTGAGCGAGGATCATGCCATTAAAGGGCAGGGCGCTAATACCTTCTGTGCCGTTATAGTTACCTTCTTGGGTGGCGGTAAGTAAAGGATGCAGCACTTTAATAGGCGCTTTAAACATTTCTACAAATTCCATCAGCCCTTGGTTAGCTAAACATAAAGAGCCAGAGTAGGCGTATGCATCAGGATCGTTTTGGGCAAAGTGCTCAAGCTGGCGAATATCGACCTTACCAACCAGTGCTGAAATATCTTGGTTGTTTTCATCTCCTGGTTCGGTTTTGGCAATGCCTATTTGGTTTAAAATAGAAGGGTAGCGTTTAACCACTCTAAACTGGCTAATATCACCATTGAATTCTTTTAAGCGTTTGCCAGCCCAAGGCGACATAATGGTTTTTAAGTAGCGCGGTTTAATACCGTATTCTTTGCTGAGTACGTCTGCATCTTCGATAGGATCAAACAAGCAGAGGGGGTGGTCGTTTACAGGAGACCCTTTAATTGAATAAATAGGCACTTGTTGCATTAAATACTTTAGTTTTTCAGCAATGGATGATTTACCCCCACCAACAGGTCCAAGTAAATAAAGCACTTGTTTGCATTCTTCAAGCCCTTGGGCGGCGTGTTTTAAATAAGAGACTATTTGCTCAATGGCGTCTTCCATACCATAAAAATCAGCAAAGGCAGGGTAGCGTGCAACTACTCTATTAGAAAATAACCGGCTTAGTCGTGCATCCGTTGCGGTATCTACCATGTGTGGTTCGCCAATTGCCATGAGTAGGCGTTCTGGTGCGCTGGCGTAGGCAGACTTATCGGTTTTACAAATCTCAAGAAATTCAGCGATACTGTATTCTTCTTCCTGTGCCGCTTCGTATCGTGCTTGGTAATGCTCAAAAATCGTCATAATAACCTCCGAAACCCGCTGTAAAAAGGTGCTTACCTTTTAAAGTCTAGTCACGAATGTATATTTTTGTGCAATAAAATTAAAAATTTAAGTGAAAAAAGATCATGTTACTAAAAGCGTTTTATTAAATGATGAGGCGCTTAGGTGTGAAAAACAACAAACAAAAAAAGACGCCTAAGCGTCTTTTTTACATTAGCGTTTAAAGGCTAATTAAGCGAAGTTAGCGTTCGCGAATTCCCAGTTAACAAGCGACCAAAAACCTTTAAGGTAATCTGGACGAACGTTACGGTAATCGATGTAGTAAGCGTGTTCCCATAAATCCACTGTAAGGATTGGAGTAACGCCATCATCAGTTAATGGTGTAGCAGCGTTAGATGTATTAACGATGTCTAGTGAACCATCAGCAAGCTTAACTAACCACGTCCAGCTTGAACCAAAGTTATTTACTGCTTTGTCATTTAATGCATCTTTAAACGCATCAAAAGAACCCCATTTAGCGTTGATTGCATCAGCAACTGCGCCAGTAGGCTCGCCGCCGCCGTTTGGAGATAAGCTGTTCCAGTAAAAAGTATGGTTCCAGATTTGTGCTGCGTTGTTAAATACGCCGCCTTCTGATGAACATACGATCTCTTCTAGAGATTTGTTTTCAAACTCAGTACCAGGGATTAAACCATTAAGCTTAACCACGTAAGTGTTGTGGTGTTTGCCATGGTGAAACTCTAGCGTTTCTTTTGAAATATGTGGCTCAAGTGCGTCGATTGCATATGGTAGTGACGGTAGTTCAAATGCCATTTTTTTATCTCCATCTTCTTTGGTTGATAGTCCATTTGGTAATACGTAATGCCTGTTGAAACAGAGCAGTTACCTATACCAAGCGGTAATATAGTGTTACTATAATTGTTGAGTATTTTACTCAAGTTTAAGCAAACAGCAATGCTATTGCGAAAGACTATTTCAATTGCGGCTTTATTTGCCCATTTTAAGTTATATATTTGTGGTCACGATGAGTTATTTTCAAGACCTAAATATATTTAGCTATCGTTACTTTGAGGTTGTAGATGGAAACCATTGATAAAATTAAACAGCAAATTTCAGAAAATCCAATAATCCTTTTCATGAAAGGGTCACCAAAATTACCAAATTGTGGTTTTTCTTCACAAGCATCGCAAGCGTTAATGTCATGTGGTGAACCATTTGCATACGTTGATATTTTACTTAATCCAGACATTCGTGCTGAGCTTCCAGCATACGCAAATTGGCCAACATTCCCACAACTTTGGGTAGATGGCGAATTAGTTGGTGGTTGTGACATTATTATCGAAATGTTTCAACGCGGTGAATTACAGCCGTTAATTACTGAAACTGCTGCTAAATACAAAGAAGCTGACGCAGAGTAATTTATTACTCAACCTGAACTCAGGTTATTAAGCTCTTTAAACACAAAGCCACTTTTTAAGCTGTCTCTTGATCACAAGTCTGACTCAAGAGATTTTGCTAAATCGTAGCCTTCCAGGATGGCTTGTAACTTAAGCCATCCTTGCCATAACACTTTCACAGATGCACGCCCTGTGCGCTTGGT
>NZ_JACJFD010000041.1:0-25819 GCF_014164415.1 Pseudoalteromonas sp. SG43-1 | reverse complement strand
GCCTGGTGATAACATCAAGATGACAGTAACTCTAATCGCACCAATCGCGATGGATGAAGGTCTTCGTTTTGCTATCCGTGAAGGTGGTCGTACTGTAGGTGCTGGTGTTGTAGCAACTATCGTAGCGTAATTATTAGCCTAGCTAATTATTACCAAAAAGCCCGAGCTTAGTCTCGGGCTTTTTAATGTCTAAAATAAAGTACGATTTAATACCAATACGCTTAATTAAGTGATCTATTTTGAGGATGGAAAAACGTGTGGATAGCTAGCCAAAAAATTCGCTATTTAGTTGTTCTAATTGAGAATTTTTTAACACAGGTAGCGACACGTTTAGCCCCGCAAAATGATTAAGTATTATTACGGATTGGTATAAGATGCCGCTTTAACCTTAGGTGAAGATACTTGGTAACAATACTCAAAGTATTATTAGTGGTATTACTAAAAACCCGAGCTAAGCTCGGGTTTTGATAAGTTATGAATGTGTCATACTTAGCTGAAAACTATTCAACATTTTGGATCTGAATATAGAATAAACTTTTTAATATTATATTTATCAGTGCTTTAGCTGGTTTTTAGGGTGTTTTTTCTGTATTTGGTAACCGGTATGGTAACCGGTATGGTAACCGCTTGGAGTCGGTTTCTGATAAATAGGGTTTATTTTACTAAAGAGGAAATAAGCTTAAATCAGTACCGAATAAGATACATAAAAATTGATAAACTGTTTAGTTTTTGTATTATACACCCAAACATAACTAAATAATCAAGGAAGAGTGTTTTATGAAACCTATGCACGCATACCCTCATCCCGAGAGACCTCAAAATCCTTCACCATTAGAAATGGCTATTTATAACTATGAGTTAAAAGCTAAAGAGTTCCATAACAAGCGAATAGCTCAAAAAGGGAAGGCGAGTGAAGATCTTAAAAATAAGATGGCTCGTGACTTTAATCATTTGCAAAAAGAGAAAGAGAGAATTACAGCTCACGCTCGCTTACAAACAAATTTAAAAGAATACCGAGAGCTAAGTGCAAGCTCTACAGTCACGCAATTAAAACAAGCAAAGCATCATCCAACACAAAAGCTTGCCCGTCACTTGGCTGCAATAGGGGAACCTAAACCAACTAAGCTGCACGAGGCTCACCATATTATTTGTGGTACTGGGCAATACCAATCAGCGAATATGTTACAAACAAGGCTTAACCTTCACCTGCATGGAGTTGGTATTAACGATCCCATTAACGGTGTATGGTTAATTAACTTTGAAAAAAATAAAGACCAGAACTGGGATAGCCCAGCTTCGCCGCCTCATCGAAAGCTACACAGATATAACTATGAGACATGGATTAACACTAACTTTGGTAATGCGGCTACGCCTAAAGCTTTATTTTTGAATAGGCTGAAAACGGTTAAAGTTAAAATAAAAACGGGTACTGTACCTGCAGGTTTGCTTGAACCAAAAGATGAAAACTGGAAGGCTTTATAGTGACTGTATATCAAATTAAAAACGAAGCTTACACATACGACGTAATCGACCTTGATATTGTTGAGCTCTCAGAAATAATTTCAAAAAATAACGACCTTGATACAGATATTGTACTAAGGATGTTTATGTCATCCTCGCTAAATAATATCGAATTTAGTCACCTATGGCCCGAGGGGTTAAACTTTGATTATTTTGGTAAAGCTAAAAAACAAGACTATGGTATATCGCGCTTAGGTCATTTTTTAATAATGAAGATGCCAGTATATGAGTTATTGAAAGAGCGTTTAGCAAGTTTTGGAGAGTTTTTACCCGTTAAAGCTGAAGGCAATAACATGATGTTGTTTAATTTGCTTACCTTCGGACAAGAGCAAAAAGACATGTGTTTGACTAAGTATGAAGATGGCTTTGAAGACGGTTTAGAGTTACTTAACTTTGAGCAAGATGATGTACAAAATAAGTTATTATTTAAGTCTAAGCTAGAAGGCGCTCAAAAAGTTTATTGTACTGATGAGTTTAAAAATATTATCCAAAGTAACAACCTCAAAGGTTTAGTATTTGACGAAGACTTGTTAGATCCGTTTGTGTGATTTTATATTTATAAAGTGTTTTTATCACTCAAGTATATTTCTTAGGTATATACAAATGTCTTGAAATTATACTTTTAAGCTCTATAATTACGCGTAACAACACCCCTCCCGCTACCCGTAAGCTCAGCGCCCTGCGAGGGGTTAATTATTTCTATAGCATGATAAAAGGATTTAACCTTCATGCAGTTCTCAAAAGCCCCCATAACGTTTGAAAAGCAAGTCGAGCTTCTAGAAAAGCGTGGTCTAGTAATTAATAATAAGGAATCAGCTGCCTTTTATCTTAGTCATATCAATTATTATAGGCTAGGCACTTATTGGTGGGCATTTATTGAAGATCATCAAAACCATACTTTCAAGTCTGATACTACATTTGAACAAGTTTTGAATTTGTACTCTTTTGATAGAGAGCTAAGGCTGTTACTACTTGACGCCATTGAACGAATAGAAGTTTCTCTGCGAACTCAATGGGCATACCACTTAGCAAAAAAGCATGGCTCACATGCACATTTAGAGCCTACTGCTTTCATAACTAAGTTTAATCACGAGGACTTCATCAGTAATATTTGTGCTGAAATTCAACGAACCTCAGATACCAATATAAAAAAGCAAAGCTACAAATACAAAGAGCAAACACCAGCTATTTGGATAGTTGCTGAAGTAATGAGCTTTGGTTGGCTTTCGAGAGGCTATGATGCAATAGCGCGTCGAGCACTGAAAAATGATATTGCAGATTCATATAAAGTAAAAGAAACAATACTTTCATCTTTTTTACACCACATAACCACGGTGCGTAATATTTGTGCTCACCACTGCCGTTTATACAATCGAGATTTTACGTTCACCATGAAGCTGCCAACCAATGGCGATAAAGTTTTACTTAATAGCTTTAGTGATACAACTAAGCAGCTATACAACACACTAGTTATGTGTGCTTACTTTATGGATTTAATTAGCCCTAACCACCATTGGAAGCAAAAGTTAGCCAGCTTAATTGATACTTACAATATAGACGTAACAGAAATGGGCTTTCCTAAAAACTGGCAAGAGTTACCTATCTGGAATAGCATTAAATAACTACGCTCTAATTTGGTTATAACCAGCTGTAATATCGCTTTATTTAGTTTTTATTTTGCACAGTAATAATTTTCTTTGGTAGTATCGATTGATACACATAAGGATTAGTTAGGCTGTTGAGATGGGAAGCGATTTGAGTAACTTTGATTTTTTAAAACACCATGACGAATTACTACTTCGTTTAGCTCAAACGGCTGAACGCTGTTTTGCCCCAGATCCAAACACAACCCTAGTTAAAATGCGCCAGTTAGGTGAAGCTTTGGCTCAAAATGTCGCTGCGCGAGTTGGTGTTGATTTTGGTCAAGATGTTAAGCAAGTAGATCTATTAAGAGAGCTTGATTACACCCTAAAGCTCGACGAACGAATTAAAGATGCCTTCCATGTTATTCGCAAATTAGGTAACACCGCAAATCACGATTTTACCTCAAGTAGCCACCGAGATGCTTTAAAGTCTATGCAGTTAGGCCATGCTTTGTCTGTGTGGTATCACAAGCTGTATGGTGGCAAAGCAGCAAAAGGGTTTGTATTTACGCCATTCGTTAAACCTCAAGATCCATCTATAGAAGTAAGAGAGCTTGAAGAGAAATTATATGAACTTGAAGTTGAACGTCAAAGGTCAACCGAACGTCTAAAAATTGCAGAGCAGTTAAAGCAAATCGAAGCTGAAAAAGCCGCTGCCGAGCGAAAGCGTTCTGAGCAAATGCTTACAGATAGCCAAACGTGGGAACAAATAGCTACTGAGCAAGAAGCATTGCTAGCTGAGTATAGAGATAAAATGATTAAAGCCAATATCATGTATATGGCTCAGTTTAATGCTAAAGATAAACAAGCACAGCAGCAAGAAATCCAGCGAGTTGAAAAGTCTGCGTTTCAGCTAAATGAAAGTGAAACACGTGTACTTATCGATGAGCAGTTAGCAGCTGCTGGTTGGATAGTGGATAGCGTTAACTTAAAATATTCAAAAGGCGCAAGGCCAGTCGTAAACGAGAATAGAGCAATTGCAGAGTGGCCAACTAAATCAGGGCCTGCTGATTATATTTTATTTATGGGCCTTACACCTGTTGCTGTCGTAGAGGCTAAAAAGTCAGCTAAAAACGTTTACGGTGCAATCGACCAAGCAAAACGCTATGCCAAAGACTTAGAGCCTAATCCGTCATTCGAATTAGATGCGGTATGGGGCGATTTTAAAGTACCTCTTACGTTTGCTACTAATGGGCGACCTTACTTAAAGCAATTAGAGCAAGAAAGCGGTATTTGGTTTTTAGATGTGCGGGATAACGCTCATAGGCGTAAAGCACTTAAAGGCTGGTATTCACCACACGAAATAAAAGGCTATTTAAAGCAAACCACTCAGCAAGCAGAGCAAAAGCTCGATGCGATGGACTTTGATTACGACCTTAAATTAAGAGACTACCAAGTTGATGCCATTGAAGCAGTAGAGCAAACAATTAAAGAAGGAAAAGACCGTGCGTTGGTTGCTATGGCAACAGGTACAGGTAAAACAAAAACCTGTATAGCTTTAGTTTATAGATTGCTTAAAGCAGAGCGTTTTCGCCGCGTGTTATTTTTAGTTGACCGCTCAGCATTAGGTGAGCAAGCTGCAACTGACTTTAAAGAAGTGAGAATGGAGCAACTCCAAACATTTGCTGATACCTTCGAGCTTATGGAGCTAGGTGATAAAAAGCCAGATGACGGAACCAAAGTGCATGTAGCAACGGTGCAAGGTTTAGTTAAACGTATTTTATATCCGAGCGATAACGATACCAAGCCCGGTGTAGGTCAGTACGATTGTATAGTAGTGGATGAATGCCATCGTGGTTACTTGCTTGATAGAGAGCTCAGCGATACAGAGTTATTATTCAGAGACCAAAAAGATTACCAATCTAAATACCGCTCAGTCATTGATTACTTTGATGCGTTCAAAATAGGCCTAACAGCAACGCCTGCGCTACATACAGTAGACATATTTGGTGAGCCCGTATTTAGTTATAGCTATACAGAGGCAGTAGTTGACGGGCATTTGAATGATCATTTACCGCCTGTACGTATCAATACCAAGCTCTCTGAGATGGGAATTCATTATAAAATTAATGAAGAGGTTAAAGTATATGATGCTGAAAATAGTGATATAAAAACATTTAACACTCCTGATGAACTCGACTTTGAAGTAGCAGAGTTCAACCGTAAAGTAATAGCTCCTAGTTTCACAAAAACAGTCACAAAGTGGCTTATCGAAAGCGATTCTATCGATCCATACTCAGAGGCTAAAACATTAGTATTTTGTGTAACAGATAAACACGCAGACGAAGTGGTCGAAGCTTTTAAGCAGGCATGTGAAGATTACCACGGTGAAGTCGAAGACGACGCAATTCAAAAAATTACAGGCGCTACAGATAAACCGCTTGATAAAATACGCTCGTTTAAAAACGACCGCCTACCAAATATAGCCGTAACGGTAGACTTACTAACCACTGGTGTTGATGTGCCAAAAATATGTAATTTGGTCTTTTTACGCCGTGTAAATAGCCGTATTTTATTTGAACAAATGCTTGGTCGCGCCACACGTTTATGTCCCGAAATAAGTAAAGGTCCGTTTAAAATCTATGATGCTGTAGATATCTACAAGCAGTTAGAAAAAGTAAACAGCATGAAGCCTGTAGTCACTAATGTAGATATTACTTTTAGTGAGCTAGAGCAAGAAATGGCGCACAGCAAAAGTGAAGACTTACAAGCATTAGCCAAAAATCAATTTATCGCTAAATTACAAGTTAAGCGTCGCCACTTAACGCCTGAACAAAGTGACAAGTTCGAGACCATAACAGGGCAATCACCACAACAATTCATTAAAAATTTAAAAGCACAACCTGCTGAGCAAGTAGCTAAATGGTTTATAGAGCATCCCGGTTTAGGTGAAATTCTTGATAGTAAAATTCAAGGCGTAGCTGGTGGCACTAAACCTGTGTATATATCTGATCATGAAGATGAGTTTACAAACATCACTACGGGCTATGGTGATGGGCAAAAACCAGATGATTATTTGCGCGCCTTTAACGACTTTGTAAATGCCAATAGCAACCGCTTGCTCGCTATTCAAACAGTTGTGCAAGCACCATGGGAATTAACCCGCCAAAACCTAAAAGAACTTGCTTTAGTGCTTGAACAAAACCACTTTAGAGAACAAGATCTACAAGTGGCGTGGAGCGAAGTTAAAAACGAAGACATCGCTGCACGTATTATCGGGTTTATTAGGCAAGCGGCTATAGGCGAAGCGCTTATTCCGTTTGAACAACGTGTAGATAACGCACTAGCTAAAATATTAGCCAGTCAAAGCTGGAAAACACCACAAATACAATGGCTCAATACTATAGCCAAACAAATGAAGGCCACCACCATTGTAGATGAAGCGGCGCTTGACCAAGGTATTTTTAAACACCAAGGCGGTATAAAGCGCGCTAATAAATTATTTGAACAACCCATTGCTGAAGTACTGCACATGTTTAATCAAACACTGTGGCAAACCACGAATCAATCAGCTTAGTGTTAGGTTGATCACTTAAGCAAAAACTTTTTTAGCAGTATTAACTTAATTAGGTAAAAACATGAGCACCCAAGACTTAGTCGCAAAACTATGGAATCTATGTAACTTACTCCGAGACGACGGGGTTACATACCATGAATATATTAATGAGCTCACGTATTTAGTGTTTCTTAAAATGGTTGACGAAACAGGCACAGATAACAACATTCCTGAAGGCTACCGCTGGGCCGACTTAGAGCATTATGACAGTGCAACACGATTAGAAGAGTATAAAAAATTACTGATCCACTTAGGCTCGCACGGCACCACAATAACTAAAGCAATTTATGCTAATGCCAGTACAGTAATACGTAAGCCTGTCACACTTAATAAGCTAGTAAGCGAAATCGATAAGCTTGATTGGTACAGCGCCAAAACCGAAGGCCTTGGCGATATGTACGAAGGCTTACTAGAAATTAACGCAGGCGAGAAAAAATCAGGTGCAGGGCAATACTTTACGCCTCGCGTGCTTATTAACGCCATGGTTGAGCTGATGAAGCCAAACCTTGACGACGTTATTGTTGACCCAACAGCGGGAACAGGGGGCTTTTTAATTAGCGCCCATCATTATTTAAAACAACATAATGATATAGAAGCCCTAGAGCCCGACGCATACGATAAATACCAGCATAATACCTTTTATGGTATGGAGCTAGTACCAGATACTCGTCGCTTAGCAATGATGAATTTAATGCTACATGACCTCGCGGTAGATGATGATAGTTCAGGCATTTTATATGGTGATACTCTATCAAACGAAGGTAAAGCACTGCCACCAGCAAGCCTTATTTTAGCTAACCCACCATTTGGCACAAAACAAGGGGGCGGCGTACCAACACGTGACGATTTAATCACTTACACCAGTAACAAGCAGCTCGCCTTTTTGCACCTAATGTATTTACGCATGCTTAAACCGGGCGGTCGTGCAGCTGTTGTATTACCTGATAATGTCTTATTTGAAGGCTCTACAGGGCAAACAATACGTAAAGACTTAATGGAAAAGTGTAATTTACATACCATTTTACGCCTACCAACAGGGATTTTTTACGCGGCAGGCGTAAAAACTAATGTATTGTTTTTCTCAAAGCCAACTGATGTAAAACAAGATAAAGGCCAAACCAAAAATGTGTGGGTGTACGACATGCGCGCTAACATGCCGCAGTTTGGTAAACGCACAGTATTAACGCAAGCGCATTTTGATGAGTTCTATCAAGCGGTTGGTAGCGACTTAACACAAGTAGATGAAGCTGCGCGCCACTCGTTTATTAAAAACCATCAACATGGTAGTGAAATTGGCAATATTGATACTTGCCGCCTACGTTGTTTTAGTCGCGAAGACATTGCTAAAAATGATGACTCACTCGATTTAGCATGGATCAGAGATGACAAAACAGAAGACAGCAATAACCTACCGGAGCCTGATGTATTGATTAATGAAGCCTTAGAAGAAATGGCAGGCGCCATACACGAGTTGCAAGCTATTTTAGTAGAGCTTGGCTCTGCTGAAGAAACGGATGAGGCTATATTGTGAGTGAGTTGCCTAAAGGGTGGGCTGAAATAAGTTGCGGAGATACTTTTACGCAAATACCTACCAGTAAAATCAAAGTTAAAAGTAAAGATACTAAAGGAGCAGGTGAATTTCCTGTTATTGATCAAGGTGCAAATTTTATTGCTGGTTATTTCGATGATGAGCAATGTGTAATAAAAGTAGAAAAACCCGTTTGTGTTTTTGGTGATCATACTCGTGTGGTTAAGTGGGTTGATTTTAATTTTGTTCCGGGTGCTGATGGCACAAAAGTTTTGGTGCCCAATGATTATCTGTATGAAAAGTTTTTTTTCTATCAGTTGAAAAATGCTGAAATTAAAGATCGTGGTTACTCAAGACATTTCAAATATCTCAAAGAAACCATGTTTAGAGTTGCTCCATTAAACGAACAAATTCGCATCGCAGATAAACTCGACTCAATCTTAGCTAAAGTAAATAAAGCCCAATCACGACTCGATAAAATTCCAACAATCTTAAAACGCTTTCGACAATCAGTTCTGATCGCGGCTACGTCAGGAGATTTAACTAAAGAGTGGCGAGAGGAAAATGACATTACTTTATCGGGATGGGAAGAGACTGTTTTTTCCGAGTTAAGCCGTGAAATAACAGTGGGTTTTGTTGGTAAAATGTCTGATAAATACCAAAGTGAAGGGGTTAAGTTTTTAAGATCACAGAATGTAAGAGCTTTTAGGTTTGACTCAAAAAACCTCTTATATATTTCAACAGAGTTCCATGAAAAAATATATAAGTCACGATTAGAAGCTGGGGATCTGGCGGTTGTTCGCTCTGGGGCACCGGGTACTACTTGTGTAATTCCTAATGATCTTGGAGACGCAAATTGCTCTGATTTAGTAATTGTTCGTCCAAATGAAAAACTTATACCAGAGTTCGGTTGTATTTACATGAACTCATCTGTAGCTCAAAAAAATGTAAAAGATAATCAAGTTGGAGTTGCTCAGCAACATTTTAACGTTGGATCGATGAAATTGATGCCAATATTATTACCTACAAAAGCTGAGCAAAGTGAAATCGTTCGCCGAGTACACTCATTGTTTGCCTTAGCTGAAGCAGTAGAAAAAAACTACAGAGATTCGAATGTGAAAGTTTATAGGTTAACGCAGTCACTACTGGCTAAAGCATTTCGTGGTGAATTAGTGCCGCAAGATTCAAATGATGAATCAGCTGACAAGCTGCTCAAGCGTATAAGAAAGTCAGTTACTGATAAACCAAAGAAAAAGCCATCTCCCAATATCAAAAAAGAAAAAGTTGAAGAGGTAAAAGGCTCTGATAGTGACGGAAATAGTTCTAAAGCTAATTTAACATCTGAAGCCTCTGACACTAATGATACCTTACGAGCAAAGTATCAAGCTGAAATACATAAAGCTCAAATATCTCTTCAAGGTGCTACGTTCAGCGTAGAACAGTTCAGTTCATTGACCGAGTTTAAGGGGGGATATGTTGAATTAAAAAAATTAATAATGAATTTGTTAAAAGGCGTCCCCGGTATAAATGAGCCTTTATTTGAGGTTGAAAGTTGGGACGCTAAGAGCGGTGACTATGCTTTACGGTTGGTAAAATCATAATGAAATTAATTAGTCTTTCTTATCGAGAACCTAGAAATGAATTACAGGCTTATGAGTTTAATTTTGATAACGACCGTATATCTTCAAAAGTTTTAGAACCACTGTGTTTTGTCGGATTAAATGGTTCTGGTAAATCTAAGTTACTTGAGATATTAGCTTCAATTTTCTTTGAGTTAGACAGATTATGGCGAAATACACGTAAAGCCAAACCTATAACAAAAGCTCATTTTTGTCTTGAATATCAGTTATTACCTTCTAGAAAATACAAGAATGTCATAATAGAAGGGGAAGCCGGCAAGTCTCTACTGGTGAAAGCTGATGGTAACGTATTGGAGCCCCAAGAACTTTCATTTGTTATGCCTTCTAACATTATTGGTTATTCATCCGGAAGCAATGAAACAATAAGTCAGTTATTTCATGAGCTACGTGAGCGTGAGTTTAGACGAGTACTTAAAGATGTTAGCGATGGTAGAACTGGTAGCAGGGAGCTTTCTAGGACACTTTTTTTAGATAGAGATTCTACAAAAATCCTTTTATTAACCGCTTTTATATTCTCAGGTTCGGATGGTCGTGATTTTTTACCAACTGTAAATTCATCAAAAAAATTAGTAAAGAATTTTTCCAAGTTTATTAATTTAGAAAAACTACAATCTTTTCAAATAGTAATTGACACAGATTCCGGGCGCATAGTTCTCTCACAACGAATGGAAAGAGTGCTAGAGAAGTTACAGCGCTGTGCGTTAATGGTTAATAGCAATGATGAGAATAAAGAGCGCATTTATGAAATGGACTTCTTTCTTTGTGAGGAAAGTAAAAATGCTTTTATTAACGAATTTAAGACAGCTCAAGATTTTTATGAAGAGCTTTACGAACTATATAGCTTAAATTTAATTTCCAGTAGCAAGAGTAAGATCCATAGAGTATTTGATATTCCTGAAAATGAGCTAAGAGTACTTATTAAAAACCCAATTGCAGAGACGAACTATTTAAATTTAAGTGATGGCGAGCATCAGTTTATTCAGGTTTTCACATCATTAGTTTATTTTTCACGGGAAGATTCAATTTTTTTATTGGATGAGCCTGAAAGTCATTTCAATCCAGCATGGCGAGCTAAATTTGTATTGGCTATGGATGACTTACTTACACCCAAACAGAAAAGCTCAGAGTTTTTAATATCAACACATTCACCATATCTTGTCTCTGCATGCAAAAGTAGAAATGTAACTATATTTAAAAAGCAAAATGGTAAAATAACTTGTTCACAGCCAAGAAAAGAAACTTATGGCGGTACATTTGATAGCTTGTTAAAGGAGCTATTTGAAGTAATTAGCCCAATAGCTGAACATTCCAAAGAATCAATTAAACAGATATTGAAATCAAAAGATGTAGAAAAAATGAAGTTAGCTTTATCACTATTTGCTGAATCTCCTTATAAAAGGGACTTGTACGAAGCTATTTTAAGAGATGGTCATCATTTAGATTTTGGTGAGAGTACTGAATAATGTTATATGCATTAAAGGTTGTAGAGGGGCACCCGTGCTTTCAAATGCAGGATTTGTTAAATAACTTTTTTTACGATTATGTATGTAATTTAAATTTTGATGATGGCATTTTTCCTACAATATTTTCAACGAGATATATCAATGGTCATGGTAAGAGTTTTAAAGAGACATTAGAGAATTTAAGGGCTGACCTTCCAAAACAAAAAGTGAAAAAGCAGCAGTTATATAGTCAATTCATAAACAACAATTCGATTGAAGCTCTGTGTTTGGAAAAAAGATTCATACCAGAAGACCATATTACTTGGGGAGACAGACAAGGTAAGAAATTAAATGACTTCATGCTTAACTGTTATACGACTAAATTGAATTTATCTCCTTTTAAAAAGGCCAATTGTGATAAAAAGCCTACTCATAGATTTTATAGTGATTTTATCGAATTAAATGGAAGTATATGTCCTTTTTGTGGCTTGAACCGCTATAAAAACAAATTTGGCTCTCGCAGAGAAGACCTCGATCATTATTTGTATAAAGGTAAGTACCCATTTGCTGCAGCGAACATGTGGAATTTAATTCCTACATGCTCTGAATGTAACCAAGACTATAAAAAAATGTTAGATGTTCTTTATGATGGAACCGACCGCAAAGAGGCTTTCTACCCTTATGGTAAGGTCGGTGGGATTATATTAAAAGTGAGTCTAAAAAATAACTGTAGTAAAAGGCCTAATGATTGGAATGTGGAAGTTAAGGAAAAGATACTTACAGATAAAGAAAAGGTTGAAAATTGGGATCGTGTTTACGGCATAACTAAAAGATATAAAAATGCGCTTGCACAAGAATACGATGAATGGATTTTAGCTGCATTAATTAGAAGAAAGGAAAAGTTTAATACAATTCTTGATTTTAAAAAGTTTATGTTATTGAACGCAAGAGATGAACGTAAGTTATACAAGAAGAAGTTAGCTCCAACATCGTTTTTAAAACAATCATTTTTTGTATTTGTAGCACGTTCTGCTGATGATGCCTTCATAGGTAAGTATATGTTGCCATTTAACGCGGATTTATAAATTATTAGGGAATTTAATTTATGGCTAAATTTTGCGGAAACAGAAATTCAATACACCTATTAAAAAACACAAATGAGTTTAAGAAAAACTGTTTAATTGAAGGCAAATCTCTATTAACTGATGCTGTTATTTGGACAAGTGAATACTGTGAAGAATTAACTAAGTATTTTGTAGATAACCCTGATGCAGGTGAGGGCGACTTTTTTACAAAGCTTGAAACTCAGCTAGCAGATGCCTCGGCTAATGCAAAACTACTTGCAGCTGAAATGCTGTGGTTAATGTTTTTATGCCCAAGTAATACAGGTGCTGCATCAAAGCGCGGGAGTGTTGAGCGTGTATTTGCTTGGAGTGGCTACAAAATAGATGAGGCCACAAAAGAGCGTTATTTATCTGACAATGCGCTTACAGGTGTTGGTAGCTCAGGTACGGCTTACAATACAATGCGTTGGCGCGAGTTAGTGTATTTAATTCGCTTCACAGAGTTATTTTTAAAACTGAATCAATCTGAAAAAGAAGCACTATTAAATAACCACATTAAATTTGCCCAGTGGTTAGAGCAAGTCCCTGATAATGAAAACCGCCAACTGCGTCATATGCTGTTGTTTTTATTCTTCCCTGATTTTAATGAACGTATATTCGGTAATACCGATAGATGCTCAATACTTGTCACTCTAGCTGGCCTAACTAAATCCCAATACAACAAAATGAAATGCAGTGAAAGAGATGCTGCGCTTTTAAAGCTGCGTAAAGAATTTGAACAAGAGCTTGGCGCAACGGAGCTTGATTACTATATTGAGCCGCTAAAAAGTAAATGGAAGAATACAGAAGCAAATACTGCTAAAGATGTGCAAGAACCTAAAGAGGGCTACACAGTGGAAAAAACAATTAACAATACCACCAGCAGTTTAAACCAAATACTTTATGGGCCACCGGGTACAGGTAAAACCTACAACACAATAAATAAAGCGCTTGAAATAGTCGAGCCTGACTTTTTAGCTCAACACAAAAATGACCGCACTAAAATTAAAGCTCGTTTTGATGAGCTTATGGAAAAAAACCGCATAGGCTTTGTTACATTTCACCAGAGCTTTAGCTATGAAGACTTTGTTGAGGGCTTAAAAGCCAATAGTAACGAAGCCCATCAGATAAGCTATGAAATTGAAGATGGTATTTTTAAGCGTATGTGTGATGCTGGTAATGCTCATACCGTTATATCTCAGCAAAAGCGTCCCGTAGATGTAACTGGACGGAAAGTTTGGAAAATGTCTTTAGGTGACACTCAAGGAGATGATGCATACATATATCAACAATGTATTGAGAATAATTATGTTTTATTAGGTTATGGCGGCAATATTGATTTTAGCTCTTCAAAAGACAGAAAGTCGATAGTAGGTACATACAATGTTTACGGTATTTATATAGAAAATGAAAGTAATGATTACAGAGTTACTTCTGTCCATAACTTTAAGAATGTCATGGCGATTGGTGATCTGATTATTGTATCGGATGGTAACCGTAAGTTTAGAGCGATAGCCGAAATCATAGGCGATTATGAATTCACACCTTCAGCTATAGATGATGAAAGTTACTCTCAAAAACGGGAAGTGATTTGGCATCGAGTTTACGAACCTTCGTTACCCGTTGATGAGTTATTTACTAAGAATTTATCTCAGATGACTCTGTATAGATTACGAGAGCCAGTGCTTATAAGAGACAAACTTAAAGAGCTACTTTCTGGTGATGATTTAAATAGTGACTCAATTCCGTCGTTGGCTGTGGGATCTAAAGTTTCAACTTATATGGTTGAAGGTATAACAAGCGAGATTATTAGCTTGAGAAAGCCTAATGGTGCTCTGCTTCCAATGCCGCGAGTTATTGTTGACGAACTTGTGCATTTGGTTAAACAAGGTAAAGCTTCTATTAGTGATATCCGTTCTAAAAAAGTATTCGACTGGAACACTAGTACTGAAATGGAAAAATATATTGTTAACGGATATCCAAATGTACTTGCGCCTTTAGTTGAGGCAATTGTAAATCATGGTATTAAAGATAAAGCGTTTAATAACTCAGAAAAACGAGTGTTGATTATTGATGAAATTAACCGAGGTAATATCTCTAATATTTTTGGTGAATTGATTACATTAATCGAACCTAGCAAGCGTGCTGGTGGCTCCGAGTCATTATCGGTGAAATTGCCTTATTCAAAAGAACCTTTAGCAGTCCCTTCAAATTTACATATTATTGGCACTATGAACACGGCTGATAAGTCGCTGGCACAGGTGGATATTGCATTACGCCGCCGCTTTGAATTTGTGGAGATGATGCCAAATCATGAGTTACTCAATGATGTTGAAGTTGATGGAGTTGAAATAGCAAAATTGCTAGAAACCATTAATCAACGAATAGAGCTTTTATATGATCGTGAACATACCATTGGGCATAGCTTCTTTTTACCTTTAAAAGATGAGCCAACAATTGAGCGATTAGCAAAAATATTTGAGCTAGAAATACTTCCTTTACTTGAAGAATACTTTTTTGAGGACTGGGAACGTGTAGGCCAAGTGTTAGGTGATCACTTAAAAACAGATGCTAGCTTGAAATTTATAGAAGAAAAGTTCACTGACACTTCTATTGCTGAGCTCATGGGCGCTGAATGGAAGCAGGAGGGGATAATACCCTATAAGCGCAATATTCAGGCGTTAAACAACCCTGAAGCGTATATGGGTGTTTATGAAGCGTTCTAAGGTTAATGATGTAATTGTTAGAGAGTATGCGCTTTTAATTAACGGTGGTGGTGATTGCAGTATTGATTGCCACTCAATTCCCCAGAGCGCTTTTGAGTGGCTGTTAGTTAATGGTGTTAGTAATAATGAAAAGCAGCGCGAACTAGTTAAAGTAAAACGTCATGGGAAATCGATTGCGTTACAAGTTGTGAACTTTGTTGGCGTACTAGAAACTCCTTGTAAAACCAGAATTGAAATTTTACCTAAAATATCTACTCAAGACAGCAGCCCTGATAACTCACGCAAAGTATTAATGAAGATGCTAGCGAGTGTTGAAAAATTAAAATTACAAGAGTTTCAACAATCGCATTTAGAGGTATTAAAGCAACCTTTGTATGAATTGCTTATTAGCCATTTTTTAAATGCAGTATCTAAATTGGTAAAGCAAGGCATACGAAATGAATATCAACGAGTAGAGCGAGAATCGACTTATTTAAAAGGTCAGCTGCTAGTAGCGAAACAACTTAGGCAACGACCGGGGCGTAATCATCACTTTCATGTTTCTCACGATGTTTTCACATCCAATAGAGCTGAGAACAGGTTAATACACTCATCCCTAAAATTGGTTCTAAAGTGGTCAAAATCTAGCGCTAATCAGCGTTTAGCGAGAGAGCTATTGTTTGTATTCAATGAGATTGATGAATCAAAAAATATATCAAACGATTTTAGAAACTGGAAGACTGACCGTAGTATTGCGCACTATCGCCCACTTAAACCATGGTGTGAGTTAATTCTTAGTTATAAGTCTCCTATAGCTATGATTGGTAATCACAAAGGAATTTCTTTCCTATTTCCAATGGAAAAATTATTTGAGCGTTATGTAGCTAACCAGTTAGCTAAACAACTACCACCAGCTTTACGTTTAAAAGAGCAACCCTCTACTTTCGGTTTGGTTGAGCATAAAGGTGATAAATGGTTTAGGTTAGAACCAGATATTGTTGTTTACGATAAAGCCAGATTAATAGTGACTGTGATAGATACAAAATGGAAGCGCTTAAATGAGGCACTAGGAAATGCCACAGATAAATATAATTTAAACCAATCTGACATTTACCAGTTATTCGCATATGGTGAAAAATACTTGCAGGGCAACGGTGAGCTATATTTGGTTTATCCTAAGTATGATGATTTTAAATCACCTTTAGATGACTTTCATTATCATGAAAATTTGAAGCTTAAAGTTGTGCCATATGACTTAGAGAGCGATAATTGCTTTATTGATTTTACTCGTTATAGTTCTGAAGATGTTACCGCTGCTAGCACTTAAACATAACTTTTTTAAATAAATTTAAATTTACACTCTTTCCCCCCCACCACAGCCTCAATTTACTTTGGCATTATTCTCCCCGTTGTTAGGAGCACCTAGCAATAAATTTTACTTTTTGGAGATATAAAATGACAAAGAAAGAAACCCCTATGACTACCGATGCTTTGGCCCGTATACAAAGAAATGAAGCAAAACAAAATGGTGGTGGTGTTGATTCAAATGGTTTTGCTGCTCGTGCAGCTAGAGCAGCAAACAAAAATCAACAAGGGAAAAAATAATATGGCTCAACATGATGATGACAACCGCTCACAACAGTTAAACCCAGAGCATGACGCTTATTGGCAAAGCCGAGGTGAAGATGAACGCCCTGATGACTGGGAAGACCTTTTGGACGATGAATATTAGGTTCAAGCTTTAAATAAAAGCAGCTGTGTAATCACGTAGCTGCTTTATTTAATTTATCTGTAAAGTGTTCGAAATAGGACGGGTACTGACCAATCACAGTCTTGAAAATTGGTATCACTTTTTCACTATGAGTTTGCTCAAAGCATTCTTGTATTTTTGTGTCTATACCTCGACTAATTCTAAAATACATGAGCATAGCTAACGAGTCGTAATTGCCGTGACTAGCGAAAATAGCTTTAATAAATTTTTCTAACCTTAAAAATGAAGGTAAGTTTTTACCATTACGCCAATCTTTTAGTTGTTTGTATTGCCTATCATTTAAAGATTCTCCGCTTTCGGTGTAATCTGATTGAGACTTTTCAAGAGGGACAAAGCTAGCCAGCCTTCTCCAAGTCATTGGTTTGTCGTTTGAGGATACGAGCTCTTTTAGCTCTATTAGCACTGAGTCGAAACAGCCATTAGATTCATCGGACTCAATTAGTGTATTAAGCACATTTGTAAAAAAGCTAGTGCCTTTTTTGGGTTTATAATTTTCATCTATTCTACGGTAGTATGAGTGAAGACCTACTTCATAGTTGGCAATGGCAGATAAATAGAAATCAAATGTTAAGTGGTACGTTGCCTCAGCAAGAGCTAGAGCATCTTCATTTGTATAATTCTCTCTCTTTTTATCTGAGTTGAAAAATCCATCGAAGATAGTGAGTTGATGGCTAGGCACTAAGCTATGAGATTGCCAGTATGGTTTTTGTAATTGCCAAATATCTTTTGGGCTTTTTTTATCAATACTTTTTGATTTCGCTTTGTTATGTATTTCACTCATCATTAAGTAATCAAACTGAGATCGAGCTTCTAACCAATCTATTACTAGGTTTAATTCATTGTCGTTATTGTTACTTTTTTTACTGGCGTTAAATCCATATATGCATGAGTAGTAGGTACTCGCGTTAGAGGTAACCTTCATCGCTCTAGTTGTTTTTTTATATACTTTGAGGTTGAACACCTCATTTATATTCGGAGAGAGAGATTTAAACCATGTATAAATTTTTTTAAATGTTGGTTTACCTACTCCTCGACTTGATAAATGAAATATAGAGCTCTGACTGACAGACAAGTCAGAATCATAAAATGATTGGGCATGAGTAATCATGCCACTAATGTTACTTGGTAAGTGTAATAGCTGGGCGACTTCATTTAGAGGGGGTAGGTACACACTTTTAAAATGAATATTTTTAAATATATATTTGTTACCTTCATTAGGTTTGAGCATATTTAGTCCTTTATTAAGCTAACCATATAACTTCTTACAAACTTTACGTTATTACCTATAAAATTCAATGATTTGCTGCTTCATAGGAAGCTTTTAGATAAAACCCCTTTTTTTATAAGTAAAAACTGTTTTTTTGCTTCACTCATTTGCTGGTGGAAGTAGGGGGCTTTGACAACCTCGGTATGTATATGAAAATGAAGATGCTGACTATCAGTATCTTTGTAGTATGCATCAAGTGCAGATTGAACAATAATAAAGGCCTTTTCGCCATAGTATTCACAAATACGATATTTAAAGCATTCTAATGCTACCTTGTGTCGTGCTACTAGTTCGTTTACTTTTCTATTGTTGATGCCTTTTAGCTCAACTATATCGCATAATTGAATGTATGCTTTAAGTGAGTCTTCTATTAATACGGGGTCATAGCCTTTCATTAGGTTCCATCCAAAACCATTTTTAACTGGATTGGTTCGTACAGCAAGTTTACCCTCGGTTGTTTTTGCACCTGTAGAGCGACCTCCATGCAATTTACATCGACCATTTCGCTTGTTGCCTAGGCGCTTGCAGGGATTACCTGAACGTGTTTTGGCCCCGCACTTGGGTAGACTGTCTAAATCAAACTTACTCATTTTTTGCCTTTTTATGATCGATCATGCTCGGTGAACTTTCGGTTCATAGGGTTTGTTTTTTGAAAATCTATTTTCTTTAAAGTTTTTAAAATCGAATGTTTATATGCTTACCATCAAAGAGTAAATATATAAATCAATGGGTTATGATATTTTAATGCCGCGTAAAGCGAACACTTAATAGTGCTTTATGTTGTCTGTGCACGTAAGGTGATCGATCACTTTGCATGTGTATACTTCGGTTCTTAGAGTGCTGCAAAGGTACTTCAGCGTTATTAACTTGATTAGGGTGATCGCTGTACTGCAATGAGCGATGAAGTTTAGATTGTATTAGCTGTGTACTGCTTATAGCTGATAACCTTTTTAGTAACTTGATACCACCAGCCTCTGAGTTATCTAGGTTTATTAGAGCCGCTTCTTTATTTTGCTGGTATGTAATAGCTGAATTTACGAGTAGCATATCGTTAAAGCGTTTATCAACGTGCTCTGTTGAGTATTCAAGTTTACTAAATAAGTAGCTATGAGCCTTAATGTTAGCTTCTTTTGTGGCACGTTTAGTAAAATAACTTAAGCGGTATAGAGCTGGTTCTATATTGAATTTATTACCCCTGTGCATTAGGTAGTATGGGTGCTTGACTAGTGAGGCCGAGCCTAAGCCTTCAGACTCCCAAGCATGCTTTAATTGGTAGGTTAACTTACTGCTATGATTTATTTTATGCCCGCTTAACAACACAGCTAAATGATAATGATGATTTGAAGATGTATTTCTCTCTCTAGCGCATATGTAACTTACTTTGCAGTTATATTGTTTTGTAAGTACCGACAACTGTTTTTTAATAAATTTTAAGAACGCCTGATTATTAATAGAATAAGATTTAGTACTTAGGTCTATTCTTGCTACGAGTACTTTAGAGTAGTGAGAAAGCATAAATTCACAATGCTTAAACACTTTAGTTAATGCTTTTAGATCTTGGCCTTTTGTCTTTGGTTTGAATACTCTGTAGCTATGGTCTCTGTATATAAAGTTTACTGAGTTAGTTGTTGATATTTTAAAGGTCATTGTTATATCTATTTGCCTTAGTTATTAATTGGTATCTTTCTTATATTATTTAATATCCGCTATTAGTGGATAGGCGCTTTACAGATAAAAGCCCTTTTAAAATAATAACTAAGATATGTTTTTCGTTTGTTGAATAGCGTGTTTTTACTGAACATTTTGTTTCAAAGTGCGTCATCAGTAGGCCAAAAAAAAGCAGTTTATTTACCTGCTTTTGAGTGTTTATTAGATAGCCAATTTTTATAATCTTGAAAATGCCACATGGACCGCCCATTTATTACATGAGCTGGTGGGGGGAAATGGCCAGCCTTTATCCACCTTCCAAGTGTTGACCTACTGATGTTAAGAAGCTTTTGCAATTCAGGCTTTTTAATCATTCGAGCATCGTCAATATAC
Organism: Pseudoalteromonas sp. SG43-1; assembly: GCF_014164415.1. Taxonomy (NCBI): domain Bacteria; kingdom Pseudomonadati; phylum Pseudomonadota; class Gammaproteobacteria; order Alteromonadales; family Pseudoalteromonadaceae; genus Pseudoalteromonas; species Pseudoalteromonas sp. SG43-1. The sequence goes on along the minus strand of NZ_JACJFD010000041.1, from coordinate 5,603 downwards.
ATAGCAAGATCTGGTAGCTTTTTCTCGTTCATTGAGGTCGCTCCATATTTATTACTTCGCGAGATTTTACAAAGTCTAAAAGCTCGCTTAATAACCAACAAACTCTGTCGCTATCGGCATGAAGCTTTCTTCTTTTCGGAAAGAGGCCTTTTTTTTCTAAAGCCCAAGCGCTGGTTCGAGAGACTGCCGTTATTTTGGCTCTTTCTGCTTCTCTGACTAGGCGGTCAGTAAATTGCGTTGTTGGTGTTGTTAGCTGGCTCAAATTGGTTTCTCCGGTTCATCATTGTTGATGGGAGAATATTATTGATTTGCGTATAGGTTAATAAGCCCTTAGCTTGATAAGGGCTTATTAAAGATTTTAACATTATGATTTTAAGTGAATTTTATCTTTATAGTTAGTTTTCACCCACTCCTCAACTTCCTTAAGGGATGGAGCAGAATTAGACTTTCGACCTTTTTTAGCGGTAGAGCCATATGCATCGTTAATATATGTTTTAATCGTTTTATGTGAAGGAGGAGAAATAGTATTTATAGAAAATAGAGCATCAATTGCCGTTGCTAAATTCGCTCTACTACATTTAGACATATGCGTGTGTAGTTTTATGTCACTTACTATTACATTGATAAGATCAATAAAAGACTGATACTTTTTAGGTGAGGACTCACCTGCTATTGTTCGGTCTTTAGAATACTTTTCTGTGGCTCTTAAGGCATATAAATGTTCTACAAAGTCATTATGCTCTTGCACTCGTGAGCCAAGCGTAAACATTTCATGCATTAGCTTATTAAGCCAAAACTTGTAATCTACGTTAGACTTGTCTGGAAGCGCTCTTAAAGTGTCCTCCACCAGCATCGCTTTACGCTTAATCGATTCTTTCTCCAATAACATAATATCTTGGCCAAACTCATCTTTTGGTAAGTTATTTATAGAGGATATTATTAAATTGGGCTTCTCAATGCCTATAGGTGAAGCAATTTCTTCTAACTGAGCATAATTAATATCATCCTCATCAATCTCACCAAGCTCTTGAACATGTACCAAAAATGGCTGTGATTGAATCTTTAAACTTTCTCGCGGTGTACATTTTGGAAATAATTTGAATTTATTCACTTAAATTATTTCCTTTAGATACCATTGATATTTTGGCTCTAGGAAGTATTTGATTTGCCATTATACTTGCAAGCTTTCTTCGTTCATCTAGATAGTCATATCTGTTATAAATGCCAGCAACACCAGTAATAGTATGATTTAGATAACGTGTTACCTCGTTTCCTTCATAACCAAGTTCAGCTAATAAGCTACGGCATGTTCGTCTTAAATCATGAATTGTAAAGTGCTTAATGCCTCTAGGCTCAAGTAGGTCAGGGTACGACTTTTTACTAACACTTTTACCAAACATTTTAGCTAAGGCATGATTTAAAGTGTTTTCGCACATATGACCTTTTTTACTAACTTTTCTTGCTGGGAAGACATACTCAGAGCCACAAGATTTTACTTTTAATTCTTCAAATACAGGTATAACTTCGTCAGCGATGGGAATTTGAATATATTTTTTTTTCTTATTCCGCTTACCTAAATTCCAAACCTTTTCTTTAAAATCAAACTCATCCCATTTTGCCTGAGTTAGCTCAGTTTTACGGTTACCAAATATTAGGAGTAATACCATCGCTAAATAGTTATCTCTGGTAAAAATAGTCGAATTTTCTCTTAATACATCAAATGTAGTTTCAATTTCTTGTAGGCTTAGGACTCGATCTCTACTTTTACTTTGGCCTCCCGCATCTTTTTGGCTAAAAGCTGCAGCAGGATTTGACTTTGTAAGGTCAAGTGTATGTGCATGCTTAAATAGGTTTTTACATAGGTGTAAGCACTTTGAAGATATGGAGGGGCGCCCATCATTTGCAATATTTTTTATAATAGCTCTAATATCACGTGCATTTACATCATCAATTTTGAGCTTACCAATGTATGGCTTTATATCTTTATTATATTGTCTTTCGAGCAAATGAGAGCTTTCTATTTCCTTACTTTTATCTTTAAACCAGTCATTGAATAGGTCGTTCATTGTTATTATAGTTTCTTGTCCCTGCCTCACTCTTTCAGCAAGTGGGTCTACACCATTCTTAATTTTTTGATTTATAAGGGCTGCTTCAATACGAGCGTCAGATAAAGTCCTGTCTGGAAAGTTGCTCCCTTTTAAAGTCATAAAGTGGCGTTTCTTATTCATAGTATAACGAAGTTCCCATGCCCCACTTTTCTTATCTTTATTAGGCTTTATATACAATCCATCGCTAACACTAAACCTTAGCGTTGTACTATTTTTAATTTTGGCTTTGATCTCTTTTACATTCATTGAGTTATATAAAAATGGTTACCAAAGGTTTCAAAAGTGGTTACCAAGTAGTTTGGTAACCACTATGGTAACCACTTGGACACGTACAATAGGGGGCTAGTATGAACGGTATAAAACAAAAAGCCTAGAAAAATCTAGGCTTATTAATTGGTTATAAACAAGTTGAAACAGGCTAAAACACTATTCTATATTCTGGATCTGCTCACGCATTTGTTCAATTAGTACTTTTAGCTCTACGGCTGCAGTAGTGATGTCACTATTGATAGACTTAGACGCTAGCGTGTTAGCTTCACGATTAAATTCTTGCATCATAAAATCTAAGCGGCGGCCACATGCACCTCCTTTTTTAAGGATTTTTTTAGTTTCTTTAACGTGAGACTTTAAGCGATCTAATTCTTCAGCCACATCTTGTTTTTGCGCAAGGTAAATAAGTTCTTGTTCAAGGCGTGATTCGTCAATGTTTGCTGTTAAGTCTTCTAGCTTTTGAGCCAGCTTTTCACGTTGCCACTTAGCAATCTCGGGCATATGCGTTTCTACAATTTCTACTTGCTCTAAAATCGCATCAAGGCGGATTGCTATCATTTCTTCAAGGTTTGCACCTTCATCGCCACGGGCTGATTTAAAATCTTCGATTACTTGATCAAGACCAACAATTAGTGCGGTATTAACGCTATCCATATCAAGTTCTTCAGCTTCCATAACACCAGGCCAACGCAATATATCAACAGGATTAATATCGCCATTACTTTGTTGTTGAACCCATTTAGCGCTATTTATCAATTGCTCAGCAAGGGCTTGGTTAATTGATAGCTCACCAACATGGGCTGGATTTGCTACAAACTTTAAAAAGACCTCAACTTTACCGCGTTGTAAGTGTTTGCGTAAACGCTCACGAATAACTGGCTCCATGCCACGAAATTGCTCTGGTGCGCGAATAAATGTTTCAAGGTAACGCTGGTTCACTGAACGAACTTCCCAAGTGCCAGTTCCCCAATCGCCTTTTATTTCGCGACGCGCATAAGCTGTCATACTGTGGATCATGGATATTTTCCTAAATTAATAAATACAATATTACGATGATTATACCGTAACACTGCATAAGCTCTAGGGAAAATTTATTACACTGAATATTTTGCATACAGCTATTTATTTAAATCAGCATGGTATCTATACCCACATACACTTATAATGTCGCAAATTCTGAATTAAGGGGATCGTCAATGCGTCCAAGCGAAAGAACACCTAACCAAATTAGACCTGTTACATTTACACGTAATTATACTTTGCATGCTGAAGGCTCAGTACTTGTTGAGTTTGGTAACACCAAAGTACTTTGTACAGCTACTGTTGAATCGGGCGTTCCTCGTTTCATGAAAGGCCAAGGTAAGGGTTGGATCAATGCTGAATACGGTATGTTACCGCGAGCAACGCATACACGTAATGCGCGTGAAGCTGCACGTGGTAAGCAGGGCGGTCGTACTATGGAAATTCAACGCTTAATTGCACGTGCACTTCGTGCGGCTGTTGATTTAAAAGCCCTTGGTGAAAACACGATTACTATCGACTGTGATGTTATTCAAGCAGATGGTGGTACACGTACTGCTTCTATAAGTGGCGCATGTGTTGCACTAGTTGATGCACTAACGCATATGCGTGCTAAAGGTATGATTAACTCAAACCCACTTAAGCATATGATTGCGGCTATTTCTGTAGGCATATACAAAGGTCAAGCAATTAGCGATTTAGAGTATATAGAAGATTCAGCTGCTGAGACTGATATGAACGTAATTTTAACTGAGACAGGTAAAATTATTGAAATTCAAGGTACAGCCGAAGGTGAACCTTTCTCGTTTGATGAGCTGGATGAATTACTTACTTTAGCCAAACACTCTATACGTGAAATCATTGACGTACAAAAGCAAGCATTAGCATAAATAGGTAGGCCACTAGATATGAAAGATTATCAAAAAGAGTTTATAGAATTTGCTCTAGAGAAGCAGGTATTAAAGTTTGGTGAGTTTACTTTAAAGTCAGGGCGAACAAGTCCGTACTTTTTTAATGCTGGCTTATTTAACACTGGTCGTGATTTAGCGCGTTTAGGTCGCTTCTATGCTGCAGCATTGGAAGATTCATCGATAGAGTATGATGTATTATTTGGTCCTGCTTATAAAGGTATTCCAATAGCGACAACTACGGCAGTTGCATTAGCAGATCACCATGATAAAGATGTACCGTACTGTTTTAACCGTAAAGAGAAAAAAGCACACGGTGAAGGTGGTACGTTAGTAGGCTCAGAGCTCAATGGCAAAATAATGCTAGTTGATGATGTAATTACCGCAGGTACCGCTATTCGTGAGTCCATGGAAATTATTGCACAAAATGATGCAGACCTTAGTGGCGTTTTAATAGCATTAGATCGCCAAGAAAAAGGTAAAGCCGAGTTATCAGCTATTCAAGAAGTTGAGCGCGACTTTAATACCAAAGTAATTTCTATTGTAAAATTAGCTGATCTTATCAGTTACCTTGAAAGCCAAGGCACAATGGATGAGCATTTAGCCTCAGTTAAAGCTTACCGTGATCAATACGGTGTAGCATAAATAAAAAGCCTCGCACTGCGGGGCTTTATTTTGACCTTCATTCATAGAGTTTTTTAATGAAAGATATACTTAAACCAAATGGCTTAGGCCTCAAACGCGTTTTCAAAGCGACTTATTGTTCCTACCTAGGCTTTAAAGCAGCATTTAAGGAAGAAGCCGCATTTAGACAAGAGCTATTACTAAGCCTTATATTATTCCCCACTTCATTTTGGCTTGCTTCATCATTATTACACTGGGCCATACTAATTAGCTCACTGCTTATTATATTAATAGTTGAATTACTAAACTCCGCCATTGAAGCATTAACAGATCGAGTAAGTACAGAGTTACATGTATTGTCAGGTAGGGCCAAAGATATGGGATCTGCAGCCGTAACACTTTCATTAACGATCGTATTGATCATCTGGGGTGTAAGCCTCTATATGAAGATCGTTTAACTCTACTTCTAATATAAAATAGGTTTGAACCCCGTTAGTTGTTAATAATTTGATGGTTATGTTGTATTTTTAACGTGTTTAGCTCAAATTCTCAGCGAACAGCACATTATTTCAAGTTTTCTTCAAAAAAGGGTTGATCTGTTTTCGGATCTCCCTATAATGCGACCCCACTGAGACGGGAAACAGCAACGCATAGCGAGGCACGAACAACTCAG
>NZ_JACJFD010000040.1:0-27021 GCF_014164415.1 Pseudoalteromonas sp. SG43-1 | reverse complement strand
GGCTGTTAGAACTCAATCTGTACGAGTGCCCACACAGATGATTGCTTTATATTGTTAAAGAACGTTTTGAGTCGCTTTAGCGTCTCAAGGGATGCGAATAATACACCCTTTATTTTTCGAGTCAATACTTTGTTTTAAATTTTCTTTTGGAAGATTTAAAACCGAAGTTTTATTTAACTCTCTGAGTAGTTCGTGCCTCGCTATGCGTTGGCGTTTCCCGTCTCAGTGGGGTCGCATTATAGGGAGATCCGAAAACAGATCAACCCTTTTTTTAGATCTTTTTACTGTTCGAACAAAAATAGAACAAAACCACGTAAAACCACATGAAAACCCCTCTAAGATGATGCTTTTTTATGCTCTTATTTATTATTTAATACAAATATCATTGCTATGTTTGATTTAGGCGTTAAGATAGCAAGTTCACAATGTTAAATTAATGTTTATTTCCTGTTTATTGGTAGATCTAAAATGAAATTACCCGATCAAAAATCTTTTATCTTCTCTGTTATTCTTGCTGTAGTTGGTTTTGTTGTTGTTGAGTTTGCTTTAGGCGGCTTAGCTTTAAACCCTGCATTACTATTTGGTGCTGGTTTATTAATTGGTGCGATTGCTATTGCTGCAATATCATCTGATGTGACTGAAGAAGCTGAAGTTAAAACAAAAACGCTTTATGTTGGTAACCTTCCTTATCGTGCAAACGAAGGTGTGGTTCGTGCATTATTTGAAGAACAAGGCAAAGTATTCAATGTTCGTTTATTAAAGGATAAGAATACTGGCAAACGTCGTGGCTTTGGTTTTGTTGAAATGGCGCAAGCTGATGCAGACAATGCAATTGCTAACTTGAACGATAGCGAGTTCCAACAACGTACTTTAAAGGTACGTGAAGCAAAACAAAAACAAGAAGATGATTCTAATGCTCTACGTACTGAGACGGATCAGTCAGTGTAACTAGCTTTACCGCTAGCTTATTGCTAAACACATCAGCCGTTGCATAATATTGCAGCGGCTTTTTTATGTCTGTTTGTTTATCCATACATAAGTTAAGTTGGTTAAGTAGGAAGTTGACTCTATTTGCTATCGCTACACCTGAATCAAGTAATTTTACATTCCCTTCAAAGTACTGACTAATCGGCCCTGCTAATATCGGAAAGTGCGTACACCCTAGTACAAGTACATCTATAGTTTTATCTATATGTAGTTCATCGAGTACTTGATACAACTTATTTGTATCTAAAAAGCCTGTAAAAAAGCATTCCTCAGCTAACGTTACTAATTCAACACTGCTATAAAGGTTAACGATTACATTACGTGCATGTTCAGCAATTAATGTTTTTGTGTATGAACTGGCGACCGTTGCCGGCGTGGCTAACAAGCCAATATGATTTGAGCGTGTTAATTCTGCCGCAGGCTTTATTGCTGGCACAACACCTACAATAGGAATATCCGTAATTTGGCGAACAGCGCTGAGTGCAGATGTAGAAGCTGTATTACACGCTATTACAATTAAATCGACGTTAAGCGTGTTGGCTTTGATGAAATGAATAAGTGAACATAATCGGTTAATTATAGTTTGTTGGGATTGAGCACCATAAGGTAGTAATGCATTATCCATAAAATAGCTGTACTGAGCATTGGGGATACTTTGCTTGATATGTTCAAGTACAGTAGTTCCACCAATACCTGAATCAAAGACCATTATATGCGCTGACAAACTACCGTTCCTACTTTACTTTAAGATCGGCAGTTTGCCATGAGGTTTTTATAAAAGAAAGTAGTTTAACTTTGCGTGGCTTCTAAATCAGTAAGCCTGTCGGCTGCTGAATTTAACTGATTAAGGTTTTCGAACATAGACTTTGTATAATCTACTAACTTATCTATTTGTTCCTGATCTTGATTTAACCATTGGAGAATGCCAGCTAGCTGATTTTGTAATCCAAGCTCACCCGCTTTTTCAAAAGCATTTTTAAGGTCGTCATTAAAAGGGACTAAACCCTCTGCTACTTGTTTTTCTGGTGCTGGTTTATATTCTTCATAGCTTTTAACTGTTGCTATTGTTTTTGTTTGGCGTAAATCCATAGAAAAAGCCACCAGCTGATCGCTGTCTAAACTCAGCTCTTGCGCTTGTTCAAATGCTTCATCTAAATCACCACCAAAAAAGGTTTTACTTAAATCTTGTAAGTCTTCCATCATCGCATTAATAGCTTCTTGCTCTTGCTCGTTTAAGTCACCATTTACCGACATCGAAAATGATACCTGTCGAGATTGCGATGATGAGCTTGCAAACGACTCACTATTACTATTTTGCTGATAGCCACTTGCCGATTGAGATTCAAATGCATCAGCAAAGCTAATACTTACCTCATCGCCTTCTGCTGTAGTAAATTTATACTCTGCATTACTCGTCATACTGACGTATTGGGCCTGGCTTATATTTACGCTGGCAGGTTGTGGGTTAAATAACGACTCTTCAAACTTATCCAGCCCATTGTAAATTCCCTCTTTGGACTTATTAATGCCCTCTTCCATGTCATCATTAAATACGCCTGTACCTTTGAGTTCATCAACAGCGTCATCAATCCCTATTTGGACTCCTTTGCGCGCATCGCCTAGCATATCTTTGAGCTTTTCGTCATCAGCGCCGTTAGCTTTTGCTTTATTTACAGCACTACTTACAAAATCGAGTACGTTTTTTACTATTTCATCAAAATCAAATAGTGGTTTATCTGCTTTTTTTTCTGCGATAGGTAATCCAAGCTGCTCAGCCATTTTATCGCCAAGCACCTTTGCGGCCAACTCTCGGCCTCGTTGTTGATAGCTATCTTGAGGAGACGTAATTGTAGGTTGCTGTATATCAGCTTTATTATTGAATTTATTGATGTTGTTGTTTGGCGTAAAGCCATAATTACCTATTTTCATGATTCGTCTCCTAAGCGTGCGTAGTTTATTATCGGCTATAACAACAAAAACTAAAGTACAATGTTCAATAAAACAGCATAAATGCTAGCCAAAACTAGACAAATACGCAGCGCTCCCTACAATAGCGCCGATAAACAGATCTTAGATAAGGTAGTAGCGTTAATGGCAGTTATTAAAATAGATACCACACAGTACCAAGCGCAGTTAAGTGAAAAAGAGCAGCGAATTAGTACGCAGTTTCAACGTTTTGGTGTGGAGCAATTAGAAGTATTTAGCTCAGAGCCAACTAACTACCGCCAACGTGCTGAATTTAGAGTATGGCACGACGGTGATGATCTGTTTCACATTATGTTTGATCAACAAACAAAAGAAAAAATCCGTGTTGATACATTTGACCCAGCAGCGCCTCTAGTAGGTGAAATAATGCAGGTGATGATTGAAAATCTTAAGCCTTGTGAAATATTACGCCGTAAGTTATTTCAAATCGATTACCTATCAACGCTAAGCGGTGAAATTTTAGTAAGCTTGCTTTATCACAAACCACTGGATGATGAATGGTTAAGTGAAATTAAAGCACTGAAAGAAAAGCTTAGCAGTAAATACAAAATTGACTTTATAGGTCGTGCTCGCAAACAAAAAGAAGTACTAGGTGATGACTTTGTAACTGAACGTTTAACAGTTAATGGGCAAGAGCTTATTTATCAACAAGTAGAAAATAGCTTTACTCAGCCTAATGCAAAAGTAAATATTAATATGCTGGAGTGGGCACAAGATTTATGTAAACCACTTAAAAATGATTTACTAGAATTGTATTGTGGTAACGGTAACTTTTCAATTGCATTAGCGGGCTGTTTTAATAAAGTATTAGCGACGGAAATATCAAAATCATCTGTTCACTCTGCTCAATACAACATTGCTAAAAACAACGTAGAGAACTTAGATATTATTCGTATGTCTAGTGAAGAGTTTACTCAAGCAATGAATGGCGAGCGTACTTTCTCTCGTTTAGATGGTATTGATTTAAAAAGCTATGACTGCCAAACCATATTAGTTGATCCACCACGCGCGGGCATGGATGAATTAACGTGTGACTTAGTGGCTAACTACGAAAGCATAATTTATATATCCTGTAATCCTGAAACTCTTGAGCGTGACCTTGATCACTTAACACGTACGCATAACGTTAAGCGCTTTGCTATATTTGATCAGTTCCCTTATACGCATCACATTGAGTCGGGCGTTTTCTTACAGCGCAAATAACCAGCCAAAATTAAAGTGCCAGTACTTTTATAAGTGCTGGTATTTGCTCTTCACTAAATACTTGAATACCATTTTTTATTAATAATGCTGTAGTTAAGCCTAGCCCTTCGATTTTTACTCCGTGATGCTTTCCATCATATATTGTATTTCGTCCGCAAGAAGGGCTCGATTCTTTAAGTAGAGCAAAACGAACTTGATTCTTTTTACAGAGTTCTAGCGCTATATTAGCTCCAGTTTGAAACTGTTCTGTTACATCTTCTCCTAAATTAGTAACTACACTCCCCTGTATTATTTCAGCAGGAGCTCTAGGCGTAGGAAGCCCACCAGCGACCTCAGGACAAAACACAATTAATCTATTTTGTTTTTGCCACAAATTAAGCTGTGGATGCAAAATTGCGTGTCCTCTGCCATCGTAGCGAACAGGCTGCCCTAGCAAACAACTCGATACTAATATTTTTTCCATCGCTATATCCTTATAAAGCAAAAAAGCTCCTTAAGGAGCTTTTTTTGTTTTAGCTAAACTTACTTGTTAGCTAAGTAATTTATTAATTTGCTAATGTCTTCAGGTTTAGTAATACCCGACTCACGACCTAGGTTTAATTTGTACTTACCATTTACAATAAAGGTAGGTACGCCACGTAGTGCGCCTTTTTCTTTAAAGTAGTCTTGGTCGCGTTTCATTTTAGAGCTCAGCGTACGTACCGAGAAGCTTTTAAACAGCTTATCAAACTTATCACCATCAACGCCCTGCGCTACAAATATATCTTTTACATCTGCAAGCTCATTAAATTTAGCGCGCTTTGTATGGATATGATTAAAGATTGCAGAAATAATCTGATCTTTTTGTGGAAGCACTTCAGCTGTCGCCAGTGCTTGGCTCATCATCTGTTGGTTTTCTGGGTCACGTACACCTACAAAATCAACATGGCTCTTTTTAAATTTAACGTTTTTATCAAGCTTAGGCTTAAACTCACCAATTAGTGCTTCCATGTTATTACATGCAGGGCAGTAAAATGAGAAGAACTCTTTAACCTCTGGCTTTTTAGTTGCACGCTCAGAAACTACGTCGTAATGCACGCCTTCTTCATACGTTGCTGCAAAGCTTGTTGCTGCCATAGGAAGTAATATTGCAAGCAAACCTGCTTTAACTAATTTAATCATTATTATGCTCCGAAATTTATAGTGCTAATAAAAACGCTACTAACTCATCAAGTTCTTTTTGATTTTTGATGGTGTTGAGGTTTATTTTATATTTATCGTTAACAATAAAAGTAGGTACACCTGTAAGTGCGCCTAATTTTGAATATTTATTCTGTTTGTTTTGCATTGCTTGCTCAGCTGAAATAACAGGCATGCTTGCAATCTCTTGATCAAATGTTGCGCTATCAATACCATTTACTTCAAGTAATTTTTTAACGTCTTTCATTTCAGTTAATGGTGCACGTTGAACATGGATACTTTTAAAAATTTGATCGCTAATACTTTGCGCCTGACCATGCTGCTTAGCAATTAAGTAAGCAAAGCTTAAATTACTTTGTGCTTGTGGTGACACGCCACCTAAAAAGTTAACGTGGTTTTTAATAAACTCAGCGCCTTCTGGCAAGCCTTTTTCAATTGCTTTTGCTACTGGTTCAAACTTAAAGCAATGTGGACAGTAAAATGAGAAAAACTCAGTTACTTGCGGTGACTTGCTTTTGTCTACATCTATAACAGTGTATTGATTATCAACTTCAAACTGTGCAGCAAGTGCTGCAAATGGTAAACATAAAAGTAATAAACTCAGTTTTAATTTTTTAAGCATTTGTATCTCGTTGTACTTGTCTTTAAATAAAATATTACGGCAATAACTTTAACGGTGCTTCTTGCAATGCTGCAAGTTGCTCTTTCAGTGCTAAAATTTGTTGCTCCCAGTATTTGTCATCAGCAAACCATGTAAAGTTCCGCACAAAAGCAGGATCACTCCATCGTTTAGCTACCCATCCCATATAATGAATAATACGCATTGCTCGCAGCGGTTCAATTAATTTGAGTTGAGAGTGATCAAAATCACAAAACTCTTCATACGCATTTACAAGGGTGTCTAACTGTAACAGTTGCGTCGCTCTATCGCCACTGAGCATCATCCATAAATCTTGGATTGCAGGACCTTGGCGGCTGTCATCTAAATCAACAAACATTAGCGCATCACCTGCCCATAAAATATTACCAACGTGGCAGTCACCATGTAAGCGAATACTTTGCACATCTTTATACTGTTTTTGCGCCTGCTCTATCACTAAATCTAAAATAGTATAAAAAGCAGTATTTATTCCCATGGGCACTAAGTTACTTTTTTGAAGATGAACTTTGGCTGTATGCAAATACTCCTCGCAGGTAACTGTTGGCCTATAAGTAAAAGGTTTTGTTTTAGCTACTTGGTGCATACGGCCAATCAATCGCCCCATTACATCAAGCTGATCTAAATTATCAACCTCAAATAAACGCCCGCCTACACTTGGAAACAACACAAACAAATACCCTTCGTGTTCAAACAAGCTTTGCCCATTATATAAAATAGGGGCAACAACGGGTACTTCTGCATCCGCTAGTTCAAATGCAAAGTCATGCTCTTCTTGAATTTGCTCTTTACTCCAGCGCTCTGGGCGATAAAACTTCACTACGTAACGCAGGCCATCATCCGCTTTAAATTGGTACACTCTGTTTTCATAGCTATTGAGCGCTAATAAACCAGATTCGGCGTACACACCTACGCTTTCTATTGCATCGAGTATTAGATCAGGTGTTAAGTCAATAAAACTAAATTTACTCATACTCTTCTTATATAAAATAAAAGCGGGTTATATACCCGCTTTTGTTAATTGCTATATCAACTTACCTAATTAAGGTAAGTTGCGATTATCGCGCTTTAAAAAAGTTACTCGACTGCGATATTGTCTCATCCGGCTCATCTACCGGAGAAAGCACAAAGTTAAACTCAGTCATCGGCGCCTTCAAATCATAAGGGTCCATTACAAGTGACAATGGTACGTTATGAGATTCCCCTGCCTGCACAGTAAATGACTGCTTACCAATATACTTAAAGTTATCTAACCCTTGTACTTTAATATTAAAGGTTTGCTCGTACTGCGCTTTATTAATTACCTTTAATGTATAGGTGTTCTCTACTAAACCATCAAAATCGACACGATATAATTGGTTTCGGTCACGAATAATATCAAAGTCCATTGTTTTACGCAGTGCTATATTAGCGACAAGCGCTCCCGTAAGCACAACAAGTATGACCGTGTAACCAATAATTTTAGCTCGCAGTGGATTCGTTTTATTTTCTGGGGTTTCGAGATTTCGCTCTGTCGTATATGAAATAAGCCCACGCGGGTATTCCATTTTATCCATTACGCCATCACACGCATCAATACATGCACCACAGTTGATACACTCAGCTTGTAGCCCATTTCTAATATCAATACCTGTTGGGCACACTTGAACGCACAAGTTACAGTCTATACAGTCGCCTAGTTCTAAATCTTTATGGTCTACTTTACGTGAACGAGGACCACGGCTTTCACCTCGGCTTTCGTCGTACGTTACGGTGTATGTGTCTTTATCAAACATAGCTGATTGAAAACGAGAGTAAGGACAGATGTGTAAACACATAATTTCTCGCATCCAACCGGCATTACCATAGGTACACGCAGCAAAGAAAATAATACTGACTAGTGCATAACCGCCTACATCAAACGTTACAAAGTCAGGGAGTAACTCCCTTATTGGCGTAAAGTAACCCACAAAAGAAATAGCGGTATACAACGAAAACAATACCCAACTAGTATGCTTTGCCGTCTTACGCCAAAACTTATCAAAATTCATGGGTCGTTGATCGAGCTTTTTACGTTGATTAGCCGTGCCTTCAAGCTTTTCTTCGAACCAAATAAAAATAAAAGTCCAAACAGTTTGCGGACATGTGTAGCCACACCACACCCGTCCATAGAAGGTGGTCACTAAAAACAACGCAAATGCTGCCAACATAAAGATAAACGCTAATATAGTAAAATCTTGAGGCCATAGCGTTAAACCAAAAATATTGTATTTTTGACCAATTAGATCAAACAGCACAGCTTGCTGGCCATTAAAATTAATCCAAGGTAGTAACATAAATGCAAGTAGGCCTAAGAAGCCAATGCGCTGTCTAAGTAATTGATGTAGGCCTTTTACAGCACGCACATAAATACGATTTCGGGGATTGAACCTATCATCTTGACGGCTTAAATCCGGTTTTTGGATTTTCACCTCTACAGGGATATTCTTTACTTTAATTTGCTTGTCCATCGAAGTTCCTCAACGCCGCTTGGAAATAAAAATCCAGCAATACTCAAGTACTCTATACTTAAAGTTAGCAAGTTACTTGCTAGGCATATTTACTTTAATAAATTGCCTTCTCGAATACTTTCAGATATTTCAGAAATATCTGACTGCTGTTAACCATTATAACAATGTTGGTTAAAATTACTGGCATAGATTGCTAATAATTTATTCATCCCAGTTACTTGCTTTTAAAATGCAGTTTATTACACTGCATGGTAATTCAACCCTACTTAGATCAAGGTTTACGTATCCATGAAAAAATTTATTATTTTGGTAGTTGTGATCCTTGCCTTTTTTACAATCGATCACCCACTTATAAAAGAACCTCGCGAAAGGTTACTAGGTGAAGGCATTGGCTTTTTAAGTGATGCAAGCAAGGTCAACAGAAGCCCCGCTGCAAATATGGCGAAAAATAGGATCAGCAGTCAACTTAAACTATCTGAATCTGAAGGTGAGTATGTAGAAAAAACGTTTACAACAGATGACTCTGTTCAGTTATTTCACCTACGCTATTGTCGTGAGCGTGACTTAAACCTTTATTTTTATGACGACCGTTTAAATACGGTATGTAAAATAGTGACTGAAGCATTAGAGCAAAAGCGAGCAAAGTAGTGGATTTTTCAGGATTAAATAAAAAAGCAAGCGACTCATTTCATAAGCAGCGCAATATGCTCAAGCAATTAGCGCAAGGCAAAACATTAAAGTGTGAGAAGTGTAATGGGGTTTTAACACTTGATTTAGCCACCAGTGAACCTGGTAAAGGCATAGTAAAGTGCAAACAAGGCTGTACGGATATTATATTAGAGCTAGGCACTTAGATTAAACTAAGCGCCTAGCTCTAATAATTACTCTTCCCAACTCTCGTCGGTTATCAAGCCACTATTAATTGCGACCACTTCAATTAGTTCAGCAAACCCTAATGCAAAGTCACCCATAGATTCATACTGATACTGACACAAAGCTTCTATTGTCATGTTATTTTGTTTGGCAATCTGAGCTATTGCTAGCTGGTCGAGTGCAAAAAAGCTTAGTGTGCTTAACGCACTTTCTAATGCTTGTTTAAAATCAACGTCTAATTGCGGTGCATTTAACAAAGGTTCTGCATAAGCTTTCGTTGCAACTAAGAAGCCTTTACTCCACGACTTACAAAATTCAGCATCAAATGTGTCTGGTAATTTATATCCAGTTTCGAACACCTGCTCACTAATTTTGTGATAAAGCGCCATAAACAAAAAAAGCATTTCTTCATCTAAATCATTAGCTGTGTTTGGCAATATCTGCTCAAGCCACTCATGTACATCTAATGGGTTAGGCGAACAAATTACACCAAATAAATAGCCTTGGCTTTGTACAAGGGTCATTGCTTGAGATTGGGTATTTAAAAATGAGCTAAGCTGCTTTGCGTGCAACTCAGTAAATTGGGGTATTTGCATTAAAACTCTTTATATTAAAACATTAAAAGTTGAGCGGGTAGCGACCTTGGTTATCTGGTCGGCCTAAAAACTTAACCGCATCATGTACATCTTTAGGTAAGCTGGCATCTGGTTTTACATAACCTGCCACTCTAAAGTCGAAATTAGCTTTAAGTGTAGCATCGGCCTCAAGGCCAAGCGTATTATCTGGGTCAATTAATATAGCAACATCACCCGACTTACAGCTTAACTTACCTGCTAGAGGTCCAATATTAAACCATCCATTTAAACCTTGAACATCAATATTAGGGCTCGCTATTTCACCTTTTAGTGAGTCACAATAAGGTGCGCCTGAGCTGTATTCATCAAGTTCTAATATCACACGCCCTTTAGCGGTAACAGGCAGAGGAAGTTGCACACGTTGCATTGCACGCTCTACAGTTGAGCGTACTAGGGCGTCAGTCACTATTACTTTTTTATTAAAAAAACCATAACTTACATCTGCGTAACCCGAAATATCACTGCGTTCTCGTGGATTACCAAATTTTATGTTCGCATTTAGTTTGCCTGTAAATAATTTCCAGCCTGCAATATCCCAGCGCACATTATTTAACTGTTCACCATCAAAACGAACTTGCATCATTTGACCATGCCAAACAGTGCCTACAGTTTGGCCTACTTCTAATTGCTTTGGAAAGTACGGTTTTGCTATATCTAGTGCAATATGTGCTGGTAATTTAATAATACAAAACACAATAAAACTAATTAAAAAGACAGCCGATAACGTTATTATTTTTTTCATTAATTAATTCTCTAATACTAAACGGCTTACGCGCACATAGCCTGATTTATCATCGCGACTTAAATCTAAATTTTCAATTTTTAAACCATGCTGATTTACTAGCTCATCTAGCCATTCTATTAACTGATTAAACTCTACTGAGTCAAGCGTCAAACGAAGTGAATCACTACTGGGCTGCATTTTACTAATATTGATTTTATAGCGTCCACGAGTAGAGTTTACCACTTGGCTTAAGTTTGTATTGCTAGCAACACTGGTGTTGCCTGCAGCCTTTAGCTTAACAATACTGTCATCAACCCAAGCTAATAGCTCTTGTTGTTTAATTTGAGATTGCTGTGCTTTTTCTATCGCGTTATTTAATGGCCTAAATATTCCCATTACTAAAACAAAAATAATAAACACGCCACCAGCGACCATTACCAATTGTTGTTCTTGCTCTTTAAGCGAACGCCACTGTTTCATTAACTGCTTTTTCATACTGCACCTCGCAGTTTAATTTCGCCTACGACATAATCACCGTCATTATTTAAAGACCCTTGCTCAACAGTTAAACCTTGCTTTTCAAGTATGATTTTTACTTTACCAAAAGTTTGGAAGTCTTTAGCCCGTGCACGAATGCGCAGCTCATTACGACGTTTGTCATAACGAAGTGTTTCAGGTGTAAATTCGCTGACTTGCGAAAATACATCAACCAAATTAGTCGTTAAATCTAAAAAGCCGGATTCACTTGAGCCTTGTATTTTATCTAACGCGCCTTTAATTTGGCTTTTAATTAGATTAGGGCGAACTTTAGTTCCCGGAAATGCTTTTTGATATCTGTCGACTACTTGAGCTTTAGCTAGTTCTACTTGTGTATTAAGTTGGTGTAACTCAATAGCTTTTATTGTAATTGTAGAAACCAATGCAACACTTGCTATAATTGCGGCGCCTTTCCAGTAACCCCACCACAAAGCGCTTTGTTTTTTAAGCTGATACATACCTTGGCGTAAGTTAAAATTAACGCTATCTAACTGTTTTGCAAATAATGCTAAAGGTAAGTCGTAATCGCTTGTTTGGGCTTGTAAGTTAACGCTTTCAGGAAACTGATTAGCAGGACTAAAATGTTTAATGTCGGGGTTACCCATGGCTGATAAATAGCCATTCAACCAACTAGATTCAACCGCACTAATATGCCATTGCCCTTGCTTAAACAACCATTGGTTGTTGAGCTCAATAGCAGTTACGGCACCATCATCTGCAAGCGGTAACAACAAAGCATCGGGTAATATTCTGTATACTGATAGATTATGCTCAGCAAATAATGCAAGCCATTGTTCAAACCATTCACGGTCTGTCATTGCTACACGAATTGCATGTTGCTCACCAAGCATTGTCGGCTGCGCTACTGCTATAAACAGTTCATCTACGTCACATGCTATATCTTCTTCAAGCATGTATGGCAATGCTTGCTCAAGCTTGCGATTCCATTTTGTTGGCAAAGCGACCGTTTTTAATTGCACTTGGTCACTGGGTAATAACACGACAACTTCTCGGGTAAGTGCTTTTTCGCTTAGCTCACTTAAATGCTCTGCATTTGGTAACTCGCCACTGGCTATTATTTCTTGTTCTTGTGGTGAGTAAATTAACCAGTTAAGTAATTCTTGTTCGGTTTGACCCGTGCGGATCAACAGTATTTCTGTCACTGTACGCCTCCAAATTTTCGCGCCAGTATCGTTACGTCGCCGTCTTTAGCGTGCAGTAATGTGGTCATCGAAAAACGCAGGTCGACAAAGTTTGCCTGCGTTTGTAATTTAAAATATTCGCTTTTAATACTAAATAGACTTTTTATTGAGTCAGTATTAGTACCGCCTTGCTGCTTCACCTGTTCAAAAAATTCATCAATGGTGTCAAAGCCAGTTTGCGGTCTTGCGCCTAACACCGCTTCTGCGCCAGATAAGCTTAAGCTTTCTATCAAGGCACTGAGTATGAGCGCTTGCTCTGGCAATAATGTATTTACGTTAATTGATAAAAGCGTACTGCCAGGTATTACGCATACATATGGCAATACTTTTTCCATCACTAATGGGTTAAAGCCCTTAACTAAACGCAGCTCCGATGTTGATGCAAATAAGCTATTGGCTGTCATATACGGAAAATTTCGCGATAAGTACTCGTCTTCTTCTGCGCCTGAGCGATACGTAATACTGTTCTCATCAAGCCAATCAAATACGCTATCTGCCATTGTCTCTTCTGATTCATCAGCAGGTAAATCTTCAATGTTTTCAAGTAATGCAAATAGTGCTTTATGTGCAGGGTTTGTTTTACTTGCGCTATTTTCTTCTGGCGCTATGGCTAAAGCATTTAAATTTAGACATGCTTGTAAATCAGTAATTTTGCCACTTAACGTGCCGTTATCAACAGGGTATGAAGCATCACCTTGAGTTGCCCACACTTGATCGAGTGTTGTTTTATCGGCATCATCTTTTTTACTTTGTATTAGCCCTTTAATAGCAAGCTCTTCTGCACCGTAGGCGTACCATTTAGCTTGTTGGTGACCTTGCAAGTTTGTACTTTTTTGCACTTGAACCATTAAATTAGCACTCATCTCTACTGCTAAAATAGCCGCTAATGCCACAATAAACAAAACAATAACAAGTGCTGCGCCGCGCGATGATTGCTGCTTAACCATTATTCACATCCGTACTTTGTGTAGCAACAACTTTGCCTTGCCCAGGAACTAAAAATACACGACGAATTGGCTCTGCTTCTATTTGTTGCAACGTAACAGCAACCGCTTTAGGGAGAGCTTTAATTTCCCACTGTTCTTGCCATTCGTTTTTATCATCCAAAAACTCAAACTTAAGTTCTTCAACATTTTCTAGTACACGTTGAACTCGCGGTTCCATATTATCAAGCTGATCAACATAAACCCGATAAACACGCTCAAGGTTATCGTCTATCACTCTATAACCAACGGCTTGTAGTTCTGAACGTGGCAATAAATTAATTGGATTTACCCAGCCATCTCGTACAAACGCAATACCATCGTATTGGCTTTCTAAAACGTAACGACCAGCAAGTAAATATTGTTCTTGAACATCACCCGACTCATTGCGAACTGAGCGTTTGGTCATTTGGCTAAAATCTTGATCCATTAATCTAAATGTTGTTTGCAATCCATTTAGCTCAGCAATCTTTTCATCGGAGGCATCTTTTGCTCTTGTTGTCGTCTCGAGTATTTGATGAGTAGCAATAATAACAAAAGCTAAAATACCCAGTGCAACCATAACTTCAAGTAATGTAAACCCGCGCTGCTTCACTTACTTTTTGCCTTTATTTAAATACGTTGATAACTCATATGCTGAATGCTCATATTTTTCATCCGTAAAAACATTTATGGTTAGTTTTACAAAGCTTTTGTCAGCAGTGGCTGTAACTTCTTGCTGCCAAAACCATTCAACACCGCCCATTACTTCGCTGCCTTTAAGGTTATTTTTACCTTGCCATTGTTCGCCTTTAGTACGCTGTTCAATAATAACGTTTTCGGCGACCCAAGATGCATAGGTTTGCTCTTCAATAGTCGTTAAGTGGTGTATATGCTCGCTTGTTGCTTGCATTGCAGCTATACCCGCCATGGCACAAATACTTAATGCCACTAACACCTCTAATAAGGTAAACCCTTTAGTGCGCTTCATTATTCTGGCTCTCGGCGAAAGTTTACTGGTGCAGTAAATTCACCTTCAATGTAATACACAGGCTCGCTTTGCTCTTTTAACTCTAATATAAGTTGAAACGCGCTTACCTCACCTGATGACAAAATAAGTACTTGTGGGATTTTTAACTTTTTAAGCTCAAGTAAACTGTCTTCATCGCCGCCACTCATAAGCTCGCGCCAGTTAGATTGCTCTAAGAGGTTATCTTGCGCCCACGCTAAATCTTCTAAGTTAAGAGTGAGCTTTAATCTTTCGTCTAATTCTATTGGTTTAAAAAGATCTTCACGGTCAAAAGTAATCCACTTTTCACCATCGAAAACTAAATACTCTAATGTATTTTCTTCTACTAATAAGCCCAATTCAACTTGGTTTAAAATAGCAAATTCCGATGCCATATTAATGGTGGTATGCAGCCTTAGTGCTTGAGTATCTAACTCCTCCTCAGCACCGCCTTCTAAGCTATATACAACCATTTTGGTGGCAAAAGCGATGATCACTAATACCACTAAAATTTCTATTAAACTAAAGCCTCTGCTTTTTGCATGGCGCTGCTTAAGGCTTGCTTTCATAGCAAGCCTCTAGCATTAACATGTTCATACAGAACGGTGTACTTAGGCATTATTGTTTTTCTTCGTCCCAGTTACCGATATCGTCATCAGTACCTGCTTCACCGTCTGGGCCCATAGAAAAAATATCAAACTTGCCAATTTCACCTGGGCTAATTAACTGATAAGTATTACCCCAAGGATCTTCTGGTAATTCATTAATAAAGCCACCATCAGGGAAACGTTTTGGAACCGGTTCAATGCTTGTTTGGGTAACTAGCGCTTCAAGACCTTGCTCTGTGCTTGGGTAGCTCTTATTTTTAAGCTTGTATAAGCTCATTGCATCTTCTAATTGCTGGATATCTAGATGTGCTTTATCAATAGCAGCCTCTTCTTGCTGACCCATAATGTTAGGTGCAACAATTGACATAATCATCCCGATGATAACCAGTACCACCATCACTTCTAGTAAAGAAAAACCTGATTGTTTATTCACGTAATTACCTCATTATTCTAAAAACATTTAAGTAAAAATGGTTTAGGTAAAACCATTAATATATTTAAAAATTTATTCTAACTTAAAGTCCAACAGCTTTATTCATCGCCATTATTGGCTGCAATATTGCCATTACTATAAATAATACAATAACCGCCATTGAGGCGATCATCGCAGGCTCTAGTAGTTTAAGCGATACATTAACCATGCTCTCAAATTCGCGATCTTGGTTATTTGCAGCACGCTCTAACATTTGCTCTAGTTCACCTGATTTTTCACCACTTGCTATCATATGCAGCATCATTGGTGGAAACAACTTAGTTTGCTGAAGTGCAGCTCTTAAGCTTGCACCCTCACTCACTCTGTCGGATGCATCTGCAACCGCTTTTTTAATTTTTTCGTTAATTAATACGCCACCCGAGATACGCATTCCTTCAAGTAATGGTACCGAGCTTGACGATAAAATACTTAAAGTACGCGCAAAACGTGCGGTGTTAATACCACGAGCCACTTTACCTATACCTGGCATATGTAGCACTCGGTCATCCCACCAAAAACGTATTTTAGGCTGCTTAAGTGCATGCTTAATACCAATGGCTATAGCTGTAATAGCTATTAAACTAATAAACCAATAATTTTGCACAAAATGGCTACCCGCCATAACCCATTCGGTTGTCCAAGGAAGTACTTGCTTCGTTTTTTCAAACGTTTTTAATATTTTTGGTACTACGGTGCCCAGTAATACCGACACAATACCAATTGCAAATACCACTAATATAATAGGGTAAACCATAGCCTGAGTTATTTGGCTACGCATATGTTGGCGCTGCTCGGTATAGTCGGCTAAACGATTAAGTACTTGGTCAAGGTGACCCGACTTTTCGCCTGCGGCTACCATTGCACGATATAAATCGTCAAAAACATGAGGAAACTCACTAAGACCATCGGCAAGGGTGTAACCTTCAACTACTTTTGAGCGTACCGACATAAGCATCCGCTTTAAACGCGGCTTTTCGCATTGCTCAGCAACCGCCATAACAGCGCCTTCAACAGGAAGTGCCGATTGAATAAGTGTTGCTAATTGCCTTGTAATTAATGCTAAGTCTGAGGTTGAAATTGTCGGCTTAAAAAAGCCACCGAGTAAAGGGGCTTTTTCGCCTTTGACCTGTTTATCACTTTGCGCCGCAGGAACAACTTCAAGCGGCGTTAGTTTTTGATCACGTAAAGTTTGGCGGATTTGTTTAGCTGTATCGGCTTCTAAAATGCCTTTTTTTTCTTTACCTCGACCATCTAAGGCACGATATTCAAACGCCGCCATAGTTAACCTTCCTCACGGGTAACACGCAATACTTCTTCAAGTGTTGTTTTGCCTGCCAGTACACGGCTACACCCATCTTGACGAATACTTGGGCTGCGCTTACGAATGTATTTTTCTACGCTTTGCTCGCCTTTACCGTTGTGAATCATTTCGCGTATGGTTTCATCAACCACAAGTAACTCATGAATACCTGTACGACCACGGTAACCATTAAAGTTACACTCCTCACACCCCACCGCTCGATAGATTGTCGGTTGGCTTTCAAAAGGAACCCCTAACAGCTGGCATTCATGCTCATCAGCCGTGTGACCCTCTTTACAGGTATTACATAACGTACGTACTAAGCGTTGCGACAATACACCGAGTAACGACGATGAAAGTAAGAAGGGTTCAACACCCATATCTTCCATACGTGTAATTGCACCCGATGCGGTATTTGTATGCAAAGTAGACATAACAAGGTGACCGGTAAGTGACGCTTGAACACCAATTTGCGCAGTTTCAAGGTCGCGTATTTCACCCACCATTACTACATCTGGATCTTGACGTAATATTGCACGTAAACCACGTGCAAATGTCATATCAACTTTTGCATTAACTTGTGTTTGCCCAATGCCTGGAATTTCGTACTCTATCGGGTCTTCAACGGTAAGAATATTACGATCGCGTGAGTTAATTTGGCTCATACCAGCGTATAAAGTGGTACTTTTGCCAGAGCCCGTTGGCCCTGTTACCAAAATAATGCCGTGGGGTTTACTAATTAAATCTGAAAACAAAGCGCGATTTTCTGCAGTCATACCTAAATCTTCAAGGTTTAAGCGCGCGTTGTTTTTGTCAAGTAAACGCAGTACTACGCGCTCACCAAAGCTCGATGGCATTGTAGATACACGCACATCAACTGCACGCCCTGCAATACGTAAGCTAATACGACCATCTTGTGGAATACGTTTTTCAGCTATATCAAGCTTAGCCATTACTTTAATTCGAGATACAAGTAACGATGCAAGTTTACGATTAGGCTTAAGTACTTCTTTAAGCACGCCATCGACCCTAAAGCGAATAACAAGCTCTTGCTCGAAGGTTTCGATATGAATATCAGAAGCCCCTTCTTTAATCGCTTCACTTAGCATGGCATTAATAAGCTTGATGATTGGCGCATCATCGTCACCAGCAAGTAAATCTTCAGTTTGCGGGAGCTCATCAGCAAGTGAGAATAAATCAACCTCGTTGCCAATATCTTCCATCATTTGTTGCGTTTCAGAGCTATCACGTTGGTATGACGCTTCAAGCAATAGCTCAAATTTATCATCATCCAATTGCTCAAGTGTAAAACCATGGCCTGCGATACGGCGTACTTCTAATAGTACTTCAACATCTAGCTCACCACGGTAGTAAACTATACGATGATCTTTGTTTTTACCAAGCAACACACCTGCGCGTCTTGCATAGGAAAACGGCAAACGCTTTGCTGGTAACTCAACTAACACATCACTCGTTAATAGCTCATCCTGATTATGCGTTTGAGGATGAACCACATCTTGGTTTATCTCTTGAATCGCATTAGTCATCTTTACGCTCTTGTGCATTTTGTTTACGTAGAGACTCTTCATACGTAGGTGGAAGTACTAGTTCGTCATTCCACTCAGGTAAAATAGGCGTATCAGTCATTGGCATTAACTCAATACCATCTTCTTTTTGTTTAAACTGCTCACCACGAATAAAGTTATATTTATTAAAGCTTAACTTATTCATGCTTACACCATCACGAATAATGGTTGGGCGAATAAATACAATAAGATTACGCTTACGGCGCGTTGTATTTGTTGATCTAAACAGGTGACCTAAAATAGGGATATCGCCTAATAACGGTACCTTAGAAACACTTTCTTGTACGTCTTCGTCAATTAAACCGCCAAGTACAACCATACCGCCATCATCGGCCATAACCGTTGTTTTAATTGCACGTTTATTAACTGAAATATCAACAGCAGTTGCACCACTTACACTCGATACTTCTTGCTCAATAGTAAGTTGTACTGCAGAGCCATCGTTAATCTGTGGCGTAACTATCAGTTTAATACCGACTTCTTGACGCTCAACTGTTTGAAATGGGTTAGCATTATTACTGCCCGTTTGTGAGCCTGTAATAATAGGCACTTCTTGACCGACTAAAATAGAGGCTTCTTCGTTATCCATTGTAGTAATAGAAGGGGTAGCCAATATATTTGAATTTGTATCAGTGGCAACAGCCTGAATAATTGCGCCCCAATCATTTTTAACAACGCCCAGCGCTAAACCATTAATGCCACTTAGCAATGAAGCAAGCGCATCATAATCACCCTCAGTCGTTTCGTCATAACTAGTAACGGTTCCAGTTTCTGTACCAATGATAGTTTTAGTTACGGTTGTATCTTGTGCTTGCTCTGCAGCAACAGCTAATGAACCCACGGGAACCGTAGTACCATTGTTAAATTGCAACATACCGCCCTGCTCAGAAATCCACTGCAGGCCTAAGTTAACCCCGTCGCCTTCCATTACTTCAATAATAATGGCTTCTACAAGTACTTGTGCACGGCGAATATCAAGACGTTCAATTACCGACTCAAGTGAGCGCATTGTGTCTGGCTGTGCGGTGATAATTAGTGAATTTGAATCTGGGTGAGCTTCTATACTGCTTTCGTTGTTACTTCTGCTACGAGTCTTAGTGGTACCGCCTTGTGCATCTTCAACAAGTGACTTACTTACGCCTTGCAGTACTTTTACTAAATCTTCAGCTTTAGCATAATTTAGGTAAAACACTTTGGTATTACCTTGGCTTTCTAATTCGCCATCTAAGCGCTTAATAAGCTCTATGGCACGTGTACGTGCTTGGCCTTCACCACTTACAATAACGCTATTAGTTCGGCCATCTGCGACTACTTTTGGAATTAAAAACTCAGGTACGCTGCCTTTGCCGCTGTCTTTATAAATATTGTCTACCACAGAGACAACATCATCTGCTGTTGCATATTTAAGCTTAACAATGTCTACACGCTTATCACCCGCCTGATCAACAGAGCGAATAATCTCAACTAAGCGATTAACCGATGCAGCATGCCCCGTTAACATCATTACGTTAGCCGCATTAAAGTTAGCAACATGGCCGCCATCTTTTTGATCGCTAAATTGACGAACTAAAGGGCCTAGTTCTTGTACGCTTACATTTTTGACACGTACAACACGTGTAATCATCATATCGCCGCTAGCTTCGTTACCTTCGGTAATAAGTGGCACATTTGATTTTTTGGCGTCTGAACTTTTTTCTACCTTAAGAATGCCATTGTCCATTTCAACAGCTGAGTAGCCATAAACTTCCAATACATTTAAGAAGAACTGGTAATAAAGCGCTTCGTCCATTAACTCATAACTGCGAACATTTACTTTGCCGCGCACGTTAGGGTCAATAATTACTGTTTTATTGAGATTTTTACCAACAATATTAATAAACTCGTTGATATCAGTGCCTTTAAAGTTAGCAGCATATTCAACAGCAGAAACAGACAAAGAAATACTTGCCGCCAAAAAAAGTGCCGCGTACTTAGCTAACCCTTTTTTAATTTTTTTGAGGTGTAGCACCTGAACCATTATATTAAAACTCCAAAGCTAAATTATTGCAGACTAAATTGCACATCAATTTGTTCACCATCACGTTCTATAGTGATATTGGCATCTGTACTATTACGCAGCTCGTTAATAGCTGACATAGCCTGTTTTAAATCTGTTAATTGATAGCCATTTATAGAAATAGCCAAATCGTTATTTTTTAATCCCATTTGCTTAAACAGTTCAGGTTCTTTACCTGGACTTAAGCGATATCCAATTAGTTCACCATCATTCATAGCCTGTGAAACACGTATATAGTCAAATAACTTGCCCGGTTCTTCGAGTAACTCTTCACGTGTTTCTATAATTGCTTCTTTAACGTCTGGGTCTGCAGTGGCGTCTATTTGTAATTCACTTGGCTCTAATTTTTGCGGACCCATTTCGGCATCGTCACGCGCAGCGAGTACAGGCATAGATACTTTTTTACTAAAATCGAGCCCATCAAGCATTAATGTTTCAAAACCTCCATTAATACCTAAAATAACACGATCAGGCAGTATCTGCGCTACTTCAGCGCGCGTGCCAAGTACAACTTCTTCAACAAGGTAGCTTACTTGCTTACCTTGTGATTCAATAATTGCTATGCCTGCTTGGTCATCATTATTAACAGCTACAATACCGGTTAAATTAATACTTAGGCGTGTTTCTGGCGCATTATTTATAACCTGCGATTGTTTTGCAGTATTATTGTTGTTTGTTACAGTTTTTTTACCAAATAAAAATTGCTCAATAATATGCTGCGCTGAGTTATTACTCGCACCAGATGGCTGATTAGCATAATGAGTAGGAGTAAGTAGAGTTACTGGTGGTTTCGGCCATAAAAGCCAGACAAGCTTTGATAATAAAAATGCAAGATAAACAACAACTAACAGTGTCACTAATGCACTTAATTTAGCATGCGGTAACCGCGTTAAAAATTGTTTTAGTTGTTGGATTTGCTGTTCCATAAATAGTGTTCTTATTTTAATTTACTGCGTTAGCGCGTACCCATAGTACCCTTTCATTTTTCTTTCAACAAGCACACTAATATTAAACTTTGTAAACAGATTAAATTAACTTTACATAGTAGTACAAAAAGTAAACGGCTGTTGTAATACCTTCATCCTACGATGATTTCATGATAAATTTTAAGCTATAAAACGTGGGGAAATGCCTTATGAGTAAAAAAAGTAACGCTAATACCAACTCAGACCATGCAGATGAGTTAAAAGTTCGATTAGATAAATGGTTATGGGCTGCACGATTTTATAAAACTCGTGCTGTTGCACGTGAAATGGTGCAAGGCGGCAAAGTACATTATAATGGCCAACGTACAAAAGCGAGCAAAATAGTAGATGTTGGTGCAAAAGTAAAACTTGCTCAGGGTGTAGATGAAAAACTGATAACTATACTCACAGTGCTTGAAAAACGTCAAAGCGCCCCCATTGCACAGACCATGTATCAAGAATCTGATGCAAGTATTGCTAAACGCGAAGAAAACAGCATCGCACGCAAAAATAACAGTTTTTTTGCTCCTCATCCGGATAAAAAACCAGATAAAAAGCAAAGACGCGAACTTTTAAAAATGAAATCAAGTTAGGTATAGCCACTCATGCAACAAGATTTACTTCACCGTTATTTATTCAACGAACTAGATGTTCGTGGCGAACTCGTACAAATCGAGAATGCTTATAATGAAATGATTGCCGACCACAATTACCCAGCCCCTGTTAAAGCATTACTAGGTGAGCTACTTGTTGCAACCTGTTTACTAACCGCAACTTTAAAGTTTGAAGGTGAAATTGCAGTACAGCTTCAAGGTGATGGCCCTGTCAAATATGCTGTTATAAATGGTGATGACAAACAAAACATGCGTGGTATTGCACGCCTACAAAGCGAAATTACGGGCACAACTGTAAAAGAGCTTATTGGCCAAGGCTATATGGTAATCACTATTACCCCTGAAAAAGGTGAACGCTACCAGGGTATAGTGCCGCTAGAGCATGATACTCTTAGTGAATGTATCGAAAGTTACTTTGAGCAATCTGAGCAGCTAAAAACACGTCTTTGGTTTGCAACCGACACAACTGAAGGTAGCGCAAAAGCATGTGGTCTATTTTTACAAGTACTCCCAGTTGATAAACAAAAATCAATTGAAGACTTTGCGCACTTAGAAGCATTAAGTAACACGATTAAAAATGAAGAGTTGTTACACTTAGATGCGAACACTGTTCTTACACGTCTTTATCACGAAGATAATCCTCGCGTATTTGAACCTCAAGCTATTAAATTCAAATGTGGTTGTAGTCGTGATAAAACAATTACTGCACTTGTTAATATTGGACAAGAAGAACTACTCAAAGATGTAGCTGAGAAAGGGACTGTTAACATTAACTGTCATTACTGTTTAAAAGAGTATGTTTTTAACGAACAAGACATAAAAAGCATTTTCAACTAAATGTTCAGCTTCATTTATATATAGTAATTAAAGCCGCAAAATATGCGGTTTTATATTATAAAAAGATGATACCGGTGTCATGAATTTTGTTAATTTACTGACACCGGTATCATTGAAATTATTCATGTTTTTTAGCAAATATATGTGTTTTTAGAGGCTTTACGGGCTCGAATATCTCAAAACCTTCTGTTACTATAATTTCAGTTTAAGGGCACTGATAACCCCAGAGCTATCCGTTCAAACTCTCACACATAGTTAGGTATAAACATGACTACAGGCGCTACACGTTTTGTCGATTTAACCGCAGCTGAACTTGTCGAGCATGCGATCCGCCGTGGCGAAGGTACTTTAGCCGCAAATGGTGCTTTTGTTGCAATTACAGGAAAACGAACTGGTCGTTCACCAAAAGATCGTTTTATTGTACAAGAAGCTACAACTCAAGATGACATTCAATGGGGCAATGTCAACCGCCCATTTGATGCAGACAAATTTGACGCTTTATGGGCTCGCGTAGAAGCACATGTTCAAAGTAATGACCACTTCACCTCTCACCTAGAAGTTGGCGCAGACCCTGAGCATTATCTACCTGTAGTCGTAACTACAGAAACAGCGTGGCACCATATTTTTGCCAAAAACATGTTTATCGAAGCGCAAAACTATAACGCTTCAAACTTACCGCAATGGCAAGTAATGAACGTTCCTTCGTTTGTATGCGAGCCGGAACGTGATGGCACAAATAGCGATGGCACCGTTATTATTAACTTTGCACAGCGTAAAGTATTACTAGCAGGTATGCGCTACGCCGGTGAAATGAAAAAATCGATGTTTTCTGTGCAAAACTTCCTACTACCAGCAAGAGGTGTATTACCAATGCACTGTTCTGCTAACGTTGGTGAAGCAGGTGATACAGCATTATTCTTCGGTTTATCTGGTACGGGCAAAACAACTCTTTCAGCAGATCCTACTCGCTTTTTAATTGGTGATGACGAACACGGTTGGGCACCTGGAAGCGTGTTTAATATTGAAGGCGGTTGCTATGCTAAATGTATCGACCTGTCACAAAAGAACGAACCTGTAATTTGGAATGCAATTCGCTTTGGTACTATTTTAGAGAATGTAGTGCTAGATGAAAAAGGCGTTCCAGATTTTAACGACACTAGCCTTACTCAAAATAGCCGTGCAGCATATCCACTTGAACATGTTGAAAAACGTAAAGTAGAAAACCGCGCAGGCGAACCAAAAGCTGTTGTATTTTTAACTTGTGATGTAAGCGGTGTATTACCACCGGTATCTGTTCTTAGCGAAGAAGCTGCTGCTTTTCACTTTTTAAGTGGATACACAGCTAAAGTTGGCTCAACTGAGATTGGCTCTACTAGCGATATTGAATCAACGTTTTCAACCTGCTTTGGTGCGCCATTCTTCCCACGTCCTGCAGGTGTTTACGCTGAGCTTCTTATGAAGCGCGTACGCGAGTTTGGCGCTAAAGTATACCTTGTGAATACAGGTTGGACTGGCGGTCCTTACGGCACAGGTAAGCGCTTTGATATTCCGACTACTCGCGCAGTAGTTGATGCAATCGTATCTGGTAAATTAGCCGGTGTTGAAACTCAGCACATTGATGTTTTAAACCTAGATGTACCGGTAGCAGTTCCAGGTGTAGATACTAACTTACTTAATCCTATAAATACGTGGGAAGATAAAGCTAAGTACAATGAATATGCAGCAAAACTTGCCGCTGACTTCACTGAAAACTTTGCTAAGTATGACGTATCAGACGATATAAAAAATGCAGGGCCTAAAGCTTAAATAAGCTTCAAGCTTGTATTTTAACGCCAGCCAAGGGCTGGCGTTTTACTTTCTAAATACCTAATTTAATAAGTGCGACAAAATGCCGCACAACTCATATCAAAAACCATATAATATACCGCGTAATTAATCATTCCTTAATGCCCAATAAACCTGCATTACTCATTACGGCTATTTAATTAATGACACTAAAGCTTTCATGGCGAAAAACATTCAGGCGGTTACATTTATACTTAGGCCTATCAGTAGGTGTTTTACTTACTATTATCACTCTTTCTGGCTCTATATTAGTTTACTATCCACAAATAGACTTACTGCTAAATCCAGCAAATGACGCTACTACAAACATAAAAACGCCTAATTGGGATCAAGCATATAATACGCTAAGAGCCAATTTCCCTTCAAAGCAAGGGCCATGGCGATTAGAAAACACAGGTATAAACTCAGTAATTCCCGCGCGATACTACAATCCAACAGAAACAAAAGAACAAGGCTTTGCCCCCTTAATGGTATGGCTATCTAGCAGTAGTGATAAAGTAATACGTAAAAACTATTGGGGAAAATACTTAGTAACTTGGATGTACAACTTACATTTTTCATTACTAACAGGAGCAACGGGCACTCTCGTCGTTGGCTATATAGGCATAGCCTCAATAGTTCTTCTTATCTCTGGATTCTTTGCTTGGTTTCCAAAGCCTGGGCAGTGGGTAAAGGCACTAAAATTTAAATCTCGTAGCTCTAAAATAGGTTTGCTATACGACTGGCATAAACTAATTGGTTTAACCTTCTGCATACCGCTACTAGCTTTAACTGTTACAGGTGTTATGCTCGCTATTCCAAAACAAACAGATCCTATATTAACCGCTCTAGTTAGCGATATAAACTCCCCACCAAAAACACAAATTCAACCGAGCAAACAAACCGATATTTCTTTATCAGAAGCGGTATTAATAGCTGAAAAAGCATTACCGAATGCGCGTTTAGCTTGGATCGAAACACCATCAGACTTAAATGCTATTTACAGATTAAGATTTCAAACTGTAAACGATCCTTCGTATCGCTTTCCACATAGCTATATAGAGGTTAATGCACTTACAGGAAAGTTAGAGAGCGTGTTTAATATAGATAAGCAAAGTACGGCTAGTAAAATAAAAAACTGGATACACCCTCTACATGACGGCAGCATTGGCGGTAACATTTTAAAAGTCATTTGGGTGTTAAGTGGCTTCGGATCTGCTGCATTGTTCATTATCGGCGTATATAGGTGGTTAGTTAGAACCAAGAGAATACAAAATAAACTTTAGCTGAAGGAGTACATGAATTGCTTTTCAGTAAGTCTTGTCGATAGTTTTCTAATATAAAGTATATGGCCTTCGTTAATCTTAGGATTAAAAATTAATAACGCTCAGTACATATGAAATTAAAGCAACCCCTAACCGCCTATCATGCTATAAAACAATTAATGAAGGGTAGTTTATACTGCAAGTTTAGATAGGCACTCCATGAACACTATTATTTAAAAACCACATGCCCATTAGATTTAAGTTCTATGCGTAAACCTCTGTATCAACCTCTGCCTAACTATTTTTATTCTCTTCAGTAACCTACCCAAAGCGTATATAAAAGCTTAAAGGTCATGTTCAATACTTATCACAAGACCAGATAATTAACGCTTTTATATTAGGTCAGATGTTAAACCAATTGGTATTATTTACCCACAGTACAAATGCTAGCACTCATTGTCGAACGGAGGTTTTTTATGCTTTTGACGTCGGGAGTCGCTACGCTCGCCCGACCTGCGTGATGATGTTGATATGAGTGTGTGTTAACTGCGCGTAGTTCACTTTTCTGCAGACGTAAAAAGGCCCAACTATTTCTAGTCGGGCTCTCTACAATTTGAAGCTTGGTGGTGTCGTAGTGCCCACAGCGGTAGAAAGTCACATAGCAAATGCTACACTATCGTTGGCCGGGGCTCGCCTTCGAGCTGTTTCGTTTCACTACTGAGTTCGGCATGGGTTCTTGGCTATTTATTAAATCCCAGATAGCAAAAAACCCGTCACATTGCTGTAACGGGTTTCTTTAATTTGAAGCCTGGTAATGTCGTAGTGCCCACAGCGGTAGAAAGTCACATAGCAAATACTACACTCTCTTTGTGTCGGGAGTCGCTACGCTCGACCTACCTACGTGATGGGGGGTGCTGTGAGTGTGTGTTAATTGCGCATATTTCACTTTTCTGCAGACGTAAAAAAGCCCGACTATTTCTAGTCGGGCTCTCTACAATTTGAAGCCTGGTAATGTCCTACTTTCACATAGCAAATGCTACACTATCATCG